>JARLIR010000173.1 GCA_031291635.1 Rhizomicrobium sp. | reverse complement strand
GTGGCGAGGCGGAGGTGAAGGGGAAAACGCTGGAACTGGGCCCCTTGGCCGTCTGGTTTGGCTGTCTATGACAAAGCCTTCAGCGCCGCATCGAGCGGCAGCAGGACACAGCGATGGCGGGCAGGGTGGCGCGCCACTTCTGCCAGCACGGCATAACCGGAATAGGCGCCATCAGGTGCCGGGCCACCCAGCAACATCGCTGCCACAGCCGCCCGCGCCGTCGTCAGCTGCGCCTCCGTGCTCCCCAGCAGCGCCGCGCTCAGCAGCGATGCCGAAGCCTGTGTCAGGACGCAGGCTTTGGTGTCATGCGCCATGGCCTCGACCACGGGGCCGACCAGTCGTAAATCCACTGTCACGCGGTCGCCGCAGACGGGATTGTTCTCGGTATGGCTACGGCGGGGCGGCGCCAGCCTTCCGGCACCGTTGGCCTCTGCCGCCAGTCGCAGCACGGCCGTCGAATAGGGCAAATCGCTCATATATGCCGGCTCAGATCTTCTGGCGTGTCGATGTCGCGGTGGATCGCTTCGTCTTCCACTTCAACCTCATAGACAAGATCGCTGTACAAGGCCATGAGCTGTTTGGCACCTTTGTCGCCCCCCAGTGCCAACATTTCCGCGAAGAAACGCCGACCCCACAGCACCGGGTTCCCCCTGCGACCAGCGCAAACCGGAACGCAGATCGCGCGGCCATGGGCAAAGCTATCGACCAACCGGTTGATCGCTGCAGGCGTCACGAACGGCATATCGCCGAGCGCGATCAGAGCAGCCTTGCAACTTGGCGGCAGACACCTCACGCCGCAGATGAGAGATGAGCTCAAACCTGTGGAAAAGTCTGGATTATCTGCAAATGTCACAGGCAATCTTGCGAGCGCAGCTTTGACAAGCTCAGACTCATTGCCGGTAACGACCAAAACAGCTTCGACCTTGCTGGCAAGAACGGCTTCGACGGCATGGCGAACGATGGCTTTTCCGTCCAGTGGCTGCAGTAGTTTGTTGGCTCCGAAGCGGCTGGAGCGGCCCGCTGCCAGAACGATAGCGGCGATCATAGCGTTTCTTTGGACAGCCGAGCGGTCGTCCGTTGCGCTTGCCGCGGCAGGACAAGGCGGGCGCGCAAGCCGCCACCGGGCCGGTCTTCCAAGGTCACACGTCCGTCGTGGCTCTCTGCAATGGCCTTGACCAGTGTGAGCCCGAGGCCCGTGCCGCCGGTTTCAACGTTGCGCGAACTCTCCAGGCGGACAAAGGGTTCGAAGACGCGCTCGCGATCTTCCGCCGGGATACCAGGGCCTTCATCTTCGACCCAAAGTTCATAGGCACCAGAAACATCGTGCAGTGATACTTCTGCTTTGCCGCCATAGCGGACCGCATTTTCCACCAGATTGCGCAGGGCACGGCGGATCTCATTGGCGTGGCAGGCCAGCGGCGCTGGATCGTGGCTATGCCAGACAACCGGCTCGCCCAGGTCGCCGAGGTCGTTGCAAATGCTTTCGCCGAGGGCCGCCAGATCGACCTGCCGCTTGGCTTCACCGCCGGTTCCCTTGGCCGCCGAAAGAACCGCTTCCGTCAGCGCCTGCAATTCGTCGAGGTTGCGCTGCAGCCGTTCGCGCAAATCGCCATCCTCGACAAACTCGATGTTGATCCGCATCGCCGTGATCGGGGTGCGTAGATCGTGCCCTACAGCCGAGAGCAATTGCCGTTGGCTCGCCAATGTGCGGGTCACTTGATCGGTCATGGTGTTGAAAGCCTCGGCCGCCCGGCGGACGTCATCGGGGCCTTCCTCCGGCACACGCGGGGGCATCTCGCCACGGCCCACAAGGGCGGCCGCATCGGCGAGCTTGGCGAGGGGGCGGGCCACTGCGCGCGCCATGTAGGCACCAGCTGCGGAGGCGATCAGCGCGGCCAATATGGCGGCCATCGCCATCTCGGCAGGCCAAGGAGGCCCCGGCGGACGCAGGAAGGTCACGATTAGCTCGGTGCCGCGGACCACAGGCAGGGTCATTTCAACACCGCGCGCCGATAGTGGCGGCGGGCCGTGTTCGTCCTCTGTCTGTCGGACGGTACGAAAATGCACTTCGACCGGCTGGCCCGCATACCTCTGGGGCAGCATCGTCTTGAGCCGCGCCGCAAGCTTGGCCTCATCTGCCGACATGGGTTCAGGATTGTGTTTGCCCGTGCGAATGCTGTAGCGCCAGAAGCGGTTTTGCAGCGCATCCGCCGCCGCCACGCGCGCCTTGGGCGGAATGTTGGCCATCAAGGTAGTGAGCGGAGGACCGCGATCCAGCATGTGCTCCACCATTTGCGCCTCGTTCTGGCGCTCATTGCCCAGTGCAAACCACAGCGCCACAGCGGCGTTGGAGATGAAGATTGCCAGCGCCGTGACGACGATGAGCTGGGCGCCGAGGGTCCGCGGTCGCAGTCTCATTCGGTGAACGGTTCCACCGCGAAGATATAACCGCCGCCCCAAACGGTCTTGATGTAGCGCGGGTTCTTAGGGTCTGGCTCGAGTTTTTTGCGCAGGCGGCTGACATGATTGTCGATCGAGCGGTCAAACAAATCCGCATCCCGCCCCTTGGTCAGGTCGAGCAGCTGATTGCGGGAGAGGGCAATCTTTGGCCGTTCGAGTAGGGCAGATAAGAGGCGGAATTCACCGCTCGACAGCGGCAATGCCACGCCATCGGAGCCAATCAATTCGCGCTGTCCCGTATCCAGTGTCCAATCACCGAATTTGATACGCGTGGCCGTGGGCGGCTTCTGGCGCGGCGGCAAGGCGTGGGTGCGGCGCAACACGGCAGAAATGCGCGCGATCAATTCGCGCGGACTAAACGGTTTGGCGATGTAATCGTCGGCGCCCATTTCCAGGCCGATAATGCGATCGACTTCTTCGCCCCGCGCGGTCAGAAGAATGACTGGGGTCTGTGAGGTTTCGCGGATGAAACGGCAAAGACTGAGGCCGTCTTCGCCAGGCATCATGATGTCGAGCACAATAAGATCGACGGCCGAAGCTTTCATCAGCTTGCGGGCGGCAACAGCGTCGGCGGCAGTGGCCGTGCGGTAGCCATTTTCGCGCAAATAGCGCGCCAGCGGCTCGCGGATATCACGCGCGTCCTCCACCACCAGGATTTGCGGTTTTGAGTCGTCCCGGGTCATCGCGGGTAAGTCTAGCATGTCTGATTGTCGGCAATGCGCGTCTGTCTCGCAAATGCACAATTGTCTCGAAGTTTGTCGGGAGGGAATTTGAGGTCAGAATTGCGAATATTGAATTTTGTTCTGGTAAAGTTCTGCGACTACCTATCCGCGATACTGTGTTCACGAAAATCTATGGGGTAGCCATGAAAACACGATTGATGCTCGCCCTGTTGCTGGGCGTTACAACGACGGCCAGTGCCAACGCCCAAAACGCCGGACCGGCTCAAACCAATGACGGCCCGATGCAGGGGCTGGAGCGATCCGTCGAACGCGGCGCCGAGCGGTTGCTGCGGCAGTTCGATCTCAACAAAGATGGCAAGGTTACGCGGGACGAGATGAACCGCACCATCGGGGCTCGTTTCGCTGCCGCCACTCACCATACGCCCGGTATGTCGGTCGAACAGTTTATTGCGGCCCGCGCCGCTGAATTCTATCCCGCCAATGAAGCCATGTTTCACCGCTTGGATTGGAACGGCGATGGAAAGCTGACGCTGGCCGAATACGCTGCTCCGCAGCATATCCGCTTTGTCGAACTCGACCGCACCGGGGCAGGATATGTCTTTTGCGGCGTTTCCGATCCTCTGGCGCGCAGCGGACGTGCGGGACTTGCAGGCTTCTGTCGCGAGAACGATCTCGATATGGATGGACGTGTCACCCGCGGCGAGTTGGATCAAGCCATCAGCAAACGCTTCATCGCAGGCGCCGGGAAAACGCAAACCATGACCGTGCAGCAGTTCATAGCCTCGGAGGAGCAACGCTATCTTCCGGTCAACGTGCGCCTCTTCCGGCGCCTCGATCAAGATGGGGACGGGCTCCTCACCATTCAGGAATACGCCAGCAGCGAGGTGACGTTGTTCGCGCGGCTCGACAAGAACGGTAATGGCGTGCTGGAGCCTTCCGAACTCCATCCCCATACCATGCGCATGGCCCGTAATGACAAGCAGGCTTACTAAGCGAGGTGCTGAGCCTTGATGATCTCGGCGAGGATCGAGATAGCAATCTCTTGCGGGCTTTTGGAACCGATTGAAAGCCCAATGGGGCCATGCAGCCGGGCAATATCGCTTGCGGTGAATCCAAGCGCGGCAAGCCGCTCCCGGCGCGTGGCTTGCGTGGCCTGCGAACCCAGGGCGCCGATATAAAAAGCGGATGACGACAGGGCGGCGATCAAGGCTGGGTCGTCGATCTTGGGGTCATGCGCCAAGGCGACGACGGCGCTGCGACGGGCGAGCGGGGCGTGCGCAAAAACCTCGTCCGGATAGTCGGTGAATAACGTCACGCCGGGAAAGCGCTCGACGCTTGCGAAGGTTTTGCGCGGATCGATCACGCGCAAATCATAGCCAAGCTGCGACGCCATCTTGGTCAGCGCCTGGGCGATGTGTACCGCGCCGATGATGACGAGATCGACTGGTGGATTGTGTTGCGTAATGAACCACGAGGCCCCAGCGATCTCGGCGATCAGCGCTGAGCGTCCTCGTGCACTAAGAGAAAGTGGGTTTTTCCTATCTTCGGGGTCGAACAAAACGGCGTTGCCGCTCGAAATATCCACTGCGCGCCCCACGGGTCTTGCCGCTCGGCGCGGTTGATTGAGGCGGGCGACCAAGGTCTGGTCGCGCAAGGCCTCGATCACCACAGTGATACGGCCACCGCAGGTCAGGCCTACAGACCAAGCGGTGTCGTCCGCGACACCGAATTCGAGTTGGCGAAGTTTGCCGTCTTGCAGGGCGGCGAGTCCGGCTTCGATGACCGCGCCTTCCACACAGCCGCTTGACACCGAGCCTGCGAAGACACCGTCGTCACGGATTGCCAGCATGCTGCCCGGTTGGCGCGGCGCCGAGCCCCAGGTATTGAGCACGGTCGCGAGTGCCACTCTGTGCCCTTCAACAAGCCATCCCTCGGCCACGAAAAGCGCATCGAATTCGTCTTGCATCGTGGGTCTCGTGTCGGGTTTGAGGTGGACTAGGTCCATCAGAGGTATTTTTGCACGGCGGCCCAGCAATATTCTCGGCCAAAACCATGTTTTCTGGCTGGAAGGCGCTGCTGAAGAAGGTACCGAAACTTTCCATTGTTCCCGAACATCGTTGCGAATCAAAGCACTCGTGCCGCCAAACGAATTGCAATCATAAATTGCAGCGAGATGTCGGATATGCGACAGATTACCTTCACTCGGCAAAAGAGAAGTGTTAACCTTGTTTTAATCACCAAGAGTACGGGGACGGGGATGGAAACAATAAACGCTTCGCCAACGAGCGATAGCACCCAGGAAATCATTGGCCAGATCAAATGGTTTGATTTGGTAAAAGGCTACGGTTTCATCAAGCCCGCGGGTGGTGTCGAAGGGGATATCCTTCTGCATCAAACCTGCATTCGCCAATCGGGCTTCAAGACCGCACAAGAAGGCGCGCGCGTGGTCTGCGAGGCGGTGCAGGGGCCGAAAGGTTTGCAAGCGCGTCGGCTATTGTCCTTGGACAATTCGACCGCCGAGGTGACGGAAACGGCAAGCCCGCGTGGTGCGCGCTATACCGCCGAACCGCGCGGACCTGCTTTTGACGCCATCGTGAAGTGGTTCAACCGCGGCAAAGGCTATGGTTTCGTCTCGCGTGGGCCGGACACGCCCGATGTCTTCATTCACATGGAAACGCTGCGCCGCAGTGGTATTCGCGAGCTACGACAAGGTCAGCGCGTGCGCGTCCGCGCCGGTGACGGGCCAAAGGGTGAATTGGCAGCCGAAATTACAATCTTGGACTCCTGACGCGGCCCGAATTGGCGTATGTCCTGGCCTCCGAGATGGTGAGGCTGGAGTAAGTATGCGCGCGCTGTTGGCAAGTCTGATTACCCTGTTCGTCCTCTGTGCTTGCTCCCCCGGGCAGGACAAGCCTCAAACCGGGCTGGCCAAAGCGCAGATTGTGATCGATACGAATAAGGGGCCAGCGACGTTCGACGTTGAAATGGCTGTGGATAACGCCGCGCGCGCCAAGGGCCTCATGTTCCGCACCGAACTTGGCTCTCATGAGGGCATGCTGTTCGATTTCGGCAAAGAAGAGTTCCGCGCCTTCTGGATGAAGAATACTGTGATCTCGCTCGATATGCTCTTCATCAAGGCCGACGGGACCGTCTCGACCATTGCCGAGAATACCATCCCCTATTCAGAGACCCCCGTGCCTTCGAGTGAACCGGTGCAGGCCGTCCTCGAGCTTAAGGGGGGCGCCGCCCGCCAACTGGGCATTGCGCCTGGCGCCAAAGTTCACGCCCGGATTTTCCACAACGCCCCCTAAACAAACACTCCCGCTAGGAAAGTGTCCGCCGTGACGCCTAAGCGGGCGCTAGAGGGTTGCAGGAGTGCCGTTATTTCGTGTACGGCGGGGGACCTCGCGGGGCGTAGCGCAGTCTGGTAGCGCATCTGCTTTGGGAGCAGAGGGTCGCGTGTTCGAATCACGCCGCCCCGACCAGCATTCGCCCGCTGGTGCGCGAGGACATTGGACGGCCTGTCGCCATGGGGCGAACAGGAGATTTACGAGCGGTTTTGCAGGAGGCTCCTTTGCGCGCGCGCATTTATCAGCCGACCAGAAATGCCATGCAGTCGGGCAAAGCCCGCACCAAAGCGTGGCTGCTGGAGTTTGAGCCTGCCAGTCCGCGTCAGCTTGATCCTCTGATGGGCTGGACCAGCTCATCGGATATGCTGAGCCAGGTGGAGCTCGAATTCGACAGCCGGGAAGAGGCTATTGCCTACGCCGAGAAGCACAAAATCGCTTTCGACCTCTTCGAGCCGCACCGTCCGACACCAAAACCCAAGGCTTATGCCGATAATTTCCGCTATGATAGGAAAGTGCCCTGGTCGCACTGAACCTGTTCGGACCCCGTAGCTCAACTGGATAGAGCAGCTGCCTTCTAAGCCGCAGGTTGCGTGTTCGAGTCACGCCGGGGTCGCCATTTTCGAAAAAAAAGGGTCGCGCAAGCGACAGCTTCGGACCTAGACACTTTGCCGCCCGTTGACCTTGGCGTGCGAAGGGCTAAAAGCCCCGCCCGTGTTACGCGTTCAATTACAGACAGGTCATGAAAATTGTCGGCGGCAAATGGACGAACTGGTCAGGGAGCGTGCGCTTTAAGCCACGCGCCGCGATCGAACCCAAGACCGAGGTCGATCTAGCCATCGCCGTGCGTAAGACCGAAGGCCATGTTCGCTTTCTCGGCAATGGCAATTCTTTCGCGCCGCTCAACCAAACCGACGGCACTTTGATCGATCTGTCAGCCTTTACCGGGCTGAACGGCTTCGATCCGCAGCGCGAGGTCGCCTCCATTGCTGCGGCCACGCCGTTGTGGGGCTTGGCCTCCTTGCTTCATCCGCTCGGCTATGCGCTCAAAAACATGAGCGATATCGATCGCCAGACCCTGGGCGGCGCCGTTGCCACCGGTACGCATGGAACGGGGCGCGCCTTCGGTAGCCTCTCGGCGGATGTCGCCAGTTTCCGCCTGCTCAAGACGACCGGCGAGGTTATCCATTGTTCACCGGAAGAAAATCCTGAGATCTATGCCGCGGGCCGGCTGTCGCTTGGCCTGCTCGGCGTTGTCACCGAAATCGATATGAAGGTGCGGCCGGTCTACAAGCTGCAGCGCAAATATTTCCTGCATCCCATCGACGAGCTTTTTCGCCAACTCGATGGGCTGACCAGCGCCAACCGCAATTTTTCCTTTTTCTGGTTTCCTCACAGCGATGTTGCGGTCTGCCGCTCGCTCAACGAGACCGAATGCCATGCCCCTGTGCGCCACAGCGCCCGTACGCTGCTGGCCCGTGGCGAGCGTCGCCGGGCCGACGAATATGTCTTTGCCGGTGCCAACGAGTTGCTGCGCTATCTGCCGGTGCTGATAAAGCCTAGCCACAAACTCTTCGCCGCCTTCATGTCGAAGCGGCAGAAGGTGCGCTGGAGCCACGAAGTCTATCCCTCGCCCCGGACGGTCCGTTACAATGCGATGGAATATGCGGTGCCTTACGAGAAGGGCGCTGAGGTGATGCAGGAGGTCGCGGCGGCAATCCGTAAGGCCAAAATCACCACCGCTTTTCCGCTCGTCTTCCGCACCGTGGCGGCAGACGATATTTGGCTAAGCCCCTTTTACGAGCGCGAAAGCGCCACCATCACCGTCAACCAATATGCGAAGATAGACTATCGGCCCCTGTTCGGGCTGTGCGAGGCGATTTTCCGCAACCACGGCGGGCGGCCGCATTGGGGCAAAATCCACACCGTAACCCGCGCCGAGTTGGCGCAGCAGTACCCCAAATTCGAAGACTTTTGTGCGCTGCGCCGGACGCTCGATCCAGCGGGAAAATTCCTCAACGACCAGCTCGGCCCGCTCTTCGGCTAAGCCAGTTTGCGGAAAAAACAATTTGGCGCGCCGGTATGGCAGGCGGGACCGATCTGGTCGACCTTGAGCAGCACCGTGTCGCCATCGCAATCGACATAGGCTTCGACGAGCTGCTGGGTGTTGCCCGAGCTTTCACCCTTACGCCAAACTTTTTGCCGTGAGCGCGACCAATAGGTGGCCTGGCGAGACGTCAGGGTCTGCTCCAGCGTCACGCGGCTCATCCAGGCCAGCATCAGCACTTCGCCGGTCTGATGGCTTTGTGCGATCACGGGGACGAGGCCGTCTTCGTTGAAGCGGACTGCGGTAAGAAAATTCTCCAAGGAAATCGCGTCGGTCATGCGGCCTCCATGTTGACGAAAGCGTTGGTAAGATCGGCGATCAGATCGCCCGCATCCTCAAGTCCGGCATGGATACGGATCACTGGTCCTTCGGCGGCAAAGTGCTGCGCCGTGCGGACGAATTGGGCCGGGATGATCAGGCTTTCATAACCGCCCCACGAATAACCCAGACCGAAATGCTTCAAGGCATCGAAGAAGGCTGCGAGCTTGGTTTCGCTTACCGGTTTCAAGACCACCCCGAAGAGGCCGCAAGCGCCCGTGAAGTCCCGCTTCCACAAGGCATGGCCGGGATCGGTTTCGAGGGCGGGGTGCAGCACGCGGGCCACTTCTGGCCGCTGCGCCATCCAGCGGGCGAGGGTGAGGCCGTTGCCCCAATGGCGTGCCAGACGCACGGGCATGGTGCGCAGGCCGCGAAGGGCCAAAAAGCAATCGTCAGGGCTGGCGAACAGGCCCGCATCGCGCACAAAGCTCGTGAGCGCCTTGGCGTGCTCCTCGCCAACGCTGATGGTGCCGATCATGACATCGGAATGGCCGCCGATATATTTGGTGGCGGCTTGGATGGAATAATCGACGCCGCGCGCCAAGGCCGGGAAATAGAGCGGCGTAGCCCAGGTGTTATCCATCATCACCACCGCGCCATGGCGATGCGCAACCTCGGCAAAGGCCGGAACGTCGGAGACTTCAAAGGTAAGTGAACCGGGGCTTTCGCAAAACACCACTTTGGTGTTGGGCTGGAACAGCGCCTCGATACCGGCCCCAACCAGCGGATCGAAATAGGTCGTCTCAACACCCAAGCGCTTTAGGGCGTGGTTGCAGAAGCGCCGCGTGGGTCCGTAGACATTATCGGTCACCAGTATGTGATCGCCGGCCGAAACCACCGCGAGGATCGCCGTGGTGATAGCGGCAAGGCCGGAGGGCACGCTGACGGTGCGGGCGGCACCTTCAAGTTCCGCCACCGCCTGCTCGAAACTCTCGGTCGTGGGCGTGCCGCAGCGGCCATAGGAATAGCGGCTCTGCGCCTCTGCCTTTAGCGAGGCATAGCTCGGATGCAGGATGGTGGAGGTGCGGTAGACCGGTGTGTTGACGGTGCCGAAATGTTCGGCACTCATCCGCCCTGCGGCTACGGCAATGGTTTCTGGTTTGGCCTTTGGGGTCACGGCTGCCGCTCTAATAAATGCGAATGGCAGCCGTAACCCCGATCAGGCCGGGACGCAAGTTCAGCGAATGCCGTGCATGCCTTTGCGCAGCAGCGGCCAGAGCACAAACAGAACACCGCCCGCGCAAATGCTGGCGATGCCGATGGACTGGAAGACGCCCATATAGGTTTCGAGCGACACCTGCGGGTTCAGCACCTTGCCCGCAACCGTCTCGGTCGAGGCGAACTGGGCGACAATACCACCGACATACTGAGCCATGGCAGACGAGAGCAGCCAGACGCCGAACATCATGCCGACCAGCTTGGGCACCGACAGTTTCGAAATCATCGAAAGCCCAACCGGCGATAAGCAAAGCTCACCCATGGAGTGCAGGAAGTAAGCCAGCACCAGCCAGAACAGCGGCACGCGGAAATCCGCGCCATGGAATTTGGAGCCGAACACCAGCGCCAGGAAGCCAAGACCGACGAGGACGAGAGCAATGGAGAATTTCAACGGCGCCGACGGCTCGATGCCGCGTTTGCCAAGGAAGTTCCACATCACGCTGAACAGCGGCGCGAAGACAACGATAAAGAGTGGATTGAAAATCTGCACCTGGCCAGCCGGCATCGTATAGGCGCTGGTAAGCTGCAAATTGGTATTGCGGTCGGCGAACAGCGTCATCGAGGAACCCGCTTGTTCAAACAGGGTCCAGAACACCACCGAGAAGAAAGTGAGGACGCAGGCAACCGCCATGCGGTCACGTTCTTCAGGTTTCACGCTAAACAGCGCCCACACCGGTATGCCAATGATGGCGCTAAAGAAGACGATGAACATCACCTGACCAAGGAAAGGCTGAGAGGCCAGGAAGCCCATAATACCGACCGCCGCAACCTTGTGGATGATCGAGGCTGTGGTCATGGCGTTGTTGAGCAGGAACCAGACGATGGGCAGCAACGCCAACGTTCCGGCAATCACGAACAGCGTCACGTTCTTGGCATCCGGCGGCGGGTTGCCGTAAGGCGCCAAGCGTTTGCCAGCAAATTGGAAGCGGGCCCAGGCCAAGCACATGCCGAGGCCGGCGAAGGCAAAGCCCCACTTATAGCCCCACCAGATGGCGATCAGCGGCACCAAGGCCTGGGAGATGATCGACCCCAGATTGATGCCCATGTAAAAAATCGTATAGGCAATATCCCGGCGGCGGTCGGTGCGCTCGTATAGGGTGCCCAGAATGGTGGTGATATTGGGCTTAAAATAGCCGTTACCGATGATCACCAGGGCCAGCGAAGCGAATAGCAAGATCACGTTGAGTGGATTGCGCTCGCCGTCAAAACGAAAATGCCCGTCGGCCACTTTCTCGGGTACGCCTGCTTTGGCGCCGATAATCGAGATCGACTTATCGTCGTTGCCGACGATCTTATGCCGCAGACCGTCTTGGATGAGATAGCGAACTGCGCTGTCGCCGGTGCCTTGTACCTGCACTTCGTAGCGCTGGCTTTCGATCATCACATAAGGCTTGGCCGCATCGCCGCCGGTGAAGGCGAGCATCATGTAACCGATCGACATCAGAACGGCGCCGGTCTTCACCGCCATTTTCGAGCCGATATATTGGTCGGCGATAACGCCGCCGATCAGCGGGGTGAGATACACCAGTGAGGTGAAAGCCCCATAGAGGCCGTTGGCGACGTGATCGGCAAAGAGGAAATGCTGGCCGAGATACAGCACCAACACGGCCCGCATGCCGTAATAGCCGAAGCGCTCCCACATCTCCGTGCTGAACAGCAGGGCGAGCAGGCGCGGGTGACCGAACCAGAGCTTTTCGGGAACTCCGGCTTGGTTAATGGAATCGGTATTGGACATGAAAACCCCTTGAGATCGGGGCGCCGCACTATTTTCCCCGACTAAGTGGGCGCCGTGATGCTTTTGGGACGGGAGTGTTGCGGTAAAACCGGCGTCAAAGCAACTCGACGCGACGGTCCTCGCGCGAATAGGGCGTAAAGCCCATTTGCTGGTAGAGCGGCAGCGCTCTGGGATGGTCCAGGGTGCAGGTATTCACCAGCAGCGTCGTGATCGGCCGCATCCAGGCGTTCTGGATGGCGTGGTGCAGGAAGTAGGCGCCAAGGCCACGGCCAATGTATTCGGGCAGCAACCCGAAATAGGCGAGAAGTCCCGCCGGACTATCCTTGAAATCGAATTCCGCCATGCCGGCCGGGCAGCCGTCGACATACAGCACATAGAGTTCGAGTTGCGGGCTCTGCAGGATTTCGGCCAGTGTTCCGTTATCGACCCGGCGCCGGTCCACCCAGAAATAGGCCTCGCCGATGGTGTTGTAGAGATAACGATAGAAATGCACCGGCGGGTTTTGCGCCTTTAAAATAGCGACTTTGCCGCTGGGCATGGGCGGTGGGGGCGAGGTGGGCCTGCCCTTCATTTGCAAGAAGGTGACCGTCATCGGCAGGTAACGTTTCGAGCGAGAACTAGCCATGGCCCTTCGTCCTATACGGCTCCTGTCTCAACGGGAGCTTCGGGCCGCGCGCCCCATTCGGCCCAAGAGCCATCGTAGAGCGAGACATGCTGCGCGCCTACGACCGTCAGGGCTAGCAGCGCAATCGCCGCGGTAACGCCGGAGCCGCAGCTGGTGACGATGGGATTGTCTAGGGCGACGCCCCTTGCTTCGAACAAGGCAGTGAGTTCGGGCGCCTGTTTCAGCGTGCCGTCGGCTGCGATGAAATCCGCGTAATGGATGTTGATGGCGCGAGGCATATGGCCGCCCCGTACGCCTGGGCGGGGTTCCGGCTCTTGGGCGAAGAAACGCGGCGCGCCGCGGGCATCGATAATTTGTGCCGAACCGGTTTCGACGATGGCGAGCATCTCGTCAAAACTGGTGACCAGAGCGCGATTGGGTGCAGCTGCAAAATGCGCGGTTGTTTTCGGCGTGGGCGTATCGCGCAGCGGATAATCGACGCGCTTCCAGGCAGGCAAGCCGCCATCCAGGATGCGAACTTTGTCATGTCCCATGGCAAGAAAGCTCCACCACAGACGCGGCGCCGAAAACAGGCCAGCCGTGTCGTAGACGAGCACGGTAGTTTCGTTGTCGATGCCCAGATCGCCGATGATCTGTTCGAACTTCGCAGGCGGCGGCAGCATATGCGGCCAGGGGCTGGTCTCATCGGAGGCCGCGTCGATGTCGAAAAACTGCGCTCCCGGAATATGCTCCTTGTCGAATTCGGCCTTGGGGTCACGGCCTGCCTGGGGCAGATACCACGAGGCGTCCAACACTTTGATCTTCGGGTCCGCGCGCCGTTCGGCAAGCCATAGGGGGGCGACGAGGGGCTGGGTCATTCGAATGGCACCGTTATCGGCGAGCGCTGGGCACTCAGCCAGGATGGAGCGGGAAGGTTTTTCGTGCGCAGAAACTCGGGATTGAAAAGCTTGCTTTGGTAGCGCGTTCCGGCATCGCACAAGATGGTCACGATCATATGACCAGGACCCATCTCTTTGGCCATGCGGATGGCGCCCGCGACATTAACACCGGTCGAGCCGCCGACACAGAGACCTTCATGCAGCAAGAGGTCAAAGACGATGGGCAGCATCTCTTCGTCCGAAATTTCATAGGCGTCGTCGATCGGAGCGCCTTCGAGATTGGCCGTGACGCGGTTCTGCCCGATGCCTTCGGTGATTGATGAGCCGTGGGCTTTGAGCTCGCCATTCTTAATCCAAGAATAAATGGCCGCGCCCAAAGGATCGGCGGCGGCGATTCGGATCGCAGGATTTTTGGCTTTCAACGCGATGCCGGTCCCCGCCAGGGTGCCACCGGTGCCGACGGAGGCGACGAAGCCATCCACGCTGCCGCTGGTTTGCTCCCAAATTTCCGGGCCGGTGGTTTCGATATGGGCTTGGCGATTGGCGGTGTTGTCGAACTGATTGGCCCAGATGGCGCCATTGGGTTCGCTCTTGGCGAGTGCTTCGGCGATGCGGCCCGACAACTTCACGTAATTGTTGGGATCGCGGTAAGGCACCGCGGGCACTTCGATCAATTCGGCGCCCATCAGCCGCAAAGCGTCTTTCTTCTCGACCGATTGGGTCTCGGGAATGACGATCACGGTGCGAAAGCCAAGCGCGTTGGCGACGACGCAGAGGCCGATGCCGGTGTTGCCTGCCGTTCCCTCGACAATGACGCCGCCGGGCCTCAGTGTCCCTCTGGCGATGGCGTCGCGCACGATGAACAGCGCAGCGCGGTCTTTCACCGATTGCCCGGGGTTCACGAATTCGGCTTTGCCTAAGATTTCGCAGCCCGTTGCCTCCGATGCGTGGCGCAAGCGGATCAAAGGGGTGTTGCCAATGGCGGCGAGGGCGTCGGGCTTAAAGTCCATGGGGTGTTCCAATGACCGCAAAAAAGGGTAACGGCGCGGTGAAGCCGCGGCAAGCCAATGCTGTGCTTCCCCATCGGCACTGTGGGATTCGAGGCGTCGATCTTACCTATATTTCAGATCGCGGTCAGGCTGCAGCAAAGCTGGGGGAGTATCTCATGGGTGGAATTCGCATCTGAGAGTGACCCATGCGTCTGACAAACACAGTAATTCTGGCCGCCGCAGCGGTTGCGGCGGTAACCGGCCTGGCGTTCGCCGCAGGCTCTTCCGTGCACGAAATGATCGTGAATATGCCTGACGGTGGTGTGGCTCACATCCGTTACACCGGTGATGTAGCACCCAAAGTGAATTTTGTGCGCGCGAGCGGCTTCGCTGCCCCGATTGGCTATTTCGACGAATCGCCTTTTGCGGAGATGGACCGCATCTCGGCGCTGATGGATCGCCAAATGGTCATCATGATGCAGCAGGCTCTCCACAACGCGCCGTTGTCTTCGGCGGAGTTTAAGGCGCTCCCGGCAGGATCAGGGTATTCCTTCGCCTCAACCCTGTCCGGCACTGGCGTCTGTGTGAAAACGGTGCAGATCACGGCATCGGGCAATGCGGCGCCCAAAGTGGTGTCGCAGACGTCCGGTGATTGCGGCAGCGGCACGATTGCCAGCCCGGGCCAAACCAAAGCGGCTCCGCTCCAGACTATTTCCTACAAGCCTGAAGCCGCGCGCCATTCGCGCCAGGGCATTTGACCGACTGTTTCCGGAGTGTCTCGGGCCCGGCACGCGCGGGCCTTGTTTTTTTTCGCAGCGGAAAGCGTGCATCTGATCGGGGCGCAGCATGGTGCTGCTGCTCCTAACCGAAGCACGAGATCAGAGGCGGTTTTTGAGAAGCTCTGCACTACTCGCCAGAGCGAACTTCAAGTGGCTCCCCGGGCCTGATTCGAACAGGCGACCAACCGGTTAACAGCCGGTTGCTCTACCGCTGAGCTACCGAGGAACACTTGAGGGCGCGTTCTCTAGCGCGTCTTGAGGCGCGTGGCTATATCAAACTGATGTCCAACCGCCAAATGAGTTTCATGACCAAAGGCCGCGACAAACACGCCTCACCCGAGAGCCTAAGCAATCCAGCAAACGGGCGGGCAAGAATCCGACGGGGCCGCTACAGCATGCCTATGCCCGGGCGCCGTCATCACCGGGCGATTCTCGGCTCCAGTTTGGTGGTGGGAGGCATTCTCGGCTTTTTGCCGATCCTGGGATTTTGGATGCTTCCGTGAGGACACGTCGTCTTGTCTGTCGATAGCCATTTGGCCCGTCGTAACCGTCGCAAACTGGAAGTGCGTTGGGGCCTCTGGCGCCAGTCCAAAGCCAAACCAAGGCCAACCGAAGAAGACCCACAGTAAACAAGAAAAAAGGGCCGGGAAATTCCCGGCCCCAAGGCGTTGGGTAATGGTGGGGTGTCTTCAAGGGAAGACGAGGGGAGGATGCCGCCCCAAGGTTAATAAACCCTTAACGGATTGCATCACTGTGTAAATTTTGAATTTTTGGGCTGGGAAAGTGGAGGCCACGTCCGGAATTGAACCGGAGTAAACGGTTTTGCAGACCGTCGCGTAACCACTCCGCCACGTGGCCTCACTAAGGGGCGCTATAACAGACGTTTGCGCCGGACGCTATGCCGGGATGCAACTGACACATTGGCGCTCCCTGTTGAAGCCCAGATATCGTGAACCTATATGCGTCCCTAGGTTAAGTTGTCTGGCAGATCTTCTCTTTTCGCGGGAAAAAGGGGCTTCCGGACGGCACAGGGAGGCTGGGCTTGGTATTTTTGCCAAGCCTGATTCGCAGCGGAAGGGGTCTGTAATGGCGTACTCTTGGGGTTCACGGGCATGCGTGGTCGCGGCGGTTATGGTCGTTGCGGCAGGGCCGAGCTTTGGCCAGGAGCCTGCCAAGCCAGGGCTCTCTCTGACGGATGCACTGGGCATCGCTTATGAGACCAATCCCCAGCTCGGCGCCGCGCGCGCTGGTGTTCGGGCGACCGACGAAACGGTGGCACAGGCCAATGCTGCTTGGCGGCCGCACATCGCGGCGACCGGCACCTATGCCTATGACGAAGCCCGTATCAGCGGCGTTGCCAAAAGAGCCGTCACGCATCCGCTCCAGGCCCAGATCGGTTTTTCGCAGGAATTGTTTCGCGGTGGCCGCACCTATGCCGAAATCGGTCAGGCCAAGGCGACTGTCCGCGCCGCGCGCGCCGATCTGACGGCTACGGAGCAAACCGTCCTCTTGGCGGGGGTTACTGCTTACATGGATGTGGTGCGCGATACCGCCATCGTCAATCTGCGCCGCCACAACGTGGACATTCTGCGCCGTCAGCGTGACCAGACCGCGCTGGAGTTCAAGGCTGGTTCCTTGACCCGCACCGATGTCGCCCAAGCCGACGCGCGCTTGGCGGGGGCACAGTCCGCCGCGACCGCCGCCGAGGGTCAGCTCGCCATTTCCCGGGCTGGTTTCATGCAAGTGATTGGTCGCCCGGCTGAGACGCTGGAGGACCGTCCGCCGGCGCCCGTGATTTTGCCAAACTCGCAGGACTCGGTCGAGCAGATCGCCACCAAGGGTAATCCGGCACTGGTCCAGGCCCAGGAGCACGAACGCGCCACCGACTACGCCGTGGACATTGCCGTCGGTGCCATGCTGCCGGAAGCCAATTTGCAAGGCGGTTTCAGTTATTCGCAGCAATCCTACGCCTCAGCCCTTGGCGCCGGACAGATCACCCAAGGCATTGGCCTGCAGGCTCAGCTCAACATTCCGATTTATCAGGGCGGGGCAGAGCAGTCGGCGATTCGTCAAGCCAAGCAGCTTCATGCCCAAGCGCTCCTCAACGTCACTGTCACGGACCGCCAAGTGCGCGAAGCCGTGGCGTCCTCCTGGAACATCTATCAAGCGGCCTTGGCCAACATTACGTCCAACGAGGCCACCGCCCAGTCCAATGAGATCGCGGCCATGGGGGTCAGTAAGGAACAGCGAGTCGGCGGGCGCACAGTTCTGGATGTCCTGAATGCCCAGCAGGAATTGCTTAACGCCCAAGTGGCCGTGGTGACTTCCCGACGCGACGCGACGGTTGCGGCTTATCAAGTGCTGGCGGTCTCCGGCTTGCTCACGGCCAAAAACCTTGGCCTCAAAGTGACGCTCTACGACCCACTTGAGCACTACGAGAACAACGCCGCGCGCTGGATCGGATTCGGCGATTAGATATAAATCTTGTTTATCCTTACGAATGTTAACTCGTTCTTTGCCTTCTATGATTGATTGTCATAGGGTCTTATCCGTAGACCGGTGGCCGGGAGTTACGCATGGTATCGAGCCCACAGCACGAACCGACGATGGAGGAAATTCTTGCCTCTATCCGCAAAATTATCTCTGAGGATTCCACAGAGCAGGCCCCCGCAGCAGCACCCGCTGCGGAACCTGTCCATGTGGCAGAGCCGGAAGCTGACATTCTGGATCTGACCCAGGAAGTCGCGCCCGAGCCCGTCCGCGCCGCTGCGCCGGTCTATGCGCCGGCACCAGTGTATGAAGCACCGCCTCCGGTCCATGAACCGGAAAACGATGTGGTGTTTGAGAACATCGAACCGGAAGAGCACCACACCGAAGAGTCGGTGCATCACGATATTTTCACCGACAAAACGCGCCAGTCGATTGATGACGCTTTTGCGGCGATCGACGAGCCCGACGAGGAAGAGCCTGTTCGCTCCGCACCAGCACGTGGCCCCGCGACCGACGTTTCCGGCCTCTCCGTGGAAGCGGTTTTCGAACGCGCCGTCCGCGAAGCCTTCGAGCCGGTGGTCAAGCAGTGGCTGGGTGCGAATGCCCCGCAGATTGTGGATCGGATGAAGCCCCTCATCCGCGAATGGATGGACGAGCACTTCCCGGCCCTCCTGGAAGGGGCGGTGCGCGACGAGGTCGCCCGTGTCGCCAAGGCGCGCGGAACCAAGAAATAATGCCCCAAAGCGGGTGAAGTCCGGGGATTGCTCCGGATGCCCCCTTGACGGATCGGTGCCCGGACTGGTTTCACCCAGCCCGGGCTTCGTCTTTTTTTTGGGACTGAGGTCTATTTCGGACTGGGTCCTAGACCCATCGAGGGGATCCTATGCTCGACAAGACGTTCAATCCGCAGGAAGTCGAAACCCGCATTTATCAGGCTTGGGTGGAATCCGGTGCCTTCCATATGGGGCGCAGACCGGACGCCGAACCCTTTTGTATCGTCATCCCGCCGCCGAACGTCACCGGGCGCCTCCATATTGGCCATGCCCTCAATAACACCCTGCAAGACGCTGTCACCCGCTTCCAGCGCATGCGCGGCAAGGATGTGCTGTGGCAGCCGGGCATGGACCACGCCGGGATCGCCACCCAGCTCGTGGTGGAGCGCCAGCTCGCCGAAAAGCAGCAGAGCCGCGTTGCCATGGGGCGCGAGAAATTCCTCGAAGCCGTCTGGAAGTGGAAAGACGAATCCGGCGGCGCCATAGGCGAGCAGCTGCGCCGTCTGGGCGCTTCGGCTGATTGGAGCCGCGAGCGCTTCACCATGGACGAGGGGCTGTCGCGCGCGGTGCTCAAGGTTTTCGTCGAGCTGCACCGCCAGGGCCTGATCTACAAGGACAAGCGGCTGGTCAATTGGGACCCGCGGCTGCAAACCGCTGTCTCTGATCTTGAAGTCGAAAGCATCGAGATGAAGGGCAGCCTCTGGCATATCAAATATGCCGTGGAAGGCTCGGACGATGGCATCATCGTCGCCACCACGCGGCCCGAGACCATGCTGGGCGATACCGCCATCGCGGTGCATCCGGAAAACGAAAAGTACAAACATCTGATCGGCAAACAGGCCCGCATTCCATTAGCGGATCGCTTGATCCCGATCATCGCCGATGAATATGCCGATCCCGAAAAGGGCACGGGCGCCGTCAAAATCACCCCCGGCCACGATTTCAACGATTTCGAGATCGGCAAGCGCCATGGTTTGCAGCTGATCAACATCCTGGCCAAGGACGGCACCCTGAACGAGGTGGCGCCAGAAAAGTATCGCGGTCTCGACCGTTTCGTCGCCCGCAAGGCGATGGTCGCGGACCTGGAAGAACTGGGTCTGATCGACAAGATCGAGCCCATCACCCATGCCGTGCCGCATGATGAGAAGACCAAGACGGTCGTGCTCGAACCCTACATGACCGAGCAGTGGTATCTGAATGTGAAGCCGCTGGCTGAGCGTGCGCTCAAAGCGGTGGAAGACGGCCGCACCAAATTCGTTCCGGAGAACTGGACCGGCGTCTATTACAACTGGCTGCGCAACATTCAGCCCTGGTGCATCAGCCGCCAGCTCTGGTGGGGGCATCAAATCCCGGCCTGGTATGACGAAGACGGCAAAATCTATGTCGCCGACAACGAAGCCGACGCCGTGAAACAGTCGGGCGGCAAGAAACTGACGCGCGATACCGACGTGCTCGACACTTGGTTTTCTTCGGCGCTGTGGCCGTTCTCGACACTCGGCTGGCCGGACGACACGGCGGAAGTGAAGCGCTTCTATCCCACCAATGTCCTGATCACCGGCTTCGACATCATCTTCTTCTGGGTCGCCCGGATGATCATGATGGGGCTGCACTTCATGGACGATGTGCCGTTCAAGACGGTCTACATCCACAATCGCGTCCTTGATGAGAAGGGCGTAAAAATGTCGAAGACCAAGGGCAATGTCATCGATCCCTTGGAATTGATCGACCTCTACGGCGCTGACGCTTTGCGCTTCACCGTCTGTCTGGCCGCGGGACAAAGCAAGGATATGCGCATCGGCCCCAGCCGGGTCGAAATCAATCGCAACTTTGCGACCAAGATTTGGAATGCGGCGCGCTTCTGCGAAATGAATGGCTGCGAGACGCGGCCGAATTTTGATCCCGCCAAAGTCGAACACACCATCAACAAATGGATCGTCGCGGAAACTGCCAAGGCCGCGGCGGAAGTCACCGACAACCTCGAAGCCCTGCGCTTCAACGATGCGGCAGGCGCAGCCTATCGCTTCGTTTGGGACGTTTATTGCGATTGGTATCTGGAGTTCATCAAGCCGCTGCTGAATGGCACGGACGAAGGCGCCAAAGCCGAAGCGCGTATGACTGCCGCCTGGGTGCGCGACACGGTGCTGAAACTGCTGCATCCCTTCATGCCCTATATCACCGAAGAATTGTGGGCCCGCACCGTCGAGCATTTGGCGCCGCGTGACAGCCTTTTGATCGAGGCGCCATGGCCGGATCTGTCGGCGCTGCCGGTCAACGCAGCCTCTGCCGCCGAAATGCAGTGGGTGATTGCGCTGGTGCAAGGCGTGCGCTCCATCCGCTCCGAAATGAACGTGCCGCCATCCGCCAAAATCGCTTTGGTGTTGAAAGATGCCTTGCCCGAGACCAAAGAACGTCTCGACACCCATCACCACATCATCGCTACGCTGGGGCGGCTTTCGACCGTCGCTACCGCGGATGTGTTCCCGCAAGGCTCGGCCCAGTTCGTCGTCGGTGAAGCCGTGGCGGGTCTGCCGCTTGGTGACGTTATCGATTTTGCCAAAGAGCGCGCTCGTCTCGAAAAGGATTTGAAGAAGGCCGAGGACGAAATCGCCCGCTTCGATGCCAAGCTTGGTAACGAGCAGTTCGTCTCACGCGCCCCGGAAGACGTGCTGCAGGAGCAGCGCGACAAGCGCGCTGAAGCCATCGCCATGGCGGCGCGGTTGAAAGAGGCGCTGACGCGGCTGGCATAGCCACAACAATACCGCAATCGGGCCCGGAACCTCCGGCGCCCGTAGCCGTTCCTTCTGCGCAAACGGAACGAGGAGTTTCTCATGCGCGGGCGCAGCACTTTGCTGGTGGCGGCCTTGTTGGGGCTGAGTGTCAGTGTAACGGCGGCCTATGGCGATGCCTGTAGCGGGCGAGGCCACCCCACGGGGAGTATTCTCGGTGCTGTGGGTGGCGGCTTGATCGGCAGTGCCATTACTCATGGTAGTGCGGTTGGTGTCGTCGGCGGCGCGGTTGCGGGCGGATTGGCCGGTAATGCGGTTGAGCGTGACGTCGATTGCAGCCGCGGCCGCCACTATGAGCGCCACAGTCGTCGCTACTATTGGTATGACCGTCACGGCAATCGCGTTTACGAAGAACGGCGCTATCGTGACTAAGCGATTATCCTTTTTAAGGATGTAGTATTTGAGCGCTCCGTCAAATTTTGGTGGGGCGCTTGTTGTTTTTACAACTAGCACCTATCTCAGCTGGGAAAGCTTTTTCCCAGAGGTGCCACCATGCCTAGCCTATTTCAACCGCTGCAAGCGGGCGCATTTTTGCTTCCCAATCGTATTGTTATGGCTCCCCTGACGCGCACGCGCGCCACAGCGGATACGCGCGTCCCCGTCCCGTTGATGGTGGAATACTATCGGCAACGGGCGAGTGCGGGTCTCATTATCAGTGAAGCCACCTCGGTCGATGCCATGGGCGTTGGCTATCCGCGCACCCCCGGCATCTGGTCGGATGAACAGGTTGAGGGCTGGAAGCCGATCACCAAAGCCGTGCACGATGCGGGCGGCCGTATCCTGCTGCAACTCTGGCATGTTGGTCGCATTTCCGATCCTAGTTATTTGAATGGCGCCACGCCGGTTTCCTCCAGTGCCGTGCGTCCTTCCGGGCATGTCAGCTTGGTGCGCCCCGAAAAGCACTACGAGACCCCGCGCGCGTTGGAAATCGACGAAATTCCGGGCGTCATCGCTGCCTACAAGCGTGGTGCGGAGAACGCCAAAAAGGCCGGCTTTGACGGCGTCGAAGTGCATGGCGCCAATGGCTATCTGCTCGACCAATTTCTGCAGGACAAAGTCAACCAGCGTACTGACGGCTATGGCGGCTCAATCGAGAACCGCGCCCGTCTAATGCTGGAAGTCGTCGATGTCTGCGCCGAAGTGTGGGGCGCTGATCGCGTCGGTCTGCATTTGGCACCGCGATGCGATGGCCAGGACATGGGCGACAGCAATCCGCTGGCCACCTTCACCTACGTGGCGAAGGAAATGGGCAAACGGAAATTGGCCTTCCTTTGCGCGCGCGAAGCCCGCAAGGATGATTCGATTGGGCCGCAGCTGAAAGAGGCTTTTGGCGGCGTCTATATCGTCAATGAAGGCTTCGATCAGACGAGTGCCGAGAAGGCGCTGGCCGATGGCGTTGCCGATGCCGTGGCTTTCGGCAAGCCGTTCATCTCCAACCCCGATCTGGTGGAGCGCTTGCGCACCCATGCGCCGCTTAATTCTTTCGATGGTTCAACTTTCTACGCGGAAGGGCCGAAGGGCTACACCGATTACCCGGCGCTCGAAGGCGTGGCTCTCGCATAACCTGTGTTGCCAAATGACGCAGTTGCGAATCTCTAACATTTCGCGCTGCGGTGGTATGCTCTGCTTTGGTTGAAAGCGGGGTAGGGCAATGCGGATATGGAAAGTGGTAGTCGCGATTGCAGCGATCACCTCAGTGGCTGGTTGTGGTTCGCCGGAAAGTAAGATCAAGGCGAGTTGTGTGAAGGGCGGCGGGCTGGGAAACCTGTCGCTCCTCGGCCAAAAAGTGGACGACCAAGTGATCGACAAGCAGTGCTCGTGTTACGCTGGCAAGCTTAAGGGCTCGCTGTCGGATGACCAGCTGAATGCCGTTGCTAAGCTCTCCGAGATGCCCAAGGAGCAGCAAGAAGTGGCGGCGCGGAATACTTTGACGGGCGCGACCTATGGCGCGGTCTTCGCAGCGGCAAAGAGTTGCGCCGCGCCCTGATACTCGTCTTGGCCGCAGCCATAGTGTTGTTCCAGGATAGCCGCGTCGGAACGGGCTCTCTGGCGCCTATGGCTGTGATCCCGGTTGTGCATGACCTGAGGCCTGGCGATGTGGTGTTCGTAACCTTGCCTGGGGCTTTCTGGGCGCGCCTTGCCAGCCGGTGGTCGTTGCCACAATACCGGCATGGCCATGTCGGCATGGTCGTCACAACAGGCGACGATCCGTTTGTGGTGCACGCCTCGGGCAATCCTGCGCAGACTGACGCCAAGGTGGTGCGTGTGCGACTGAAGGAATTTGCGCGCGGGGCGCAACGGCTCGATGTCTTCCGGCCGAACGATGCCGCGGCGGCCCTGCGCGCCGCGCAGGCAGCGGATGAATTTGCTCTGCGCGCCGTAAAGTTCGATACCGAGTTCTCACTGGAAAGCCGCGACCGCCTCTATTGTACCGAACTGATTTGGCGGGCGCTCAACAGCGGTTATGGGCGCGATACGGTGCCGATAAAGAGTCATTTCGCCGGTCGTGAGGCGGTCTTCTTAAGCGACCTCGAAACGTCCCAATATCTGCGGTTGGTGGAAACTGTGCGGGCCTTTTGAGACGCGGCATCCCTTTCTGCCGCAGTGTAAGATTGCAAATAATTGGAATATAATGTCTGGCTGTGGTAAATTCGGACAATATTGATGCATTTTTGGTGACTGAAATGCTTGCCAGGCCGAGGCGCGAGGGTTAGGGAACGGTCGTCTCTGCCGCGTTGGTGGAATGACTGCATTTCAGGATTTGCCCCATGCCCAGCTTCGACAAATCGAAACTTCCCTCACGTCATGTCACCGAAGGCCCAGAGCGTGCCCCGCACCGCTCCTATTATTACGCAATGGGCCTGACGGAAGAGGAGATTCACCGCCCCTTCGTAGGTGTGGTGTCGGCTTGGAATGAAGCGGCGCCCTGTAACATCGCGTTGATGCGCCAAGCCCAGGCTGCGAAGGCGGGCGTCAAAGAAGCGGGCGGCACGCCGCGCGAATTTTGCACCATCACCGTCACCGACGGCATCGCCATGGGCCATGAGGGCATGCGCTCGTCCTTGGTCAGCCGCGAAGTCATTGCCGACAGTGTTGAGCTCACCGTTCGCGGCCATTGCTATGACGCAGTTGTCGGCATCGCCGGTTGCGACAAATCCTTGCCGGGCATGATGATGAGCATGTTGCGCCTCAACGTTCCCAGCGTGTTTTTGTACGGCGGCACTATTATGCCGGGCCGTCACAAGGGCCGCGATGTCACCGTGGTCGATGTCTTCGAAGGCGTCGGCCAGCATTCCGCGGGCAAGATGGATGTCTGCGAACTGACCGAACTCGAACGCCACGCTTGCCCGGGTGCAGGCGCCTGTGGCGGCCAGTTCACCGCCAACACCATGGCTTGTGTCTCCGAAGCCATCGGCTTGGCGCTACCCTATTCAGCAGGTCCGCCCGCGGAATTGTTGGCGCGCGATGATTACGCGCTGCTGTCCGGCAAAGCGGTGATGAATCTGATCGCCAAGAACATTCGTCCGCGCGACATCTGCACCCGTAAAGCCTTTGAAAACGCTTGTGCGGTGGTTGCGGCGACGGGCGGCTCTACCAACACGGCGTTGCATCTGCCTGCCATGGCGAATGAATGCGGCATCGATTTCGATCTCTTCGATGTGGCCGAAATCTTCAAGCGCACGCCTTATCTCGCCTCCATGAAGCCGGGCGGCAAATATGTCGCCAAGGATTTGTGGGAAGCTGGCGGTGTGCCGATGTTGATGCGGGCGCTGCTCGATGGCGGCTATATCGACGGTTCTTGCATGACGGTAACCGGCAAGACGATTGCGGAAAATCTAGAAGGCTTGGTCTTCAATCCCGATCAAAAAGTGATCGTAGATGTGCCGCATGCCATGGCGCCCACCGGCGGCGTGGTCGGGCTACGGGGCAATCTCGCCCCTGAAGGCGCCATCGTCAAAATCGCGGGCCTCAAGCACATCAAGCATCGCGGTCCGGCGCGCGTCTTCGACGGTGAAGAAGCCTGTTTTGCGGCCGTGCAAGCGCGCGCTTACAAGGAAGGCGATGTTCTCGTCATCCGTAACGAAGGCCCCAAAGGTGGGCCGGGCATGCGTGAAATGCTGTCGACCACGGCAGCGCTTTACGGTCAGGGCGTTGAAAATATCGCGCTCATCACCGATGGGCGTTTCTCGGGTGGCACGCGCGGCCTCTGCGTCGGCCATGTCGGTCCCGAAGCGGCCGATGGCGGACCCATTGCCTTGCTCAAAGACGGCGACATGATCATCATTGATGCCGAAATCGGTGTCATCGAGGTGGAAGTTTCCGACGCCGAATTGTCGGAGCGCAAAGCCGCCTGGACTCCGAAAAAGCCCCTTTATGCCTCGGGGGCGCTATATCGCTATTCCAAGAATGTGGGCCCGGCCCGTTTCGGCGCCGTAACCCATCCCGGTGGCAAGGACGAAGTCACCTGCTACGCCGATATTTGAGGCGAAACGGGCTTAACCATGTTGAGGTTGGGCCCGATCCGCTCTCGACTCGCCGCCACAACTGCCTAGTATTCTGGGCTAGGGTGGGGACCAATGGCGCGCCGGTACGGGCTTGATCTCGAAACGATGCTGGGCCGCTTCATGGCGGTGGCGGCCTGTGTGTTCGCAGGCACGCTGATCGTCCTCGCAACCGCCAGTTTGGTCGAAGCCAATTATCGCTTTCCGTCGTCCCGCATTGCCAAGGCCGTGCAGGCGTCGCCCGCGCCGCCACCGGGAACGTTGATCTGGCTCTCCACCCTCTATGGGCCGGGTGATAAGCGGCTGGTGCGTGTCGCCGCGGCGGGCGATGTGATGATGGGCTCGATCGACCGCGGCCTTAATCCCGACATTACGCCGGGTGTGGACGCAGCCGAACTAATCGGGCAGGGCCTCGCCGACATTTTTCGCAAGGCCGATATCGCCTTCGCCAATCTGGAGGGGCCGCTCTATGACGGTTCGGAACACTCCGCCAAGGATTGCGAGCGCTGTTTTTCCTTTCACTCTCCGCCCTATTACGCTGACGTTCTTGCCAGCCTTCACCTCAGCGCCGTCAGCCTCGCCAACAATCACAGCGGTGACTTTGGCGCCGAAGGCAGAGCCACGACTATGGCCGAGCTGAGCAAGCGCCATATCGGTTTCGGCGGTTTGGATCGCGATGGTGCACGCTATGCCGAACTTACCTTAAAGGACGGGCGCAAAGCGGCAGTGATCGCGTTTGCCCCCAATAATGGCACCCTCGACATCAACGATATTGCGGGTGCTGCCGAGCGGGTTCGTGCCCTAAAGGCAAACCACGACGTCGTTATCGTATCCTTCCATGGCGGTGGCGAGGGCTGGGATCGCGTCCATGTGGTGGAAGGCCACGAGGTTTTTGCTGGCGAAGATCGCGGCGATGTCACCAGCTTTGCCCATGCAGTCGTCGATGCCGGCGCCGATCTGGTGATCGGCCAGGGCCCGCATGTGCCGCGTGCGGTGGAAATCTATCGCGGTCATCTCATTGCTTACAGCCTCGGCAACTTCTGGACCTATGAAGGCGTCATGACCTATGCGGTGTCCGGCCTGGGGCCGGTGCTTGAAGCCTATTTGGCGCCCGATGGCACCATTGCCGGGTTTGCGCTGCATTCCTCGCGCCAAGCCGGTTTGGGCGTTCCCCATCTCGATCCAGAAGATGAAGCGGCGCGCTATATTTATTACCTGACCAAAAGTGATTTTCCGGGAACGGCCGCTCAGATCGAGCGGGCCCGCAAGCAGAGCAAAGCGAGTTCATAATGCGTGCGAAACGGATTGTTCTCGGCTTCGCCGCCGTGTTTGTTTTGGCGACTGCCTTTGTGTCCTACCGCCTCATCTGGGGCACACCGTTTAGCTTCACCCATCTGATGACACGCCAAGCCATTGAGATGATCGCCGACAGTCCGCAAGCTTTGACCAGCGTAGGACTGTTCGACGGCGCTTGGTATGACATCACCAGTGACAAACTCGATCCCTATTCGCTGGCGGATCGGGACAAACGCTTTGCGCGTATCAGACGCCTGGATGCGGAATTGACCGCGTGGGATCGCACCAGATTCTCGCATCAGGAACAGCTCTCTTACGACATCCTGCATTGGACCTATGGGCGGATGCTGGCGGATGCGAATTATCCTTGGCTCGGCGCCAACAACAAACCCTATCCCGTGGAACAAGCCTTCGGCTTTCAGAAGAACATCATCAATTTTTTGCTCTCCACCCACCAAATCAAGAATGCAAGGCTGGCGCGGCACTATGTGGAACGCGTCAAGGCGGTTGGGCCGTTGATTGATGCCGTGCGCGTTGATGTCGAGCGTCAAGCCAAGCTCGGTGTCGTCGCGCCGGATTTCATCATCGACCGCAGCATCACGCAAATGCAGGCTTTGATCGCGCCCGCGCCGAAGGACAATGCGCTGGTCAAAACCTTGGCCGAAAAGAGCAAAGCTATTGGCCTGGATGCCGCCGAACGCCAAAGCCTGATCGACGACACCACGGTCACGGTGGCGCAGTCGGTCTATCCTGCTTATCGCCGTCTGATTGCTGAAGAAAAAGCATTGCTGCCGCACGCCAGTCACGACGCTGGGATCTGGCGCCTTAAGGGCGGCAGCGCCTATTACGCCGATCAGCTGAAACTCCTCACCACCACGGACATGACGCCGGAGGAAATCCACGCCTATGGCCTGTCGGAAGTGACCCGCATCAGCGCCGAAGAGGACCGCATCCTGAAATCTGTAGGTCTGACGCAAGGCAGCGTCGCTGAACGTATGGCCAAGCTGCAAGCCGATCCGCGCTTCCTCTATGCCAACACTGATGCGGGGCGGGCCGCGCAACTCTCGCGGTACCGCGAGATCCTCGCCGCCATGAAGCTGCAGCTGCCGAAAGTCTTCGCGCATCTGCCGGCGATCCCGCTCAAGGTTGAACGCGTGCCGGTGTTCGCCGAAAAAGGTTCGGCAGGAGCCTATTATGAGCGGCCCTCGCTCGACGGCAAACGCCCTGGAATCTTCTTTGCCAACGAGCGCAATCCGTCCGCGGTGCCGATGTGGGCGATGCCGACGCTGGCTTATCATGAAGGCATTCCTGGGCATCACTTACAAATTGCGACCGTCACCGAGATGACGATTTTGCCGTTCCAGCGCCGCATGGGTGGCAACTCCGCTTTTGCCGAAGGTTGGGCGCTTTATGCCGAACACTTGGCCAAGGAGATGGGTGCATACGACAACGATCCCTATGGTGATCTCGGGCGCCTACAGGCCGAAATGTTCCGCGCCGTGCGGCTGGTGGTCGATACCGGCATGCACGCCAAACATTGGTCGCGCGAACAGGCCATCGCATACATGGTGGAAAAGACGGCGATGAATGAGGAGGAGGTCACCGCCGAAATCGAGCGCTACGTGGTGTGGCCGGGCCAAGCTTGCGCCTACAAGATCGGCATGAAAGCCATTCTGGAAGCGCGTGAAAAGGCCAAGGCCGAGCTGGGAGCGAAATTTGACCTCAAAGCCTACCATACGTTGGTGCTGAACAATGGCGCCATGCCGCTGTGGCTGCTGCAGAGAAACGTCACAGAATGGGTGAATGCGCGCCGTTAAGCATAAAGTTGCGGCCCTTGCTCCCTTGGCGCTGCTGGCATAAACTGGAACGACTATAGGCGGGCGGATCGGGGACAACATGCGGCATTTCTGGGTGAGCGCGATAACAGCGGGCGCACTGTTGATGGGTGCGGCGGCGGCGGCTGATTCAGAGCTGGCGTGGTTTCAGCGCTCGAGCATTTTCCATTCTGGTTTGCGCGAAGCGCACACGATTGCGCTGACCTTCGATGACGGTCCCAACAACAATACCGGACCGGTGCTCGACGTCTTGAAGGCCCACAACGTCAAGGCGACGTTCTTCGTGGTCGGCGAAGTGGCTGCGGCTCATCACAATATGCTGGCGCGCATTTCCAACGAAGGCAGCCTGATCGCCAATCACAGTGCTACCCATCCGTTGCTCGGCGGCTCTTACGATAACGATCCCGAAAAGCTGATCCATCAGCTGCGTATGGTGCATGACGAGATCGCGCCCTTCATGAAGCCGGGCGACAAATTCTATTTCCGGGCGCCTTACGGCTATTGGCGTTCGGCCCATGCCGCGATTCTCAATGCCGATCCCGTGTTGCGCAATTATGTCGGCCCGGTCTATTGGGATATCGGTGGCCAGATTTCGATGCGCGACGGCTACATCATGAGTGCCGCCGATTGGGATTGCTGGCGCCACAAATGGTCGGCCCAGACTTGCGCCAAAGGCTATTTACGCGAAATCCGCCGTTCCGATGGTGGCGTTGTGCTGATGCATTCGCTCTATGCCAAATCCGCGGAACTCGCCGACACCGTGATCACCGCGATGCAGGAAGAAGGCTATCGTTTCGTGCGCCTGGACGAAGTGCCGGAATACCGCCAGTACGAAACTCCGCAAACCGCACCAGCCGTGGCGCAACTGCCGTCACCTTACAAGATGGCCTTGGTCCGCAACGAAGACGTCAAATAGCAAACGGCCCGGCATGATCGGGCCGCTCTGCTTCAATGCGGCGCCAGCACCTTGGCGAGAGCCACAAACGGCGGCGACATGCCCAGCAGCGGTGTGCCGATGCATTCCGCAAAAAGCGCTCCCAGAACCCAATAATAGGCCGGATGAATGCTGCCGCGCTGACGCCAGTCAAAGATCATGGCTGGCGCCACATACAGCATTTGCATGCCCATCACGGCAAAGCCACCGAAGGGGCCTAGCAGAGTCATGGGCAACATGCGGCCCCAGGCCGGGCCTAGGATGGCAATCATCGCCCCCAGCATCAGGCGGCGGTGCCACTGCGTACGCCGCCGCTGTGCGATGGCTGTGGTCAGCAGCGTCGCAAAGGTAACGAGCTCCATGAAGCTGAGCGCCAGGAAGATATTGGGCGGGAAAAACGGCGGCACGCGTTGCAACACGACGCTTTCGATCGCTGTCGTCGAACCCACCACCAGCATGGCGCCCGCGACGGCCAACGCCAGCCAGCCGACGCGCCGGTGAAGCCTGACGGAATTACGCTGGATTAGCAGGGTTTGACTGATAAAAATGCCGACCCAGGAGACGAACAGCAGCCCATGCAAATGAACCAGCAAGGGCACCGGCTGGACGACGAAACCGCGCAAGGCCCAAGAGCCAAACCCCGCCAAAATGGTAATGGCGATAACGAAGGCCATCGTCACAAAGAAAAGCCGCTCCCGCGTTTCCTGTGGCATATCGGTGCTGATTGCGACCATGGAATTCCCCCAATCAAATCCCCAGTAACGAGGTAGGTTGAAGGAGGTTGGGGGCGGCGTCAAGCGCCTGCCAGGGGCGAGGCTGGCAAACCGTTTCCGGTTGCCAGCCCGCTGGAATTAGTAGGTGTCGTGGCTCATCAAATAGAGGTCGTGGCGGTCGAGATTGGTCATCACCAGCTTCTTGTCGGCATCAAAGCGCAGATCTGGCGCCTCAACCCAGACATCGGCCGCGCGATTGTCGAGGCTGACCCGCAGCGCGCTGACGTGGCCCGATATGAGAGCGATTTCGACGACATGGCCGACCACTTTGCCATGGACGGTGGCGACGTTGGCGCCTAACAGATCATTGGTGTCGACGATCAGGCGTTGATCATAGCTGGCAGGCCACATGCCTCTGCGATAACGGGCGTGCGCCGCGATATAGCGATCACGCGCCGCTAGATAGGCGGCGGCCCGTTCCTGATAATTGGCTTGGCTGGCGCGATAGACCTTCAGCTGTTCTTGGTAACGGTTGACCTGGGCCTGATAGACGGCGCTTTTTTCCGTGTTCTGGGCGTCCGCAGCGGCGTTGGAATTGGAGACGCCTTGATTGAGCTGCTGGGTCTGCGCTTGTTCGGCTGGCGTGGAATCAGGCTGCGAGGCGAGGGCGGGGCCGGTGCAAAGCAACACGGCGAAGGCGCCGGACAAAGACAAGATCTTAGGGGGCATAATTGCGGTTCCTTTGAATTGGTTTTTTGCCTCAACGGCGTGCCGATGGCACTTCAACGTGTCAGAGACGCCGGTGATCCCGGGATGGGCGTAAATTTCTACGATTGGGTGCGGATGGGGCTGGTTAAGCCCCCGTATTTAATGGCGCATATTCCACTCGGAGAGTGACCTGGCATCCACCGTGCTGATCCATTGGCGGGCATTCAGGGCAGATTGCGTCGAAGCTTCGACCAAAACAGTTTCCGCTTGCGACGAAGAAAGCACTGGCACAATTACGCGGCCAGAGCGCGCTGCGCGACTGTAGAGCTCTCCCTTGCCGCAGAATGCCGCAATGCAGACGGCAAAGGCGCCGGCAATGACCGCACCCTCAACAGCGGCCACGACCAGGGTGCCGATCACCCCAAAGGTCAGAACATCGGAGGTGAATGGGATCGCCACGAAGGCAGCGCCGAGGGCGAATCCGAAGACGCCCCCAAACACCACGCCTTGCCGACCCCAGGATTTGACGCTGCGACTGACATCGTAAAAGGCGAGAGCTTCCGGCCTGAGTATTTGCTTGGAACTGCCCATTTTGTGCTTTCTAGCGGAGACCGCTCTGTAAGACACAGATACTATCTGCCAAGACTTCGATGGTGCGATAGCATCGGACTCTACTCAGGCCGATTTCTGCCTAATAAAAGACGCCGTAGCGCACTTGCACGATATCGCCGCTATCGCGGTCAATAAGCAGCGCATCATTGCCGACACGCACCCAAATTAGGTCAGATGGCGGGGCGAAGAGGCCAAACAGCAGAAAGTCGGAGATCCAGTAGTTGCGGGCATAGTAGCCGCGCGGCAAGGTCTCGCCGTAGCTCCAATGGCGGTAGCTATAGCCCTGCGGCGCGCGATAGCTCCCGCTGTGGAACTGCTTGGGGGCCTGGATGTTGCGGCGAAATTCATTCAAAGCAGGGCGGTTGCCAACGGGCGGGCGAACTTGCATCGCATTGCCGGGCCTTTGCGCATTATTCTGCATACGGTCATTGTTGGCATGCGAAGGCTGACGGACGTCGCCGGATCCGGGAAGGAAGTTATGCTGTGCGTTTTGCGGCTGCGCAGCGGGCGCCCTGTTCATGGCCGGGTGTGAATCCGCCCCATTGCCACGGTTGTCGCTGCGCATCGCCGGGCCTTGCCGGTTTTGCGCTTCCGGTGCCTTGCGCTCTTGTTGCGCGGCGGGATGATCGCTTTTGCCGTGCTCCGCATCATTATTGCCGCGGTGTTCGTCGTTTTGGGCCGAGAGCGGTGCGAAAGCGAATAAACTCAGTGCTGCTGCGCAAAGTACAAATTTCTTCATGTAGGTCTCCTGTACCAAACGGGTTGGGAATTAGAAGCGGAAGGAAACCGCCACGGCGCCAAATTTGCTCATCGCGGTTTGGCTCGAGAATTCACGGCTGCGAATGACATAGGTGTAGGAAAGCCGCATCGCTCTGAAGGTGACGGCGGCGCCGAGATCGTAGTCGTAGACGAGATTGTATTTGTTCACGCTGCGGCTCGAGCGGAAGGTATTGCCATCCAGAAACAGATTGCGCGCCATGGCGCGGCCGTCGGCACCTGCGAAGATATAAGCGCTGATGCCACCGTTGGGTTCGAAGAAATTCGAGCCCGGCAAGCTGGGATCGATCCGCATTGGGCCGTAGTCGGTGGGCAGGTTGAAGCCGAGCCGCGCCATCGCACCGGCACTGGCAAAATCGTAGACGTTACCCACGGCGACGCCGTAATTAGGCTCAACATCGAACACCAATCCCACCAGCGATGTGGGCGGGATGAGTTTGATATTGCGCTGGTACTGAACGATCAGCCCGGGTTCATTGTGCAGCTGATAGTGCCAGCCTTTGGCCTTGTCGTCGCCGATGATGCCGTGGACCCAGTTTTGGGTCTCACCGGCAATCGACATCGGACCAATCACACCAACGGTAAATTGCAGCTGATCAAGATGGGTGCCGCTGTCGCCGACGAGCCCGAAGGTGCCGAACAGAAAGCCCGCATAAGGCCGATCGGACCAAGACGGGTTGGCGGTGGTTTTATCCAGCGGTGTGAAAATGGTCTGGCCAAGCGCATAACGCGTGCGCACATCACCCGTCGCCGAGAAGAACGGCAGCCAATGGGCCGTGGTGATCAGCCAGTCCGGTGTGTCCTGCGGCGCCGTCGTGTAAGTGAGCTCGACCCCGTTGGTATAATTGTGATCGGCTTTGCCAAACCAATCATTCTCGAACAGGATGCCAAAGGTACCCTTCTCGGGCTTCGGCGCGTCTGCCGCCTGTGCGGCACCAAAATGCAGCGTTGTCGCTAAGAGATAAGCAATATGTTTCGCACGCATGAAATTCCCCTTCCGGCGAAGAGCGGGTTGCGCCTTCGCCAGCCAATCAACCATTAGATAGCTGCCAAGACGGGTTTCCCCGTCTTGGCTCTGCTGCAAATCAGTTTTTGATTCTGGTGATTTTCGTGCCTTCGAGGCTGATACCGGCCATCAGGCCCTGCTGGCCATAGACGAAGGCGTAGGCATCGTCTTTCAGGGTCGAGGTGGAGAGGTTTTTGGCTTTGCCTTCGTCCACGATGACGACGGTCGGGCCGACGCCGATTTCCCAACCATGGGTGTTACGGACATAACGCACGGCCTTGTCGGTCATCAGAAAGACGACATAGGAATAGGATTGCGCGCCAGCCTGAAGGCCCCACGATCCCGTCACGGAATTGTAGTAGCCAGAGACCGTCGAGCCCTTCTTCAATTCGCCTTCACCATAGGCGCCGCCGAAAATCAAACCGGCTTTGACGACATTCGGGAAGATCAGAATGGCTTTGGCATCATGGGAAAGCCGCTCGGCGAAGGGATGCAGCTTGTAGAGCGCGGTCAGGGCCTGATCGGAATCCGTGTTGAGATCGGCCTCCGTAGCGGCATAAGCCGGGGTGGCAACGGCAACCATCGTCAAGGACGCGGTGGCCAAGGCGGTCGTCACGAAGAGGTTTCTAAGAATGGTCATGGTTGTGTTCCTGTCTTTGAATGGAAAAAGGTTGGCTCGGGCTCACTTCGGGACGATGTGGGACTCGACGAACCAAAGCTGCTGATCGATGCCGCGCGAGAGTTCGGTGAAGAGATCGGCCGTCGTCATGTCGCCGAAATCGGCTGCGGCATCACTGGCTTCACGGACCGATTGTCCGAAGGCGGCTAGGGCACCGGCAACGGCAAAAGTGTGCTGCTGCTCGTCGGCGACATCGACACGATAAGGAACGAGGAAGGAATTCTCGGCGGCGACCTGAACCGTGCCTTGGGCGATACCGCCAAGGCCGCGGGTGCGTTCGGCGATCATATCGGAAAAGCCTTCGACTTCGGTGGACACGCGGTCGAACAGCTCATGAATGGCAATGAAATTGGGCCCGCGCACATTCCAATGCGCTTGCTTGGTCTGGCCATGCAGATCGATTGCGGCCGCCAAATGCTTGTTCAACAGGTTTACCGACTGTTCCCGAATGATTTCGGATAGGGTGTTGTGGGTGGGATACATGGTCGATCTCCAATCGTTCAATGGGCCGCAGACGCCAGCCTGATCCAAGCCGGGTCGATGGCGGTATAGGGGATGCGACGAGAGCTGGGGCAGCGTCGGAATCTACTCAAGACGGCGTGTCTTGTTGTTTGGTGACGTGCCCGGAATGGTGCAAAGCGCTGCAGGCAGCAGACAATTTGTATCCGTGCGGGGCGTCATCGCGGCTTGCGGAGGGCACTGGCAGAAACCGCGGCGGACGTTCGGAAACTACTCAGGGCAGGTTTGCCGGACCACGAAAGCTGTGTCTCGTTGTGCTAATTGATCGCAAATGCGGGCAAGTGGGGAAATCACGGTTGGGCGTGAAAAGGCGTGGCCGTCGTAAGCTTTGAGATTTTCCTTGTTCTGGTCAGATTGTGTTACTATGCGCCACCGCTTCCTGCTTCGAAGCAGCGTTCAGAGATCCATCGCGATATGTCAAAGACCCGCCCGCGCCTGACGCCCAATGCCACGGCGTCATCAAGGCAGCAGCCCACGCCGTTGCGCGATACGGACGCTGTTCCCACGGCCGCGGCGCCTGCAGAGGCCAGTTGTCCCGAGAGAACCCGGCCTGCGGGTAAATTCCTCGTGGTGGGGATCGGCGCTTCGGCGGGTGGTCTGGAAGCCTGCCGCAAATTCGTCGCAACCGTTCCAGCCGATACTGGGATTGCTTATGTCCTGGTGCAGCATCTTGATCCGGCTCATGGCAGCATGATGGTCGACCTCTTGAGCGACCACACCAAACTCACGGTCTGTCAGGCTACGGACGGCTTGGCGATCGAAGGCGATCACCTCTATGTCATTCCGCCGGGAACCTATCTTTCGACAGCCGACGGCAAGCTGTGCCTGTCACCGCCCCAGGCTAACCATGGTGCCCGCTTGCCGTTCGATTTCTTGCTACGCTCCTTGGCACAGGATTATGGCGCGCACGCTGTTGGTGTAGTGCTTTCGGGGACGGGCACTGACGGCACGCTCGGTACGAAGGCCGTGAAGGAAGCGGGGGGACTGGTTATTGCCCAGGACCCCGCCGAAGCCAGTTATGACGGTATGCCAAAAAGCGCCATCGGCACGGGACTGGTCGATTTTGTGCTGCCCGCCGCACGGATATCCAGCCGGATAGTCGAATACGCAACAGGGACGCCGCAGTCCCGCCCAGGAGACGCTTTGCCGCTCAAAGATACGGTTCGGGAACACTTGTCCGAAATCATCGAATTGCTGCGCGCCAACACCAATCACGATTTCACACTCTATAAGCATGGCACTTTGGAGCGCCGTATCGAACGGCGTATGGCGATGGCTGGTGTTGAAGCTGGTGACGGCGCCAGCTATCTCGATCTGCTGAAAACCAATAAGGCTGAGATAGAGCTTCTTGCCAAAGATCTCTTGATCAACGTCACGAGCTTTTTCCGGGACCCGAAGGTCTTCGCGGTTCTCGAACAAAAAATCGTACCGGAGCTGCTGCGCAATCACCCCTCCGGCCGCCCTATTCGCGTTTGGATCGCCGGTTGCAGCAGCGGCGAAGAAGCCTATTCGCTCGCGATTGTGTTCCGGGAGCGGCTGGCGGCAGCGTCGCTCGGTAATGCCTTGCAGATTTTCGCTTCGGATGTCGATCCGGAAGCGGTGGAATCCGCCCGCGAAGGGCTTTATGCGCCTGGCATCGAAACCAGCATGTCGCAGGAGCGCTTGGCGCGTTATTTCCGAAAGGAAAAACAGGGCTACCGTGTCTCGCCGGATTTGCGCTCGACCGTCGTATTCACGGTACAGGACGTGCTCACCGACCCGCCATTCTCACGCTTGGATTTTGTTTCCTGCCGCAACTTGCTGATCTATTTGCGCCCTGAAGCGCAGCTGAAAGCCATCTCGGTCTTCCACTTCGCGCTAAATGCGAACGGACTGTTGCTTCTTGGTAGTGCCGAAACAGTCGGCAATGCCGATAGCTATTTTTCGCTGATTTCCAAGTCCGAGCGTCTCTACCGGCGCATCGGCCAATCGAGGCTCGATACGATGGGAGCGGCAAAGGATGCCAGTTGGAGCGTGCGCGCCTTCGCAGGAGCGGGGCAGGGCAAGCCTGCCATGCGCCAGACCGCGATCGCTGAGCTCTGCCAAAGGATGGTGATGGAGGCCTTCGCACCTGCCGCTGTTCTGATCAATCGTAATCATGAATGCCTCTATTCCTTGGGGCCGACGGATCGCTATTTGCGCGTTCCGCCAGGACAACCCACTTTTGATCTGCTGGCGATGGTGAGCGAGTCTCTGCGCAGCAAACTCAAGCACGCGATCGTGCAGGCCAGCGAGAAGAAGGAACAGGTCTCCGTTACCGGTGCCCTCAAGAGTCGTGACGGTCACGTCTTCGCCATCACTGTCCAGCCCGCACCGACAGAAAGCGAAGATCTCTTACTCATCTGCTTTATCGATGAACCGGATGCGGATGATCACAAGATCGGCCCTGTGCCGCCTTCCGATACCAGCAAAGTTGCCGAGCTGGAGCGTGAGCTGGAACTTGCCAAGGCCGAACTGCGCGATGCGGTCCGCAACCTGCAAATCTCTGGAGAAGAGCAGAAGGCCATCAATGAAGAAGCTTTGTCGGTCAATGAGGAATTCCAGTCCACCAATGAAGAGCTGCTGACCTCCAAAGAGGAGTTGCAATCGCTCAACGAGGAGCTGACCGCCCTCAATACCCAGTTACAGGAAACGCTGGAACGCCAGCGGGAAACCTCTGACGATCTGCAGAACATTCTTTACAGCACCAATGTGGCGACGCTGTTCCTTGATCCGGAACTGAATATTCGTTTCTTTACGCCAGCCACAAAATTGCTGTTCAACATCATTCCTGGCGACATCGGCCGACCGCTTGCGGACCTTAATTCGCTTTCAGCGGACAGCTCGCTGACCGTCGATGCGCGGACCGTGCTGCACAATCTGGCGCCGATCGATCGTGAGGTGGAAGCGTTGGGCGGCGTCTGGTTCACACGCAGGATATTGCCTTACCACGCCCACGACGGCACCGTGGAGGGTGTGGTTATCACCTTTACCGACATCACCGAACGCATTCATTCTGCCAAGGCGTTGGAAGAAGCCAAGCAGCAGGCCGAACTCGCCAACGTCGCGAAATCTCGCTTTCTTGCCGCCGCCAGTCACGATTTGCGTCAGCCGCTTCAAACCTTGGCATTGCTGCAAGGGCTGTTGGCAAAAATGGTGGTGGGCGAGAATGCCCAGCGACTGGTGGCGCGACTTGACCTCACCTTGGGTGCGATCTCCGGCATGTTGAACACGCTGCTCGACCTCAACCAGATCGAGGCCGGAACGGTTCGTACCGAAATGGTGTCGTTTCCGATTGGCGGTTTGTTGGAGCGGATGCGGGACGAATTTGTCTTTCATGCCGAATCCCAAGGCCTGCAGCTCCATGTTGTGCGCAGCAGCCAGATCATTGTCAGCGATCCGCATCTGCTGGAGCAGATGATCCGCAATTTGTTGTCGAACGCGTTAAAATACACCGAAAAGGGCAAGGTTCTGCTCGGTTGCCGTCGGCGTAATGGCAAGCTCTCCATCGAAGTGTGCGATACCGGAATCGGCATTCCGACGGAGGAGCTGAAGGCGATCTTCGATGAATACCATCAGATCGGCAACGCCGCGCGTGAACGTAGCCGCGGGCTTGGCCTGGGTCTGTCCATTGTTCAGCGCTTGGGCACCATGCTCGGTCATCCGGTGCATGTCCGCTCCCGCCAAGGCGTCGGTTCTGTTTTTTCGATCGAGGTCAATCTCGAACACGAGCCGGTGCCGGAAAAGATTAATATACACCGGCCTCTGACGCTGGCCTTCACCGCGGCGAAAGATGCTGGCACCATTCTCATCGTTGAAGACGATACCGATGTCTGCGAGCTGCTCGAGCTGCTACTGAAGAATGAGGGCCACCGCGTCGCAGCGGTGCGTGACGGCCTTGCCGCCGTTGCTTTGCTCGAACGTGGCGCTATCCGGCCCGATCTGATTATTGCCGACTACAATCTGCCCAATGGTATGGACGGCCTTGAGGTCATCGCCCGATTGCGTGAAACAGCGCTGCGCAACGTGCCAGCGATCATTCTCACGGGCGACATCACAACGGGTACCCTGCGCCGGGTTGCGCGTCAGAATTGTGTGCAACTGAACAAGCCGATGAAGCCAGCCGAATTGCTGCAGGTTATCGCACGGCTGTTACCGGTTTCGAAAGCCGACGTGCATGCCGCTGCCAAAGCGGTTGCGCCAGTGGAGCGGACCAAGCCGGTGATATTCATTGTCGATGACAATGACGAGCTGCGCTCTGTTATGCGCGCGACCTTTGAGGCGGAAGGACACACGGTCGAAGACTTCGTCAGTTGCGAACTGTTCCTCGAAGCTTATCATCCCGGTACGGAGGGCTGTCTTTTGATCGACGCCTATTTGCCCGGAATGGGCGGCTTGGAATTGCTCCAACGTCTGCAAGCATCTGACAATCATTTGCCGTCGATCATGATCACGGGCAATAGCGATGTCTCCATGGCTGTGTTGGCGATGAAGGCTGGGGCCTCAGACTTTCTCGAAAAGCCGATCAACGCCAATGACTTGCTCTCTTGCGTCCATCGCGCTTTGGAGCAGTCCAAGGATGCGACCAAGCTGTCGAGCTGGCATGCCGAAGCGGCCGAACGCATCGCGAGCCTCACACCGCAACAGCGTCGCATTATGGATATGGTTCTGGCAGGCGACCCCAGCAAGAACATCGCTGCCGATCTCGGCATCAGCCAACGCACAGTAGAGAACCATCGCGCTGCGATCATGACCAAAACGGGCGCCAAATCACTTCCGGCGCTGGCTCGTCTTGCCTTGGCTGCAACGCCTGAAAAAAGCTCCTAGGTAGTTTCCGAAGCTGGCGCGGCCCTACAGGTCGGCTAGGCTCGGTTAACAGCCCTTGCGAGGTTCCCATGCGGCAGCATCCGGTCGAATGTCTGGGCGGTACCCGTATCCAACTCGTCTTTCGCGATCGGGAATCGTCGGTCCTACTGTCTGGGGAAGCGACGTTGGAACACATCGCCGTTGCCCTCAACGAAATTTCCAAGCACGTGTTTGAACGGCCCCTTGCCGTCTATGTCACGATGGATCGGCCCGACAGTTAGTCGCGCGCTCTTCGGTTCTGCATCCTGCCCTTGAGTAGTTTCCGACGCTGCCGCGACATTGTCTTCGCGGCCATCATCTCTTCGAGTGAGTGCATTGGGCGCTCGCCCCAGCCGGCGTAGCACCTCTTCGGTTGCATGCCGGATCACTCGAGGATTTCAACATGTTTTGCAAAATGAGCATGCTGCTCGCTACGGCCGCAATCGTTATCGGTGTGGGCGCGGCCAATGCCGATCCCTATGATCGCGATCAACCTGGCCAGAACAATGCCGGTCCAAACGATCGTGGCGACCGCGGCGACCGTAATGATCAAAACCAGCCCACTTACGGCAATGGCTACAATTACGGTTATGACGACGGCGTCGCCAAGCGCGACCGCAATGATCGTTATCGTCCCGAACCTTATCGCCATGAGCCCCGCTATGATCGCGGCGCCTACTACTATGGCAACGATTGCAGCAACAACAACGCAGCAGGCACAGTGCTGGGCGCCATCGCAGGCGGCTTGATCGGTGGCAGTGTCAGTCATGGCAATGGCGGCGCCGTTCTGGGCGGCGTCATCCTCGGCGGCCTGGCTGGAAACTCCATATCTAGCAACATGAATTGCGATGACCGTCGTTATGCCATGACGACGTATAGCGCCGGTTTCGACGGACGCATCGGTGAGCGCCACAATTGGCGTAATCGCGACGGCGGTTATGGCACCTTCACGCCGACGCGTGAATATTCGCGTGGTGGCAATGTCTGCCGTGACTTCCACGAAACCGGCTACAGCAACAGACGCTCCTACAATCGCACCGGTACGGCTTGCCGTCACGGTGACGGTAATTGGTACACGGATTAATGCGTTGCGCCGCTCTTTCGGCGCGCTTGAGTAGATTCCGGGGCTGACGCCTTTTCCGCTTCATCCCTACATTGATTAAGAACCGGCACAGTCCGCCGAGAACATCTGAAAAGGATTTCGCCATGAAATACGCAATGCCATTGGTCGCGTTGATCGCCGCTCTTGGACTTTCTGCTTGCACCGGCCCGGCTGGCCCGGCTGGCCCGCAGGGCAATACCGGCAACACCGGATACACCGGCGCGCAAGGCGCTGTCGGTAATCAGGGTAACACGGGCGACACGGGTTATACCGGCGCGACAGGCAATACCGGTGCCACAGGCGGCGCTGGTGCGACGGGCGATACCGGCGCAACGGGTATACAGGGTGCCACCGGTGATACCGGCGCCAAAGGCGACAAGGGCACAAAGGGCACCAAAGGCAATACCGGTTCGGGCAATGGCTCGACGGTCATCGTTGTGCCGCCGCCGAAATAAATCGACCGGAGGCAAGCGATGCCTCTGAATTCCATCCGGGCTGCGCGGGGCCAGTTTGTCTTCGCAGCCACCCTACTGAGGAGCTGATGCCATGACCCTAGGTTCTATTCTGCTGATTATTTTGGTGCTGTTCATGATCGGCGCCTTGCCGAGATGGGGTTATAGCGCCAACTGGGGTTACCGCCCGACCGGCGGCATCGGCATGATCCTTGTCATCGTTCTGATCTTGGTGCTCATCGGCCGGATTTAGCCGGAACAATTACCTCCCATACCGGTTGTGTGACCGTAGCCGCAAAGGAATTATTCGCGATGTACAAAGGCACGAGATTATTGGCCCTGATCCTGTTCACGCTGGCCGGTGCCACGCTCCTGTTGAGCGGCTGCCACACGATTTCCGGGGCAGGCGAGGACATCTCCCATACCGGCAAAGTCATTGAAAAGACTGCCGACAAACATACGCCTTAACGGCGACCATTTTCGGACAAACGTCCCGGAAGGATTTTCCCCATGCTGAAATTCTTGAAGAATTCTGCGATCGTTCTGGCCCTTGCAGGCTCAGCCATCGCACTCACTGCCACCGCCAGCGCCGAACATCGCGGCAGCACGGTTTCTATCGGCTTCGGCAATATCGCCATCGGTTATCGCGATGGTTATTGGGACAACGGCCATCGTTGGCATCGTTGGCACAATGAACGCGAACACCGCAGCTATCGTTCGCATTATTCCAATGGCTATAGCGACTGGAATCATGACCGCGACGGCAATGACGGCTGGCGCGATCACAGGAACCATCGCTAACCGCACGGCTTAGCTTTCTTACAAACGGACTCCGGGCGCTGATCCGCGCGCGTCTTTGCGCCAACCGCGAACTGTACGTGTACCGATCGAACGCCGGGGTGAGAGCGGCGGTGGAAGTGCGCCCCCGCCTTTCCACCGCCCATCCCGTCTTGCCGCGAAGGAGCGCTGCGCGGCAGCAACGCAATGCCCCGACGGTGCCGGGTCTGAAAGCCTCAAATCATCGTTATCAAGACGCACAGGCCAACCGGCTTGTCGGTACATTTCAGGAAAGAATTTCAGTCATGAAAAAATCATTTGGTTTGCTGTTGAGCGCGGTTGCTGTTGCTGCGGTTGCTTTCGCGGGCGCCGCCCAGGCTGCTCCGCATGGCGTCAAGGTCGGCGAGCTGACCTGTAACGTCGCCAGCGGCTGGGGTTTTGTTTTCGGCTCCACCAAGGATCTGCACTGCGTCTTCCGTCAGAATGACCGCAAGGCCGTGCATTACACAGGCTCGATCGCCAAATTCGGCGTTGATATCGGTTACACCGAAGGCGGCGTGCTGATTTGGGAAGTCGTCGCCCCGACCTCCGATGTGCGCCCCGGCGCGCTTGAAGGCGATTATGTCGGCGTCAGCGCCAGTGCCACAGCCGGTGTCGGCATCGGTGCCAATGTGCTCGTCGGCGGCTTCGACAAAGCCTTCTCCCTGCAGCCGCTCAGCGTTTCCGGCAACAAGGGTCTGAATGTGGCGGCCGGTATCGGCTCCATCAGCCTGAAGCACACGCCGTAATATCAAAGCTGCGCGGACGCCAACCCGTCCGCGCGGGCTTTTCCCTTCCCAGAATTGGAGACATTCGATGAACAATCACGATGACAAGAAGAACAAGCGCCTGGATTCGCGTCTTGGCACGCTGCGCTCGGAACTCGAAAGCCTTGAATCCGATATGAAGGGCTTTGCCGGCGATGTCGAAGACGCCGCCGACAACCGCGTTCATCAGGCGCTTCGCAAAGCCGAAGCTATCGCCCATCGCGCTTATCGCTATGCCGAAGAGTCGAGCGCGCATGTTGCTCAAGACGTCGAAAATTGGGCCGATGGCAATCTCGATGATGCGCGCAAGACGATCCGGGCACAGCCGATTTCCGCCCTCGCTATCTCGATGGGTGCTGGCGCTTTGGTTGGCGCCGTCCTCGGTATGCTTGGCCGTTGTCCGCCGCCGCCGCGCCGATAACCGTAGCGGAACAATCAGCATCAAGGCGCGTTACAAAGACTCGCTTTGATGTGTTGCTTGCACTGCCGTGATAAGGGACACTCATCAGCAATCTTGCCGCTATCGGAGTCGCCATTTGAGTCAACCAACACAATTGATTTCTCTGGCGACGGCGGTCCCTGCGCACATTTTGCGACAAGATGAGGTGGCGCAGGTCACCCGGGAGATGTTCGGCACCCGTTATGCTGCCTTTGACCGCATGGCGACTGTTTTCCAGACGGCCGGGATCGAAAAGCGGCATGCCGCGCGCCCCATCGCCTGGTATGGCCAACCGCAAGGTTGGAAAGAACGAACCGCCGCTTACCTCGAAGTGGCGCATGACCTGTTTGTCGCAGCCGCGACCAAAGCCCTTGCCGCTGCTGCCCTGACGGCGCGGGATGTCGATGTCGTGGTTACGGTGTCCTCGACGGGCATTGCCACGCCCAGCTTGGAAGCCCGGGCCTCCAAGGCGATGGGCTTTCGTGATGATATTCAGCGCGTCCCCGTTTTCGGACTCGGCTGTGCCGGTGGTGTGTCGGGTCTCGCCATCGCTTCGCGCCTGGCCAAAGCCCAACCGGGTGCCAACGTCCTTCTTGTCGTGGTTGAACTCTGCACGCTGGCATTCCGTAGCGACCAACTCACCAAAGCCAATATCGTCGCCTGTGCTCTGTTCGGAGACGGCGCTGCGGCCTGCATTCTGCGTGCGGGCGAGGGCGGTCTTGCCGAAATCGAAGCGGCGGGTGAGCACACCTGGCCGGATACACTCGACATCATGGGCTGGGATTTGGACGGGCAGGGTTTCGAAGTGATTTTCGCCCAAGCCATTCCCTCCTTTGCTGAAGCCAATATGGCCCCGGCGATGACGGGGATCTTGAAGCGTTTCGACATCCGCATGGAGGCGGTGGATCGCTTCATCTGTCATCCCGGTGGTACCAAAGTTGTGATCGCCCTGGAGCAAGCCCTAGGGCTCGCCCCTGGCGCGCTGGACCATGAACGTGATGTCTTGCGCGACTACGGCAACATGTCGGCGCCAACGGTGCTCTTCGTGCTGGAGCGGATGCTGCGTGCTGGTCTGCCGCCCCGCTCGGTCTTGACCGCCATGGGACCGGGCTTCAGTGTCAGCTGCGTTTCGTTGAAGAGGCCCGCTTGATCGGCGCCATTGTTGTTCTAGGCTTGGTCACGGCCGAGCGGCTGGCAGAGCTTGTTCTGGCTCGCCACAATACGGCGCGGCTGCTCAAGCGCGGTGCGGTGGAATTCGCCGCCGGGCATTATCCCTTGATCGTTGCGCTGCATGCGGTGTGGCTTATTGGTCTGTGGTTGATCGCTTGGGACCGCCCGCTGCAATGGGGATGGCTCGCCCTTTTCGCGGTGCTTCAGCTTTTGCGCGTCTGGGTGCTCGCCACATTAGGGGAGCGCTGGACCACACGCATCATCGTGCTGCCGGGCGTGCCGCTCGTAAAAAAAGGGCCTTATCGATTTCTCAGCCATCCCAATTACGCGGTGGTGGTCGGCGAGATCGCGGTGCTGCCCTTGGTCTTCGGCTTGCCCTGGTACGCTGTGGCCTTTTCGCTCATGAACGCCATGATACTGTTCTTACGCATTAGCGCCGAAAGCGCCGCTCTTCGAGGAGCATCCGATTCCC
>JARLIR010000172.1 GCA_031291635.1 Rhizomicrobium sp. | reverse complement strand
GCTTCGCGGGGCCGAAGGGGAAGCTGCAGCACTATACTTTTCCGTCTTCGACAAGCTTATCCGTTCGCCAGATTCGCAATTGCGATTCTCGGGCCGCTCCCGTCGTCCGCCACTCGATCCTATCAATGCGCTGCTGTCATTTCTCTATACGCTATTGACGCATGATTGTAGGGCGGCCGCTGAAAGCGTTGGGCTGGATCCGGCGGTGGGCTTTCTGCATCGGGACCGGCCTGGCCGTCCCAGTTTGGCGCTCGATTTGATGGAGGAGTTGCGCCCGGTTTTTGCTGATAGGCTAGTCCTCTCGTTGGTCAACCGGAGGCAATTGCGGGCTGCGGACTTCGAACATCAAGACAGTGGCGCGGTGTATCTCACCGATGCGGGGCGGAAAACGGTTCTAGAGGCTTGGCAAGATCGTAAGAAGGAGGAGCGGAGGCATCCCTTCTTAGACGAAATCGCGCCGATAGGATTAGTCCCGTTTCTCCAGGCACAAATGCTTTCGCGTCATCTGCGTGGCGATCTCGATGCCTATCCGCCTTGGTTTTGGAAGTGAGTGGACCATGCTGGTATTGGTGACGTACGATGTGAGTGTAACCGAGGGTAGGGGCGCGCGACGGCTGCGCCAAGTGGCCAAGGCATGCCGCGATTATGGTCAGCGCGTGCAATATTCGGTCTTCGAGATCGAAGTCGATCCGGCGCAATGGGTACAGCTAAAGGCGCATTTGGAAGCCATTATCGACAAGGCGCATGACAGTCTTCGCTACTACCATTTGGGGTCGAATTGGCAGCGCCGGGTCGAACATGTCGGCGCCAAGCCCGCCTCCGACCTCAATGGACCGCTCATTCTATAGGCTGGCGCGAACCAGGAGTGTTGGCGCAAACCCAGTAGGTTCGCACCGGCGACAGCTCTTTGATATTGTGAATGGAATACGCAGCGATGGATGGTTGCCGTGATTCGTTGCGCCCCAGGGCTTACAGGTGCGCACCTTGAGGCTCGTTTGTCTTGCTAATTGAATGGGTTATAGTGAGTAAGTCGCCCCTCACACAGGGGCGCGGATCGAAACTGTCCAGCCTAGTCTTTGACGTAGCTGTCATCGTGTCGCCCCTCACACAGGGGCGCGGATCGAAACTTGACAAAGCGTTCGCGATGGTCGGCCTTACACCGTCGCCCCTCACACAGGGGCGCGGATCGAAACCTTGACCAAGGCGTCACGGAAGTCGGCGCGGCCGTCGCCCCTCACACAGGGGCGCGGATCGAAACTGCGGATGCCTTGAGTTTGGCGAGCAGGTTTGGGTCGCCCCTCACACAGGGGCGCGGATCGAAACAATAGTGATATTGACCTTACGGCCCAAATAGAACGTCGCCCCTCACACAGGGGCGCGGATCGAAACGCGCTCGCGCTCGCGGCGGCGCGCAAGGCCCGGGTCGCCCCTCACACAGGGGCGCGGATCGAAACTATGCTCCTTGAGTGCGCCCAAGACGAGGGGGAGGTCGCCCCTCACACAGGGGCGCGGATCGAAACACTAATGGCGACAGAAGCGCAACTTTTGGCAGGAGTCGCCCCTCACACAGGGGCGCGGATCGAAACACAATAACTGCGCCGGGTGCGAACACTGTAACAAGTCGCCCCTCACACAGGGGCGCGGATCGAAACTTTGACCGGCCTTCGCCCGATTGGGGGGCGCTGGGTCGCCCCTCACACAGGGGCGCGGATCGAAACGGCGCTGGCACCGATCTCGCGTCCCAGGTCGGCGTCGCCCCTCACACAGGGGCGCGGATCGAAACCATATGCCACGAACCAGTTTGACGTTGCCGGCCTCGTCGCCCCTCACACAGGGGCGCGGATCGAAACGATGATACGAGCTGCCCGGACCACAAGGTCATCGCGTCGCCCCTCACACAGGGGCGCGGATCGAAACATGGTGCAGTTGCTGGCGCGGCTGTCGATGTACGTCGCCCCTCACACAGGGGCGCGGATCGAAACGCGAAGCTCGCATAGGTTCCGGCCGTCAACGTCGTCGCCCCTCACACAGGGGCGCGGATCGAAACGAGGGTAAGCCCGATGCCGGACTTGCCGAGAAAAGGTCGCCCCTCACACAGGGGCGCGGATCGAAACGCGTTCGTGATGACGGACCAAGCACCCGCGGCGCGTCGCCCCTCACACAGGGGCGCGGATCGAAACGTCCGGAGTTCGATCCGGTTCGCGTAGACGTACTGTCGCCCCTCACACAGGGGCGCGGATCGAAACCCGTTGTAGCCGTCGGTCGTCGCGCCGGTCGAAAGTCGCCCCTCACACAGGGGCGCGGATCGAAACCCAAATCACGCATTTCGGCCGCATGAAGTAGACGTCGCCCCTCACACAGGGGCGCGGATCGAAACATCCGTGGCGAGTCGCGCGTCATTCGCCATCAGGGTCGCCCCTCACACAGGGGCGCGGATCGAAACGCGTAAAAACGCGATTAACGTCCGCGCCCTAACCGTCGCCCCTCACACAGGGGCGCGGATCGAAACAATGAAAGATGGATGGGTATTCGCAAGCCGGTGGTTGTCGCCCCTCACACAGGGGCGCGGATCGAAACTCTTGGACGGTTCGGCTGTTGTTGCAAAAGTTGAAGTCGCCCCTCACACAGGGGCGCGGATCGAAACGAACATCGAACTCATAGCGCCCTCCGACCGCCGCGTCGCCCCTCACACAGGGGCGCGGATCGAAACATTGAAATGCTGGCAGGTGAAACGTACTTGCTAAGTCGCCCCTCACACAGGGGCGCGGATCGAAACTGTCATGGTAGAGCCACGGGCATCAATATCACCCAGTCGCCCCTCACACAGGGGCGCGGATCGAAACGACATGTCAAAGCCAGGACTGAAGAAAAACGGCTTGTCGCCCCTCACACAGGGGCGCGGATCGAAACGAGCTGCATCATCACAATCAGTAGCTTGCTCATGTCGCCCCTCACACAGGGGCGCGGATCGAAACTCGAACAACGTGATGATGAATGCGACGCTTAAGGTCGCCCCTCACACAGGGGCGCGGATCGAAACTTGAGCGGTTTGCAGGCGATAAAGCACACCGGTTGTCGCCCCTCACACAGGGGCGCGGATCGAAACGCCGAGATGTCCGAGACGCCGGGAGATGCCGCTAGTCGCCCCTCACACAGGGGCGCGGATCGAAACACGGTGACGGTTGACGAATTGCGCCCGTTCACCTGTCGCCCCTCACACAGGGGCGCGGATCGAAACAGCGTGCGCACGAGGCTCGCTTGGAAGTCCTGTGTCGCCCCTCACACAGGGGCGCGGATCGAAACGCCAAGGGTGAGCAAGACCTCAGCACCGCCGTCGGGTCGCCCCTCACACAGGGGCGCGGATCGAAACTTTGCGAAGGTGCGCTGTGTCGTAGCTCTTCCAGGTCGCCCCTCACACAGGGGCGCGGATCGAAACTTCCACTGTTGGAGCATCTGGCCTAACGTTAGTTGTCGCCCCTCACACAGGGGCGCGGATCGAAACTGCACGCTGGTGTCGAACTCGACTCCGAATAGGATGTCGCCCCTCACACAGGGGCGCGGATCGAAACCGCACCCACCGAACCCCCGGGATTGGGATTATCGGTCGCCCCTCACACAGGGGCGCGGATCGAAACAAAGACAAGGAAGAAGAGGCCAATTTCATCGCCGGTCGCCCCTCACACAGGGGCGCGGATCGAAACTTTGAAACGATGTATCGCTCAGCTGCGTCCGTCGTCGCCCCTCACACAGGGGCGCGGATCGAAACCTTAAGGCCGGGCATGACTTGACCGCTTCCGCGCGTCGCCCCTCACACAGGGGCGCGGATCGAAACGGTGTAAAGAAGGTCATTTGTACTGGCCCCTCCGTCGCCCCTCACACAGGGGCGCGGATCGAAACCGAATAAGCGCCTGCTAATCGCCCTCGACCACAAGTCGCCCCTCACACAGGGGCGCGGATCGAAACGACCACACACCAAACGCCGTCACGCCCCTCGCCGTCGCCCCTCACACAGGGGCGCGGATCGAAACGACCTATGGGCCGACGGGATTGTGCAACGGCGGCTGTCGCCCCTCACACAGGGGCGCGGATCGAAACTTTTGATAGGCGTGCGCGAGTTCTATCGACGATACGTCGCCCCTCACACAGGGGCGCGGATCGAAACAAACCTATCAGGTCAAGCCCTGCATAGGTCCTCAGTCGCCCCTCACACAGGGGCGCGGATCGAAACCGCACAACAGCTTTCGCAAGATTGGAGCGACGTGGTCGCCCCTCACACAGGGGCGCGGATCGAAACGTCAACATGGTATGGGCGGGATTAATTACCGCTCGTCGCCCCTCACACAGGGGCGCGGATCGAAACAAATTACACGTGGCGAACGGCGCGGTAGCCGAGGTCGCCCCTCACACAGGGGCGCGGATCGAAACCCGGTCCGAAGGTCACGCTTACGTCGTAAGTCTGTCGCCCCTCACACAGGGGCGCGGATCGAAACTTTGCTGGGTGGCGGTGCCGGGTCGAAGGAACAAGTCGCCCCTCACACAGGGGCGCGGATCGAAACCGTGCGAAAAGCGGGAACTGCCGGAAGAACTGCGCGTCGCCCCTCACACAGGGGCGCGGATCGAAACGCGGAATTCAAACACCTCCGGCGTGATCCAGGCGGTCGCCCCTCACACAGGGGCGCGGATCGAAACTGGTGAGTCTTCGCGGGTCCGCCTCAGGCGGCTCACACATCCGACGGCCAGTGCGACGGCCGATGGGTTGGATATTTGCCCGCGGCAGGTTCACAGGCTGCTCGATGTTTTCCGGGATGACGGTGCCTCGACTCTGTCCCACAAGGGTTGCGGGCGACGCTCGAACCATGCCGACTGTCCCAAGTGACCAACAATTGGTGCACCAGGAGCAGCCGAAGCACATTATGTCGCTACGCGTTCCATATTCAATCGCCGCAATAAAGCATACAATACGCTCGGCTGGGTTGATGTGGGCCTTTGTTGCGTCGCTGTTCCAATAGTGCCGCCTAGGTTCTACCGAAGATCAATGTGAAAGACGGGCGTCGCAAACCGTGGCGCCCGAGGGGGCGCTTATGTCTTGTGAACGGATGCGGCTTTCATTGTTTGAAAATGCCAACCCCAAGAACATCGAACCTTCTAGCCTTACTGTTCGAAATCAGCGCGACAGCTGGCGTCGTGCCAGTACGCGTCTTCTAGGCGCTCTAGTAGCGACCACATTCTGGATGTGCCAGTCCGCCGGTGCTGCTTCCTCGCCGCCACCCATGACCGTGCCCGGCCAATTCAATGTCAGTGCTACGGGGGCCGCAACTTACTCAATCCCGGTATCTGTGCCGCCTGGAACAGGCGGATTGGTCCCGGTGTTGTCTTTGGACTATTCCAGCCAAAGCGGCGACGGCATCGTTGGTCTAGGGTGGATGCTCTCCGGGCTCGAAAGCATCGAGCGTTGTTCGCGCACTTATGCGCAAGATGGCGTTCATGGTGGTGTCAATTACGACACGAACGACCGCTTCTGTTTTGAAGGCCACCGGCTTTTGGCGATCAGCGGCAGTTACGGTGCCGACGGAACGCAATACCGCACCGAGGTCGAGACCTTTTCCAAGGTCGTTTCTTACGGATCGCAAGGTAGTGGCCCGGTTTATTTCCGGGTATGGACGAAGTCTGGCCAGATCATGGAGTTCGGCAATACGTCCGACTCCCGCGCGCTGACCACCGATGGTTCTAATACGGCACGCTCTTGGGCGCTCAACAAAGTGTCAGACGTGAAGGGTAATTACTTCACCGTCAGCTATGTGAACGACGCGACGAATGGTCAAGTCTATCCCTCGCGGATCGACTACACAGGTAATGGCAACACCTCGCTATCCCCCTATAACTCAGTGCGCTTCGTCTACAACACGGCACGTGCCGATTCGGTTATGCTCTATCATGCGGGCTCCTTTACGCAGACCACTGCGTTGCTCACGAATATCCAAGCCTATGCTAGTTCGAGTTTGGTCTATGACTATCGTTTGAATTACGAGGCTGGAAGTACGACGAGACAGGCTCGCCTGACATCCGTTACGCTCTGTGACGGTAACAACAACTGCCTCAAGCCGACGAATTTCGGGTGGCAAGGCTCGCGAGATAATTTTTCAGTCACGACATCAACCATCTCGGGTCAGTTCAGCGGCGCATCACCAAGTAATTCAATTTTTGCCGACTTTAACGGCGATGGAATTACGGACGCTCTAAAAACTTCGACGAGCGCACCGACAGGTTCCGGTAATCTATATGAGGCTTTCACACTTCTTATCGGAAATGGCTCTGGTGGTTCAACCGCGACGACGTTGACGAGCAATTATCCTCGTATGGGTCAACCGAACGGCGCTCCGAGCATAGTCGGAATTCTCGATACCAATGGCGATGGCATTGCGGATTTTACGATCGTTCAACCTTACCTAATATCTTCGGGTGTCGGTTGGATGCCGCTCTACGTAGTGTGGGTCGAAACTAACAACGGCGACTCAACAGCTAGCTCCAATGTGAAAGCATTCGCCGGGGTTCAATCGTGCTGCAACTACAACACCTTCCAGAACATTGCTGGAGATTTCGACGGCAGCGGGCGAACAACTTTCACCAGCGCCTATAACGCGACGCAATTGACTGATGGCATGTCGGTCAATGTCGGTGATTTCGATGGCGATGGTTGTTCTGACATTCTCACGCAGATGTCCAGCGATCATGCTGTAAAGTACTCGTGCAATCCGGCCGTTTCGTCCGTCAGTGTGAGCTACTGGTCTGGTTCTAAGCTCGTGTTAGGCGATTTCAACGGCGATGGAATGACGGACATCCTTGTCATTCCTCCAAGCGGCAGCGGCACACTTTATTTGTCCACAGGCAAGGGTTTTGTGGCCAGCAGCTATTCTGTGCCAGCGTCCTGGGCCGGCGCGGGTAACGGAAATTCCATTTCGGGGTCTCATGTCCTTCTTACGAGCGATTGGAATGGTGATGGCAAGACCGATATTGCTGAGGTCACAACCACGGCGATAAACTATTACGTGTCTACAGGTAACGGCTTTGTGCTTGTCGCCTCGCAGGCCATATCGTGGGATGGCGCCTACCATCAGCTCGCCGATCTGAACAATGACGGCATTCCAGATATCCTTCTGGGAGATACGGCCTACAGCATTTCTTACACTCCTGAGTTCATGAACTCCGTCTCCAACGGTTTGGGCGCGACAACATCGATCACTTATGACCGGCTGAACAAGAACGGCAGCTTCTACACCAAATGTCCGAACAACCCGAGCAGTTATGTTTGTGGAGACACCTATCCAACGCAAGCGGTCGACGGCCCGATGTATGTCGTGAGCCGGGTCGCCAGCTCGAACGGGATTGGAGGAAATTTTAGCACAACATACGCTTACGCGGGCTACAAATCCGATTTGCGCGGTCGCGGTAGCCTTGGGTTTGCGCAAGTGACGGCGACCTCTCTTCAGAGCGGCGTTGCCGAGACCACAACTTACCACCAAGACTTTCCCTATGTCGGGCAGCCGAGCACACGCACGAGTTCGCTTAGCGGGGCTACGCTTCGCGCGGTTTCGAATACCTATGCGAACGCCAATCTTGGTACGAGCACCGAAGGTGTGCCCCGTTTTTTCGTCGGACTGACACAGTCTGTTGAAACTGCCAACGATACGGACTTGTCGCCGCTGCCTGCGACGACCACGGCTTTCCACTTTGATTGTCAGGATAATTCGACCTGTTACGGCAACTTGTTGACATCCAATGAATCAGTCTCGCTATCCGGGACTGTGCGTTCGACGAAGGCGACGACGAATACTTATTGGAACGATCCGAACAATTGGTTCATCGGCCGCGTTACAGGCACGACCGTGACGCGAACGAACAATTAGAGTCGACGCTTTTGCGAGCGCTGGTGTCGAAGTGACTGGTACAGCGTAAGCGGGCACGCTGCGTTGGAATACAGGCTGCAAGGGCAATCTATTTACTGCACTCACTGTGCGGGCTTCGAGGGGGATTGGCGATGTCCAGGCAAACAGACGAGGCGGGAGATGCCCCGAAACGGAATGCAGCGCGTGCGATCTGGTGTATCGCAGCCGTTTTCGGGCTATCGTATCTGTCCGGCCCCGTTTGGGCGGACACACTGACGCGATCGTCATCGTTCAGCTATGACGCCAACACCGGCCTTTTGACCAGTGAAGTCATTCAGCCGAACGATTCCAATTACCGCGTTGAAACCGATTACGGTTACGACGGTTACGGCCATCGAACTACGGCTGCAGTGAGTGGGCAGGGGATCGCCACAAGGAACACGACAGCGGGTTTCGATGGTCAAGGGCAGTTCCAGACCTCGGCCACCAACGCCCTACAACAAAGCGAGAGCTGGGCCTACGATTCTCGCACCGGACTTCCACTTTATCACACAGACCTAAACGGGCTGGTCACGAGTTGGAGCTATGACGGATTTGGTCGTGTCACCCAAGAAATCCGCCCAGATGGGGGCAAAACAGTTTACACCTATATCGATTGCACGACGACCAGCTGTTCGGTCAGTGGCGCGGCTTTTGCGGCATCGATGATTGCCTATGGCCCAGATGGATCAACGGTCACGAGTCCCAGTTCCACGGTCTATTATGACATCCTGTCCCGGCAAATTGGTGTGGAGACGGCTGGTTTTGACGGAAGCACTATCCGAGCGCTGACACAATATGACGGCAACGGCAATGTGCATCAAACCAGCCGGCCCTACCTCGCCTCTGGTGGCACCCCCAAATGGACCGTCAATACTAATGATGCTTTGGGGCGGGTGACGCGCAACGACACGCCCAATAGCGGCTACGCTGTCTACGCCTATCACGGGCTAACAGTGACGGGGACCAACGACAAAGGCCAGACGACGACCACAACCAAGAACGCCCAAGGTCAAGTGGCGAGTGTGGTCGATGCCGCGAATAACACTACCAGTTATGGTTATAATGCCTACAACAATCTGACCTCCGTAACCAATCCGAACGGCAATCAGATCACTAACAGCTATGACGCGCTGGGGCGCAAGACGGCGTCGAACGATCCCGATATGGGGGGCTGGACCTATAGCTATGACGTGCTGGGCCAGATGATCACCCAGACTGACGCCAAGGGGCAGACGACTACGCTGGCCTACGATGTAGTTGGCCGTGTCACCACCCGCAGTGAAAACGGCCAGGTCTCGTTTTGGACCTATGGTTCGAGCGCAACCTTCTCGGGCTCCAACCGCAATATCGGTAAGTTGGTGGAGGCCAAAGCCTGCACGGATGGCGGATGTTCGGTTGTTATCTCCGACCGTACCATCTCTTATGACGGCTATGGACGGCCCGTTCAGTCGGGCTTGACTGTCGATGGAATCAATCACACCTTCACCACAGGGTATGAGAGCAACGGCGGTCGACCGTCGACCATCGCCTATCCTTCCGGCTTCACCACGCAATACATCTACAACGCCAATGGCTACCTGAACCAAGTGAAAGATCCCAACTCCCCCCAAGCCTATTGGACGGCCAATGCCCGCGATGCAGAGCTGCATCTCATCTCTCAAGCCGCCGGAAACGGCATCGGCACGACGCAGTATTTTGACGCCAACACGGGTCTGATGACAAATATCCGTTCAGGCCCTGGTGACGGTGTGGCTGCATTCGACTATCAGTACGACACGCTGGGCAATCTCACCTACCGCTCCGATAACCTTCAAAGCATCTTCGAATACGCCTGTTATGATGCATTAAACCGCCTTACTGAATACGCCGTAGGTAATTCAGTCTCGGCCTGCAGTTCAGGTCAGAACCACAAGACGGTCGGCTATGACGCGCTAGGCAACGTTATAACGAAGTCGGGTCTGGGCTCCTACAGCTACGGCTCCCGTCCCCATGCGGTCGCTTCCATCTCTGGTACGGTCAATGGCGTCGCCAACCCCAGCTATAGTTACGATGCCAATGGCAATATGACGACAGGGGCGGGGCGGACTATCGCTTACACCAGCTTCAACATGACCGCGTCGATCCAGCAGGGCTCAGCCACAATCGCCCTCAACTATGACAGCGAACACGCCCGTATTAAAATGACTGGACCTTCCGGGGCTACCTATTATTTGAATGATCCGGTGTCGGGCGCGATGGCAGAGAAGCAGGTGTCAGGATCCTCCACAACATGGCACGATTACATCCAGGCCGACGGGCGTATCGTGGCCGAGAAGCTCTCGGGCGCCACCACCGCTATGCGCTACTTCGTGCTCGATCACCTGGGCTCTGTGGCGGTAATCACTGATGAGATGGGAAGTGTGCCGCAAGGTGCGCGCGAGGCCTATGATGCCTGGGGAAAGCGGCGCAATCCGGATGGCTCAGATGACACCAGCTGCTCGCTGACCAGCCAAACCACCCGTGGCTTCACCGGGCACGAACAGATTGATGCCGCTTGCCTCATTAACGCAAACGCCCGCATCTACGATCCAGCGCTAGGCAGGTTCATGTCGGCGGACAGCATGGTGCCAGATCCCTATGACGGCCAGAGCTATAACCGCTACACCTACGTCCGCAACCGCCCGCTCTCCGCGACCGATCCAACGGGACATGATGATGACGCATGGGCTGGTTGGACCAAGTCGGGTGTGTATGCGCAGGAAGACTATTTATCCTCAATTATGGGTTTATTTAGTATAGGTATTTCAACAAGCCCTGCGGACTTTGAGGCGCACACGAGTGCTAATTTTTCTACGGGGTTTGCTACTGAGGTGAGGGCCGCAATTTCCGGTAATAGCGCGAGTAACAGTAAGATCAATATTCCGCAACTGGTTAGCGTTCCAATCGTCGCGCATACTAATGCTGACGGCTCAAATTCGTACGCTAACGCCTATGTTGTCGGGATGACTGATAGTGATGGGCTACTGCATATGGCCCCGCTAGGGAGTCCGATTTTCGGGGGCGGGGATATTAAAAGCGCCATCGAACAAGGTTACTTTGGTGGCACAAATGGGGGATTTTTCTTTTCGAGAGCTCAGGGCGATTTATTCGGCGGAAAAGAAATACCCGCTGCTGATCGCAAGAAGATCATTGATGCGGCAATCGCCAAGTATCAGAACACTCCCGGGCATGCTCACGAAATTTTCTTCAATGACTCAGACACGTATATAATCAAGAATGCCACGGGCGATCAGTTGACATTCTCTACCCTTGATGAAGCCTCCGCCAGGATCAAGTGGTATCATGACGAGCATGGCGAGGTGTGGATACACGCAGGCGGGTACACGAAAACTCCATTCACATGGCTCTACGCAGCGGCGGCGTATCCATTGTCATACTTCGACGGGTTCAACATAAATTCGAATTTAAGTACGCTCTTCATCATCTGGCATGAAGTGGGACATTCGCTTTTGCCCGGAGGTGGTGGCTGCATAGGTCTGACAGAGAACGCGGAGACATGCGCTTCCTCGTTCGCAAATTCCCATGTGCACTAGTCGAGAAACGTACCAGGAAAGGTGTGTCTTATGCAGAAAGCCCTTAAGTGGTTTACGATTGTGGGCGGAGTTATATGGACCGGGCTTTGTATCCAAAACCTCGTTCGCCATTTCGTGTTTGGCTGGGGTGCTACGACCGAAGTGATCGTGTACGGCCTCGTTCCAGTGCTGGGGTTGCTCGCGGCGATGATCATTTGGCGACTTAATCGCTCGGGCCGTTACATCGCCGGGATGTGGGTCTCAGCACCTTCGGCATTGTTCGCGATTCTCTATCTCATCAATGCTGAGATGCCAGGATACTATTGACACAAATGGAGCGGATTCGAATAACGGAGGTCTTCAAAGCGCCGTCTATCATCCGGGCCAGGACAACGGCAGCCTCACTCAAGCGAACACCACTGGGATGCCCGCCACGGCGCCAGTCTTAGTGGTCACAGACGGCAGAAGTATTAGAGTCTGTCCGGACACATCATACAGGATTGCAAAGTTTTCGCAGCATGAGCCGGATTGAGGCGAGGCGCAGAAAGGCGAGCGCTTTGCGGTTGAGGCACTCCCAATCTTTGGCGAGTCTGCGGCATCGGTTGAGCCAGGCGATGGTGCGCTCGACAATCCAGCGTTTTGGCAGGACCACGAATGTATGCAATTCGGGGTTCTCGTAACACCCGTGCAAAAAGTGCCGCTAAGCAAGTTATTGAAATCACAGAGATAAAACTTGGAGCCGTTTAGTAAGCGGTTGATATTGCTAACTATAGAGGTTTTTTCAGATTGCGCTCTGAACTTTGGCCATGGGGCTATGTCCGGCGATAAGACGATGCCGATGCCGTGAGATGTCGATGGTGATGACCCCTTTGGTGTTGATATTGAGCTGGCCTCGGGATTTTGAACAGGGTGATAAGTGGATTTTCTGCCTGATAGCGGCGAGGATTGCCGCGAAGCAGGAGATATTATGACGAGACGACCACGCCGGAACCACTCAGCGGCCTTCAAGGCGAAGGTGGCTTTGGCTGCCCTCAAGGGTGAGAAGACGCTGACTGAGTTGGCGCTGTTTTTTGACGTTCATGCGAACCAGATCACAGCCTGGAAAGCGCAATTGCTGGAGGGCGCGGCAGGCGTATTCGACTCCGGAGTGCCAGTCGTCGAGGCGGCACCGGTGGATTTGAAAGCGCTTCACGCCAAGATCGGCGAGCTGACGCTGGAGAACGATTTTTTGGAAGGTGCGCTCACCAAGGCCGGCATGCTGAGCGCAAAGCGATGATCGACCGTTCGCACGATTTGCCCATCACACGCCAGGCGAAGGCTCTGAACGTCAGCCGGGGCAGCGTCTACTACATGCCCCGGCCGGTGTTGGAGCGAGATTTGGCGATTATGCGGCGCATCGACGAGTTGCATCTGGAATACCCCTTCATGGGCAGCCGGATGTTGCGCGACATGCTGCACCGTGAAGGCCTCGCGGTTGGCCGCCGCCATGTCGCCACGCTGATGAAACAGATGGGATTGGAGGCGCTCTATCGCCGTCCCAACACCTCCAAACCCGCGCCGGGGCATAAGATTTATCCCTATCTGCTGCGCCATATGGCGGTGGAGCGGCCCAACCAAGTCTGGGCGATGGACATCACCTACGTCCCGATGGCGCGCGGCTTTGTCTATCTCGCCGCCGTGGTCGATTGGTTCAGCCGCCGGGTTCTGTCCTGGCGGCTCTCGATCACGATGGAGGCGGCGTTCTGCATCGAGGCCGTCGAAGATGCGTTGGTGCGTTTTGGCAAGCCGGACATCTTCAACACCGATCAGGGCAGCCAGTTTACCAGCGCGGTCTTCACCAGCGTGCTGCTGAACAACGCCATCGCGATCAGTATGGATGGCAAAGGCTCGTGGCGCGACAACGTCTTTGTCGAGCGCATCTGGAGATCGGTCAAATATGAAGAGGTGTACCTCAAGGCCTACGCCAGTGTCGGCGAGGCACGCACTTCGATTGGCCGGTATCTGGATTTTTACAATCGCCAGAGGCCCCATTCGAGCCTTGTGCGTATTTCGCAAAAACGGGACAGCGGCTTCGCTAAATCCCGGACAGCTGTTTCGCTAAATGGCGGACAGCGATTGTGGTGGGTCGATTCTCGATGGCCTGGTTGATGTCAGGTTGGATTGGTGTCGCTGATTTCGGCGTCGGTCAAGGGGCGGTTTTTTCGTTTTCGCATGCTGTCGCCTTCGAGGGTGATGCGGTGGGCGTTGTGGACGATCCTATCGAGGATAGCGTCGGCGATGGTCGGCTCGCCGATCATGTCGTGCCACTTGTCTTCGGCCTCTACGCGTCGAAACGGCATAGCAAAGCAGGTGAGCTTTTCCGCGGCGGCTCGGCCAGCAGTGCTTATTCGGCTGAAGCGGCTCCGCTCGGCGCTGCCGAGACGTTCCTCTGCGGGGAGGGCCGCGATCGCAGCCATTTCGTCGAATGTTTGGGCACGAGCGAGTGCCTGGGCCAAGCTGACGTAGAGGCCGGCCTCGCGTCCAGCCGTTATCTGCTCGTAGAGAGCTGAAAGTTGCACCCTGTTAGGGTCGTTATGCCGATGCGCAACCATTGTCACGAACTGCTCGAACGTCAACCCGGGAGCATCGATGCCACGGACGCCGAACTGCGCCTGCTCCAGCCCGGTAAGTTCGCGAAGGCTGCGCTGTTGCCCAAACACAACCACACGTAACGTATTTCGTGCCATGCCCCGAATGAAGGTTGCCAGATCTCTGGCGAAACCATCAGGTTCCCGACCTTCCACGAAATCCAGGACCAGCAGACATTTGGTCGGGATTATAGCGAACGACTTTGCCAAGTTTATTAGCGCTGTCTCGGCACTCTGCTCAGGCTGAATCGCAACCGCGAAGGGGCCAGCGATACCTCGCCGCCGAAGATGAAACGCCGCGCCCGCCACGCAATCTCGCAAACTATTGTCGTGCCGGACCTCCGCATACAATGCCAGTTGGTTGGGATGAAGGACGGAGTGGCGCTCAATCACCTCGGCCGCCAAACGGGTCTTGCCTGAGCCTGATATTCCGACCACTTCGATAGCCGAAGCTTCCCATTCTTCGCTAAGCTTGTCCGCAAGAAAGGGCCGCCTCACATGGTCAGCTTCCAGTGGTGGCGGCGATTTTATGGGGACCATGAGAGGCCAGACCGATCTCAGCTCCGTCTCGAGTTCCTCTTGATCGAACGTCCGCCCCGGCTGTTTGGAAATATCGTTGATGAACCCTCGCAGGTTGCGAAACAACGTAAATTCGATGACCTGGCGCAGTAGCTGATAACGCTGCTCGAGGCGCTGCATGACACGATCAGCAACATCGATCTCGCTTCCATTGGCGGCACACACACGGATCCTGCTTAGGATGCCCGGCAAGACTCCGTGAAGTCGCCGAACCTCGTGTTTGTAATGCCGCGCGAAGTCCTGACCCTCAGTGCCATGCCGTTGCACGAAAGAGTTCGCGGCAAAGACCAGCTCCGCCCCAGCCAGGAGAGGATCACTGGGCAAAGTGTTTGGTGCCCGCCACCTAGATACCGCAGAGGACGTGCTTGATTTCGCTGCAAGCAATGTCTGCCCATGGGTGCATGCAAGGCGGTGGACAACACTCCAGTACGCCTGCGCTTCCTTGACCGGTGCGAGTGCACCGGCATCGAAGAGCTTCGCGACCCGGTCCTCGATATCATCGCCGAGCACCCAGACTTGCTCGAAACTATTGCCAACCAGTCGACCGAGTGCATCCGGGAGCAGGCGCTCAACGATATTCGGCAAGGTCCAGGGAGAGGGTTTAGCTTGGGCTTGTACGTCTTCGGTGGGCTTTTTGACTTGAATGAAGCGGCGATGCTCAACGCCTGACACGTCCCATCGCAGATCGAGGTCATCCTCGCCCTCAGGTCGGACAGACGCACCAGTCCCGTGTTGGTCGAAATGGTCAAGCATAAGGTCCAAAATGACCGTTGCCTGGTAGTCGAAGCCGCGGATTGCACTGATCCCGCCGGACATTTCCTCAAAACCCTTGGGTAAGCCCCATCTTAGCCTGATGCTGCATTACGCCCAAACCTGGTTAGAACCGACATGCGACGAACTTCGCCGTCGGCACTACCCACAAGGCGCTGAAATCGTTCGCGGATCGCGCGGGCACCGGTTTCTTGCCTCTGGACGCCAAAGCCGTGGTTCGCATAGGCGAGCGGCGCAAATAGAGCCCGACCCGCAGGGCGCGCCCTAACTGTGATAAAGTCTACGATTACAAACGGGCTCAGAATTCCAACCACATGAGTTTCCACAATATATTGATACTAATGTGTTTTCTATTGTATTATGTCGGGTTTTTGCATATAGTGAGTGTCGGGTTTTTGTAAGGTAGGTGTACCATGCCTCGGCGAAGGACGTTACGCGAGAAAATCGAGGCGCGGATCGAACGCAAAAAGGACGATTCCGTGTTCCTCACGCGCGAATTCGCCGGCCTCGGCGGCGAGGACCAAGTGCTGCGCGCGCTGCGCGGCCTGGTGCGCGACGGCAAGCTCGTCCGGCTCGGCTATGGCGTCTATGGCCGCGCGATCGTCTCGCGCCTATCCGGCGAGGCATTGCTTTATAGCCCCGGTGGTTTTCGCAGCGCCTCGCGCGAAGCTCTGACCAAGCTCGGCGTGAAATGGGAACCCACCGAATCCGAGCGGGCGTATAACGAAGGTCGTTCGACTCAGATTCCCTTTAATCCAGTCCTGCGCGTGAAGGGACGCTTTTCGCGTCGGCTCAGGGACAAAGACCTGGAGCTCGTAGTTGTCAGATAGGCCCACACTTCAAGACCTGATCGAAGTCCGGCGGCATTTCAAACTGCCGAGCGAAGCGCTCGTCGAAAAAGATTGGTTTGTCGTCAGGGCACTGATGGCGATCGCTGCTGCCGACAAGGGGCCGTTTCAGCTCGTCTTCCAGGGCGGCACAGCGCTAAGCCGTGCGCATCGTGTGATCGAGAGAATGTCTGAGGACATCGATATTAAAATCGTGTCCGAAGGCCCGCCGCCGCGTCCGGCGCTGCGGCGTCTGCGCGAAAGCATCACGGGCGAGCTGCTCAAGGCCGGATTCCAATTCGACCCCAAGAACACCGAACATCGCAAATCCAATTACGAGAGCCGGTACACACTGTACCGGCTGCCTTACGCGCCGTTGGCGGCGGGGCAGGGGGTCTTGCGCCCCGAGATTCAAATTGAAACCTCCGCATGGGCGGTGCGACGGCCGCCGGTCGAGCGGCCGGTTATTTCCTTCATGGCGGAAGCCTTCAAGCAACCGCCCGAAGTGCCGGCGATCGCGTGCGCGGCGCTCCTCGAAACGGCGGCAGAAAAATTCGTGGCGCTGACCAGAAGGGCAGGGGCCGAGCTCGCCGGCTTGCAGCGCGAGCGAGACCCGACGCTGGTACGCCACATTTACGATCTGCACGTCATCCGCAACCACTACGACGCCGCTGAAGTCGCCGCCCTAGCGCGCGAAGTCATGCAAGGGGACGCGGAAACCCGCGGCCATGAGTTCCCAGCCTATCGCGACAATCCGCTTGCGGAGACGCTGCGTGCCGTCGCCGGCATCGCCGCCGGTCCTGCTTTTGCCACCGGCTACGCCACGTTCCAGCGCGACATGGTGTACGGGGAGGGGGCTGACTTCGAGACTGCGATCGGCACGCTAAAAATATTGGCTGAAGAACTAAAAAAGGCGCAAACACGAACCGCCGGCTGAGGGGAGGCCAGAAATGAGTACAGTTGCAAAACCAAAATTGGCACCGCCAAGCGCAGACCTCGACGCGTTTGGATAGAGTTTCAACCTGACGATCGAGATCAATTGTTCATGCTGCGAGCGCCATTCAGTTCCGCATTCGACCCGTCCGAGGAGAGCGAAGGCAGCATCGATCCTCTCGGATTGCAGCCCGGGTACGAACGCCTCGCCGACCGGTTCCTCCCGGCGGTGACCGTGCGCATGGGCCATCCGCGTTTCCTCACGGCGATGGCGCTCGGCGCGTGCGTCTGCGACGACTGGGATACCGAGGCCGTCGCGGCGGACGGGATCACGCCGCCCTGGCTGGTGTGGGAGTGGTTTGTCGTTGAAGCGTTTGTCCGCGCTGAGGAGTCGCTCTCTGGGATTTTCGGTATTCCCGGCATTCAGAAGGTTCAACACGCCTTGCACAACCGCCGGCCCGTGAGCGCGACAGCCTATCTCAAGACGCCGACAGCGTTCGGCTTTACAGGCGTGTTTCGCCGTCTTGCGCGCGGCATTGGCGTTCTCACCGATGGGGGACAGCTCGACGATGGTGGATACGAACTGGTCATCGCATGGGCGAAGGACCAGCGTCTCGATGGCATCATGGATGCATCCGACGGGAACGGCCGCGCGTTCCGTGACCGGCTGCGGCGCGCGGTAGGGCAGGGTATGGAGAAAGGCCACACCACCTACCAGCCGGGCGACTTCTGGCGCGATCTTGCGCGCCGCCTCGATCCAATGACGCCTGGCCGCAACGAGAAAAAGGTGTTGCTGAATCGTATCCTGTCGCACGCCGGACATCTGGAAATGGTTACGCCTCTGAAAGAAGCGCTTATTGCGCAAGGCGGCGTCGGCGCACGCGAAGAGGAGGCGCCCTTTCTCCGCAAGCTGACCGGCAGGGCTCCTCGCGATCTTCAGCAACTGCTGACGGCGATCGACGCTTACGAGGCCTTCGGCCGTTCGATCACGGACGCGTTCGACGGTCTACGTTATTGCGCGACAAGTCATGGCGGGGCGCCCGTCGATGCTCAGGACTTTTCCGCTATGAAAGCCGCAAAGTCTGCGCTCGCCGCCTTGGGTCCGAGCCTTGCGCGCATTCGCTCGCATCCGACGCTGCTAGATTGGGAGCGCGATCAGAATAGCCTCGCGCAGTCCGTGGACCGCTTTGACGGGGTTCGGACGACCGGGGATTTGTTTGAAGCTGTGCTGAAGCACCACGAACATGTTCAGCGCGAAAAGCCGCCGAACGGCAAGCGCCCTTGGTTCGAGCGCGCCCAGCGGGGCAAAGTGGTCGTGCGCTCAGGCTACACGCTCGCGGAACCGTCCGAGACCAGGGCCGGCTATGTGCACGAATACCGTGTTCCAACCTTTTCCGGGTTCCTTGCCGATCTGGGAGCTTTGCCATGAGCGCCGAAGGGTCGTCAGCCGTCGATCAGACACGCGCGCGCCTCCTCGATCTGTGGACCGGTGAGGAGGCCTTTGGCCGCCCCCTTGGTTGCGTGACGACGAGTTTCACCTTCGACGCGGAACTCTTCGAGGAGCAATGCCTCGCGCGTTTTCTCTCCATTCAGAGCAATCCGAACGAAACTGCGAAAGCCTATCTCATCGAACGCGAGGAAAAGCTCTCGCAGTGCTTCGCCTGCGTGCTAGTTGACAGCGCGCATGCGGCCCCGGATCGCAGCCTCGGTTGGCACATGTTGCCGGTCACGTTGCTGCGGGGCGGCGTGTTGCACGCCAAACTGACGTTGCTCGCCTGGGAAAACTGTATTCGCGTCTTGATCGGCTCGGCCAATCTCACCGAGCCGGCGTACCGGCGCAATCAAGAGGTTATGGCGGCCCTCGACTTCGGAGCGCGAGGAAATCCCCCGCCCGAGATGCTTACGCAATGCGTCGACTTCCTTCATCGCGTCAGGCGTTTTGCGCCGGGTTTTGGTCGCGCCGAAGGCGGCCCGCAGGCCGCGCTGGCCGATTTTTTGCTATTGATACAAACGCGCGCCCGGTCGCTGCCGCCTGCCGAGCGCGAGGACGCCGAATGCTCGCTCACCCCTCTGGTTCCGGGCGGCGAAACCGTCGTGCAGCAGCTCAACGCGCTATGGACAGGATCAAAACCCGACCGGGCTTGGGTGTTGAGCCCTTTCTTCGATGACGACCAACACGTCGCCGCTACGGCGGCGACGTTTGCGGGTCTCCTCACCACGCGCGGCGATCGCTGGCTGACCGTTGTTGCTCCGGGTCGCACTTTGCCCGACGGAACCGTACAGATCGACGCGCCGGCGGCACTCAAGACATCCTCTCATCTGTCGCTTCACCACGACTTTTCGTTCGTCGAGCAGCGCCTGGACATAGATGGCAAACAGGAAGACCGGGCTCTGCACGCCAAATCCGTATGGCTGGAGCGCGATGGCCGCGCTCTCTACATGCTCGGATCGAGCAACTTCACCGCGGCCGGGCTCGGCTTACACCCGCGCCACAACATCGAATTGAACGTCGCTTACCTGATCCGCGATCGCGGGTCGCGGTTCGGCAAACTTTGCGCTAAATCCTGGGCTCCGGAATCCGAGCTTGATGACATCGACGGCGTGCAGTTCCTCGGCGGATTGACGACCTCCGCAGAGAACCCGGATGCCGTAGCCTTGCCGGCTGCCTTCGGTTTGGCCCTATTCTGTCTCGATGAGCGCGGTGGGCGGCTCGAACTTGAAATTGGAGACGAAGCGCCAACCTTCTTCGAGGTCCGCTCCAAAGAAGGTGCGCTGCTTGTGGACGGCGCAGACTGGGCTCTTGGCGGCAGGCAAAACACGGTCGTCGTCCCATGGGAGTCGAAGCGACCTCCGAGCTCGCTTGAGGTTCGTTGGCAGGATGAAGTAAAACGCGAATTCTGTGCGCCATGGGTCATCAACGTTGCGCATGTTTCTGCTTTGCCGCCTCCCGATGAGCTCGGAAGCCTTTCGCTCGCCGAGCTGATCGAGATTCTCACCTCGGCGCGACCGCTCCATGAAGTCGTGCTTCGTATCCTCCAGCGCCGGGAAGAAAAGAAGGCCGCCGACACCCATACGGAGGTCGATCCCCACAAAAAGGTCGATACCAGTCAGTTTTTGCTCCGCCGAATGCGGCGCGTGGCGCAGGCTCTCGAAGGCATGCGCGAGCGGTTGCAGCAGCCCGTCGCGTCCCTCGAAGCACTGCGCTGGCGCCTGCGCGGACCGATCGGACCGATTGCCTTGGCCAAGCGTCTCGCCGTTGAAGACCCGGACGGCGCCGCCTTCATGATCGCGGAAGTGGCGACAACGCTCCGCGGCGTGGCGTGGCAACGTTTGGGGGCGTTACGCGCCAGCGACAGCGACCGGGAGATGAAGGAGATATTGCAAGCGTTGAACGATCTCGCCGTCAAAGCGCCTGCGCCGTCCAGCCTCATGGCGTATGTGACCACGTCGTTTGAGGAGCTGCTGGCGTGACGTGGCCCATCGACATCAACGATCTTAGCGCGCGTCTCGACCTCAAAAATAATCGCATCGGCAAATCCGACGCGGCACGGCAGTTTCGAACGACTGCGGAGATTGTGCGCCGGCTGGCCAACCAGCCCGGCATTGTCCTCGCGGACGAAGTTGGCATGGGGAAGACGTTCGTCGCCCTCGCCGTTGCTATGGTGGCAGCGCTTGCGGACCGCGCCCGGCGGTCGGTGGTCATTATGGTGCCGTCGTCCCTGCATGAGAAATGGCCGCGCGATTTCGCGGTTTTCAAAGACCGCGCCATCAAACGCTCCGAGGAGAAGGCGCTTCGCGCCGTTCAGGCCACGTCGGCTCTCGATTTCTTTAGGCTTATCGGCAACGAAGGCAAGAACCGACCCCATATCATCTTTCTCAAACATGGCGCCTTCCATGTGCAGAATATCGATCAGTGGGTCCGGCTTGCCCTGATAAAGCGCGCGATCCTTGGCATGCATCTGGGCGAAAAGCGCAACGCACTGCCGCGGTTTGCTGCGGGGCTGCTCAGAACGAAGAGTTCCTACAATGACCCTGAACTGTTTGCCGCCTTGCTTCGCACACCGAATGGCGAATGGCGCAACGTCATCAATAGTCACTATGAGGCACGGCCGGAGTATCAGCTTACCGACGACCCGATACCGGACGCCATCCAGAAAGTCCTCGATTCTACCGATATTGACGTCGCGGCTCTTCGGGAATGCCTGCGGGGTCTGCCCGCGCGTGAATCAGCCTCGATCGACGACCGCGTCGAGAGCGCGCGGCGCGCGATCAACGATGCACTTCGGACCATGTGGCCATCGACCCTCGCCAAGGCGAGGTTTCGCTCGCCTCTACTCATCCTCGATGAGGCGCATCATTTGAAAAACCTAGCCACGCGGCTGGCGTCGCTCTTTGTTACCGATGATGCCCAGGAAGATGCGGGGACGATTACGGGAGCTTTGGATGGCGCGTTCGAGCGGATGATGTTTTTGACAGCGACGCCCTTTCAGCTCGGCCATCACGAATTGCTGAACGTCATTGGACGATTCAAAGGCGTGGCCTGGAAGACGTTGACGGAATCGACAAAGGAAGCCTTCGAGCTCGAGCTGAAGAATCTCGGCTCGGCCCTCGACACCGCCCAGCACAGCGCGGCGGAGCTGGACAAGCGATGGCCTTCTTTGCGGCAAGACGATCTCGTCGACTCGAATGGGGGAGCGCTGCCCGTCGAGGCGTGGTGGCGTGACGCCACCGGCAATCCTGAGCGGCAGCCTGAGCGCATTCAAGTCATCATGGCCGCTTTCGAGCGGGTGAAAATGGCCATGAACAAAGCCGAAGCGCCGCTACGGAGGTGGGTCATTAGGCACCTGCGCGATCCCCATCTACCTGGCACCGATATACCGAGGCGGACGCGCCTCGTCGGTCGCGCCATCGCCTTATCCGCCAATGGCGATGGCGGACTTCCCGTTGCTGATGATGCCTTGCTCCCGTTTCTACTTGCTGCGCGTGCGCAGGCTGTTGTCGTGCGTAAAGGCGAGGAGGGCGGGCGCGCGACATTTGCGGAAGGCTTGGCGTCAAGCTACGAAGCCTTCCTTGAAACGCGCAACCGCGGCGCCGAGCCCGAGGACGACGAGGAAGAAGTCGTCAGGGGCGCCGCAGCGGATCGGCGCGTGAACCGGTATGTTCAGAAGCTGGCGGCGGCCCTCCCCAATGAACGCGCCTACGCCCTGCATCCGAAGATTGCTCCTGTGGTCGCCCGCGTTCTCGACCTGTGGCGCCAAAGGGAAAAAGTGGTGGTGTTCTGTCACTACCGCGAAACCGGGCGAGCGCTGGTGCGACACCTGTCCGCCGCCCTCGAACAACAGCTTTGGAATGACGCTGCCGCGCGGTTCAGCCTGGATCAGCAAAGTGTTCGCAAAGCCGTGACGGATTTCGGCGCACGGTTTGATACGGACGGCGGCATGCGGCCCCACTTGTCCAACGCACTCGCGAGACGGCTCGCTCCCTATGGGGAGTTAAGCCCGAAAGACCAGGAACTTATCCAAGACGTCATCCGTCGTTTCGTGCGCACGCCATTGTTTGTAGCCCGCTACTTTGATTTTCAGGCACGTTCTGGCGAAGCGACGTTGCAAGCTGCGTTTGATGCCCGAGACAGGTCCGGCGCGTCGCTCGGCGACAAGATCGATGCTTTCTTGAAATTCATCGCGAAGATATGCTCTCCGCACGAGCGCACCGAATACCTTGACGCGTTGAACCGCATGCAGCCTGGTATTCGCGGCGAGACGCAACGGGACAAGGACGACGATCTGAGCCAGATCAAGGGCGGCAACGTAATGCCGAACATCCGTCTCGCCAATGGGCTGGTTAAGCAGGAAACCCGGCAGAGGCTCATGCTCGCGTTCAATACGCCCTTCTTTCCGGAAGTACTCGTAGCTTCAAGCGTCCTCGCCGAAGGCGTCGATCTGCACCTCAGTTGCCGCTATGTGATTCATCACGATCTAAGTTGGAACCCGAGCACGCTTGAGCAGCGGACCGGTCGGGTGGACCGGATTGGGGCGAAAGCCGAAATGGTGTCAAAGCCTATCGAGGTGTTCCTTCCTTACATCGGCGGCACTCAGGACGAGAAGCAGTACCGCGTTGTCATGGATCGCGAGCGGTGGTTTCAGGTCCTGATGGGCGAGCAATACCGCACGGACGAGTCCTACACGGAGAAGGCAGCGGAGCGGATTCCGCTGCCGGTCGCTGCCGCAGACTCTCTCGCGTTCGATCTGTCGGTCAAATCGGATTGAAGCCGGCCATAAGGCTATTGGTCGCAGCAATGCTGCCGTCAGAAATTGTCGATGCTCTCAAGCTGATCGGGGAGAAGCTCGACGAAGCAGTAGACGGTTTCTAGGAATGTGAGTTTCGACCTTTCTCGCGTGACCATTGTCGCAGATCCAATTGATACAAACCGGCGGCGGCCTCCTCGCGGCCGACGTCCTTTCCGTTTACGCGGGCCCAAACGCTACTGCAACTTGGATTTCCCATATGTGGACGGCCTCCGCCTTGCAAGATGGCTGAGCAGGTTTTTTGATCGGATCGCTTGCGATCATATGTACGGTCTATTGTTGCGGTCGCACATGACTGCTGACCAAGATGGTTTCCGCAACGTGAGTTCCAAACATAATGGCGACCACGAGTGGGGCCAATGGGAAATCCGGAATGCCTCGCGTCTTGGATCGATCGATCACACCATCTGCTCGTTTCTTGCAAGTTCCTCCTCAACCTAACACGGTCGCAACTACGCTGCTCCCCGTGATGGATTGAACTGTGAATTGGTGTTGGAGGCTCCTGGCCTCGGTCTGTAATGCTCGCCGCTCGTCATCAGCTTCCAAGCAATCCGCGCGTTTTTGTTAGCTAGCGCCACGGCCGCCAGTTTGGGTGGCTTCCGCTTGAGAAGATCTATGAGCCATGGTGAGCCAGCCTTTCCGCCGCCTTGGCGCCGGACATGCTGCAACAATGCGGTTGCACCGACCACCAATGTGCTCCTCAATGCTTCATCGCCAGCGCGGGTGATTGCTCCAAGCCGTACTCTTCCCGCTGTCGAATGGTCTTTTGGCGTCAGTCCAATCCATGCAGCAAAATCTCTCGCGGACCGGAAAGCTTGTGGGGCAGGGGTTTTCATGACGAGCATTGACGCGCCGATCGGCCCGATCCCAGGGATCTCGGCCAATCGCCTGCTACAGCTGTCAGCACGGTGCCATGCCATCAGTCTACGCTCGACCTCCTCGAGGCGCGCGCTAAGTTGGGCATACTCCTGGCCGTGGAGCGCAAATAACTCCCGAGCCAGCGCAGGAAGGGATTTTTCTTCTGCAATACGCTCCAGCAACGGCTCGATCCTGCATAGGCCTTTAGCTGCAGTGAGGCCGAACTCCGTAGCATAGCCACGGATAGCATTGCTCAGTTGCGTGCGATTACGCACGAGCCGATCTCGTATTCCCATTAACATAAGGGCGGCCTGCTGCTCGGCAGTCTTCACCGGCACAAAACGCATCGTCGGGCGCCCCATCGCCTCGCATAGCGCCTCGGCATCCGCAGCGTCGTTCTTGTTCCTTTTAACGTACGGCTTAACATATTGCGGCGGAATAAGTTTGACCTCGTGGCCCAAAGACTGAAGCAGGCGTGCCCAATGATGGGAACTGCCGCAAGCTTCGATCGAAACCCGGGTTGGCGCTAACTCTTGGAAAAACGCTTCCATCTCCTTGCGTCGCAGCTTCTTGCGCAGAACCGGTTCTTCAGCTCCATTCACCCCATGAATCTGGAAAATATGCTTCGACGTGTCTATTCCTATGCGGCTAATCTCTTCCACGGACGGTCTCCTCTGTCTGAGATCTCGATGGACTCATTCTGGCACATTCGATGCCGTACGGAGGCCGTCCACACCAACATAATGCGAGATATGGGAAGTTGGTATGTAGGCGCAAAGTTAGAATGTCCCAGTCTAGCAATTTAGTAATGCCACCCCCGGGGTTGTGATCGCATCGGAACACCAACTTGCGACTGGCGTCTCTTTAAAATCGTTATCTCCAATCAATGTTCCACTCCGCATCAAATGCCGCACCGCTGCGCAGTAGGTGGTCGCAAGATGTCGCGTATCAACTTTAGCGGAAGCGTGCACTTATCGCTCGAATGGGTTGATTCGCGGCAAGCGGATAAGGGGTGCTTGGCAATTCCCTCTCGGTGCTGTGTGTGCGCCGCGTTGAAAGCGGTAATTGCCGGGCTAACTAATCTGCTCCCGCGGTTGGGGGATTGATGAGTAACGGATTTTCTTCCGGACGGTGGATTACGCGCGCTTGGAGATTTTGTTCCGATTCAGCAGGATTGAAGCATGTCGCCGAGTCCATCGTGAGATCTCGGTTACTCGCTCAGGCGTTCCAGTTCGCCCGCATTATTTTCGGCAGCCGGGGCAGGGCGCACTACAAGCCTTCTAAGTCACTAAAGCGCCCCACGGCCGAATTGTCGGCCAAATGGGCTTGCACGGTCTTCGTTGCCCTATTGCTGGTCGAACCTGCAACGGCATTCGTCAACGCCGCCCCCTCGACTGTTGGTCAGTTCGCCGTCAGCGCTATGGGCACCTCAACCTATTCGATACCAATTTCCGTTGCGCCTAGCACGGGCGGCTTCGCGCCAGCCATGGCGATTACTTATTCGAGCGAAGGTGGCGATAGCTATCTTGGCTATGGGTGGACGTTTTCCGGTTTGTCGATGATCACGTACGATGGTGCGGGCGTACTTAAGCTGGATGGTCAGCGTCTCGTGGCAGTCAGCGGACAGTATGGTGGCGACGGAACCGTCTACCACACCGAAATCGAGAGCTATTCAAAAATTGTATCGTACGGCCAAACCGCAGGCATGCCGAATTACTTCAAGGTCTGGACCAAATCCGGTTTGGTGCTCGAAATCGGTAATACCAGCGATTCGCGGATCCAAGGTTCGAATGGGTATTATACGGCTTGGGGCGTCGATAAGACCAGCGATGCAAAAAGCAACTACTACACGATAACCTACACACCCACGACCTTGCGGCCTTCAACAATTAATTATGCCGGTAACGCGAATAAGAATTTGGCGCCAAGCCGCACCGTGCAGATAACCTTCGCGGGTAACACCACCTACATCAGCAGCGGGCCGCATCTCTATACCCTCACATGTAGCGGTGGAACCCAAGTGGCCTCCTGTGATGGCACGCCCGCATCAAACGGGCAAAGCAGCTACGTCTTCAAGTGTGGCGATCTCACTGCTCAAAATCAATTTGCTTCAATGGCTGCATGCTGGGGTACGCCCTTAATTCCCAACAAAATTCGGACCCGCCTCTTAACGGTGGCATACGTAGATAACATGTATAACAGTTTTGGTGCGGTCAATTTTGACTACCAAGGCGGAGCGGTTTCCACCAACTACGCATATGAAGTGTTAACGGGCATTACCCAAATGGCCGGTGCAACAACAAGCATCAGCTACAATCTTGTAACAGCTGATACATCGACCACGCGCTATGCTGTGAACCAAGTTTCGAATAGCAACGGCATTGTTGGTGATGCTCTCACCACAACCTATGCCTACTCAGGGTTTTTCAATAATAACCCGAGCCACGACAGCTACGGTTTTGCCCAACGGATTGTCACCGATTCCCATCTCAAAGTGTCAACGATCAATTACTACACGGATTTTCCTCGTGCTGGCTTTGTTTCTTCACAGACGGACGTTCTGCCGTCGGGCATGGTACTAAATTCCAACAGAAGTGACCTCGCGATGAGTCCCGCTGGAAGCGTGACTTACTCCCTGGTGTCAACGACACAAACACCCCTGGTTCGTGTTGACCTCAATGGTGCAGCGCTACCGATGCAAACCATAACCGTTACTTACGATAGCTTCGGCAATGCCGTGCAGACGAATACTTCGGTTTCGGATGGTTCTTCGCAAGTTGTGACGGATACATTTACAAACGATGTTTTGAACTGGCGCCTGGGTCAGCTCACTGATGAGAAAACCCAAACGACAGTTGGTAGTTCGACGATTATACGGCACACGTCCTATGTGCATGACCCGGCTACCGCCTTCGTCACCCAAAAGATCGTGGAGCCGAGCGATAGTGCCCACCAAGTCACGACGTCGTATTCCTACGATGATTACGGTCATGTGACGTCGACGTCTGCGTCTGCTGCCGGGGTGCCCACCAGAACAGCTACTGCAACATACGATTCAAATGGCATCTACAAGACCCAGGCCTGCAACGCGGCGGGACAATGCCATAATTATGTGACCACCGAAGGCTCGGATTACAATTTCTTCAGCACTTATTCGGTCGCCGACAAGGACCCGAACGGTCTCACAACAACAACGCGTTATGATCTCCTCGGTCGCGCCATCGTTATTGTAGGACCAGATGGAAACCAATTGCTGAATGACCTTGGGCACTATTTCACCATTCCCGGCGGAGGTGCGTCAGGCTTGTGCGATAATACCAACAATTATTTTGGGCCGTCATGTCCAACGGGTACTGTTTTTGCGAGTTTGGCATCTCCCAGAAATGCGAATGGTGGTGGCGTTTTTCCTATTCCAGGCCAATCATCCTTGACCAATCTCAATGGTGCGCAGCAGGTTACTTATTACGACAGCCTCGGCCGGGTGATTGCGACCGACAAGCAAGGATTTGGCGGTGCCTGGATTCGGCAATCGCAAACCTATGATCACTATGGCCGTGTCGTCACAGTAAGCCGGCCCTATTTCGTCAACGGGACACCAGTGTGGACAACTTATTCCTACGATGATCTCGATCGCGTGAACACAGTGACGGCTCCCGATGGCGGCGTGACGCGCTACGGCTATAACGGCACAACCACTTCGGTCACCAACGCCAAAGGGCAGACCACGACCGCGCTGCACAATGCGCAAGGACGCGTGGAATCCATTACCGACGCGCTTGGTAATAAGACGGCCTACGCCTACGATGCCGCTGGCAGCCCCACCACGATCACCGATGCTGCCAAAAATGTTATTACAAACACCTTCGATGTCGTCGGTAACAAGCTCACGTCGTCCGATCCCGATAGGGGCAGTTGGAGCTACACCTATGACCCGTTCGGTGAACTCACGCAACAAAAGGATGCTAAGGGGCAGGTAACGCAATTCATTGATGAAGCAACCAACTATCCTGCTTACGACCTACTGGGACGTGTGACACAGCGTAGAGAAGAAGCCGGAGGAGGCTATCTCTACAGCAACTGGAAATACGACCAGGGCTCCATGGGAATTGGCAAACCTTCCAAGACATGCACGTCCAGTGCGAGCAATCTGGACTGCACTTCCGCTACTAGCACTCTCAGAAACGTTACATATGACGTTTACGGACGCCCTACGGCTTCCAACCTCTCTTCCGGCGGCGGGAGTTACGCTTACGCGACGACTTACAATTCCAATGGTCAGATCGCGACCGTAACCTATCCGTCCGGATTGAAACTCGCCTATGTCTACGATGCTTACGGTTATCTGACCTCTATCAATGACACTTCCGGCAACCCTTATTGGAGCGCGACGAGTGCCAATGCCGATCTGATGCTGACCGGGCAAACCTACGGCAATGGCGTTGTGCAATCGAACGGCTTTGATCCGCTCACCGGGGTTCTGGAAACGGTTTGGGCCACGAAAAACGCTAACGGTGATATTGCGCAACTCAACTATCTGCTCGATGGTAAACCCGCCTACGACAAGCTCGGCAACCTACTTTATAAGTCTGACAGCTTGCACGGCACTTTTGAGAACTTCTGTTATGACGATTTAAACCGCCTGACGAAAAGCTCCATGTCGTATGGCGCTGGCGGGATTCCCTGTGGTGGCACAGGCTCGAAGTCCACATCCTACGACGCGACGGGCAACATTGTCTCCAAATCCGATGTCGGCAGTTACAGCTATCCAGCGCCGGGTGCGGCCCAACCGCATGGTCTGACGGGCGTCAACGGAACGGTCAATGGGGTCGTCAATCCCACCTATAGCTATGATCCCAACGGCAATATGACAGCTGGTGGTGGGCGCAGCATCACTTACACGTCATTCAACATGGTGAGCACCATTGCCACGGGGACGACGTCGGTATCTTTGGGGTACGACAGTGACCACAGCCGCGTCAGCCAAACACTCACGATCAATGGGGGCGCGGCGACGACCACCTATGTCAATGACCCTATCACAGGGGCAATGAGCGAGAGAGCTGCGTCAAGCGGTACCGTGGTTTGGCGTGATTATATCCAGGTGGGCGGCAGGATCGTCGCGGAGATATCCTCTGGCGGCATCCCGGCCAAGCGCTACTTTGTGGCGGACCATTTGGGTTCGACGGCCGTGTTAACCGACGAGAACGGCCTAGCGGTCGAACCCAGCCCGAACAACTTCTATGGCTACAATGCCTACGACGCTTGGGGCAAGCGGCGTAAAGTTGACGGTTCCGACGACACGGCGTGCGCGCTCACGCCGGATACGAGCCGGGGCTACACAGGGCACGAACACATCGATGCGTTGTGTTTGATAAACATGAACGCCCGCCTCTATGACCCCGCGCTAGGACGTTTTCTGGGCACAGATCCGCTTCTTTCCAGCGGCGATAACGGCCAAGGTCTCAATCCCTATTCTTACGTCACAAACCGTCCACTTTACGCGACCGATCCGACGGGGATGGATCCGAATGATCCGGGCACTACCAATAAGGGGGCCCCATCAGGGGGGACGCCTCCTATTGTCCTTCCTCCACCCATAGATGCTCCGCCTCAGCATAACTTCTCTTTCGGGGTCGGCAATGTCATCTTTTACGGGAGCACAACTTACTCTCTAAGCACAACAACGACTTACTCCGGCAACGGTGATGACTTCACAATAACCGGAACGAGGACATTTACTCCTAGTACGTCATATACATTTTCTAGTATCCCAAATTCCGATCAAATATGGGGTAATGTCGGCTTAAATCTGCCAGACGTGCAGGGGGGCGGGCCGGGAGTGCCTACGCAACGGCAGGCAACAAAGGGTGCAGACCCAAATAACGCAAACACCGACTGGGACAAGGTTGGTCAATGTCTGCTCAATAGCGGAAAGAAGAACGGAGCATCACTCGCGTTTGACGCGGCAGGTGTCGGGCTCCTGGTATTTACGCCAGAGGGCGAAATTAGTGCTGCATACACGGTAAGCTCGCTTGCAGTTGCAGGGGGAGCTACGTTAAACGCTGCTGCCCACGGAGACTTTCCTGGAGTTGGAATTGGTGTCGCTGGTTATCACGTTGCCGCATTTGATCCGACACTGAGAACCTCGGGGCTCGGCGCAGTAGCAGGGCGTCTTGGGTGGGGTGCCGTCGCGATTTCTTCGGCATACGACCTGAAAGCCGCTATCAGCGATTACAACAGTTGTATGAGCCACTGATGGGCGCGATGACTTTCAACGAGAGAGCCAACGGGCTGAAGAATAGAACGATGTTTTTGGCGATGCTGCCTGCTGGGTTTGCATACGTCGCATTTTCCTACAATGGTGATGACGGTAGGGCGGTGACAGCGGCGGCGTCTCTGTATGTGATAATCACGGCCTTTCAGTTCTTCTGGGATTTAAGGAAACGACCTTGGTTCTGGGGCACAATGCTGGTCGTTGGCGGGATACACGTCGCATTGGCGGCCGCGATACCATGGAGTAATGGGCCTTATCCGGTTCCGCTTCTGGTAATTCTTTTTCCTGCTGTGGTGCTAGATTTCTCGGCAATCTATCTGCTGGTTAGGTTGGGGGAGACTGTAATGCCGCAAAATGGCGGCTGAAGTGCGTTGTCACACATGGGGACGGCCAGTGAATACGGTGACAGAAGTATGTGTCCCGCGTCGAATTATTGGCGGCGCGGGGATCGATTCCGCTCTTGAATTTGCGCGTCGGCCGACACGAATCCAGCTCTGAATCGACGCTCCGGCATCGTGTTTTTGATCGTGAATCTGCATCGCGCGCGGTGATGTTGCTGCCGTCCGGCTGCACAGGATTTGCGATGTTGATGGCGTCCGGCGTGCTGTCCGCCGCGCGGATTTTGCTCTCCAAGATCGTGTTCGCGGCGCTGTCGGCAGGCGCTGTGACGTGCGCCGCTGGGGTTGCCGGTGTGCTGTGTTGTTGGAACGGAGCATGACCAACAGATCGTCGAAGAAACGTAGGTGGCGGGCTGGGTTGGGGTCTGAGGGTGTAGGGCAGGATAAAAGGCCACACATTGCGGCGCGGTCGGTTGGTTGTTTTTGCTGGCCTTATTTTGCGCTTCGACAAGGTGGGGCTTGGGCGCGCAATGTGCGCCTCACCATCAACGCATTCCGGGGGTTCGTCTTTTGGCACATTGCCGAGGCGGGCCGGGTTGGGGTGGGGGTGTAGGGCAAGATAAAGCGATGGCGCCAAGTGTGCCTAAGTGGTTGTCTGCACATCGAAAAACATGGTGCCAACCGTCCGCAATATGGCACCCCTGTCGGCGCGTGCTAGCGTAAGTCCTTGATTTTATTGACTCGGAGTGTCCGACAGGGATGGGCCGGGTGGTGCCAAGCAGCGCTTAAGCCGCTGAATCGGCGATGTTTTTGATGGTGCCATCGGATGGCGCCATGGGAGGGCCAGACCGGACCCGCGCCGTCAAGCCCGCGCGCGTGCCGCGCGCCCTTCGGCTCCGCTTCGCTCCGGGGCGTTGACAGCCCGTCCCCGGCCTGGCTGAGGGCTTGGAAGCGCTACGCGCCATCAGCAGCGCGAGGGCTGCACTTGCGCGATCAGGGTACGGAGATCACTCGGCGGCTTGGTCCTGCTGGAGGATCAGGCGGGCGATGAACTGGGCCTTGGTGGAGGCGTGCTGAATGTCATAGCCGACCGGCTCACCGTCTTCGCCGAGATCGAGCATGATATCTTCCTCGATCTCGATGGTGCGGCGGGACGGCAAGGCTCGCACCTCGACATAGAGGCTGTCAGTGGATTTGTCGTAGCGTGTCTTCGTGTTCATGGTGCCAAGCCTTCATCGGGGAAGGCGTTGTGGACGGTCTCGCCATCGGACAATAGCACAACCCGGAGGTAACAGCCGAGGCTTTCCGAAAAGCCGTAGAGCCGGATGCGGCCGTCGCGCTGGACGCTGCGGTGTTCCGGCTGGGAGATGATGCGGCGTATCTCCAGGGGATCGAGATGGGGGCGCCTGGGGAGCACGTCGAAGGCGAAATACCGCGTGCGCCAGAAGGGCGGCGGCGGCAGGCGTTCTGGTTCGGTCTGGGGCATCGTGTGCTTAGCTGCTGAGGCTTCCGACCAGGCGCTTGGTTTGATGCTTGAAGATCATGCCGTCGAGCAGCGCCTTGATGATCTTGCGCTCTTCCTCGGGGAGCTGGGAGACGGCCTCGAACTGAAGCCGAAACTCATCGGATGGCCCCCGCTCGTTCTCCTCGAACACCAAGTCGTCCAAGCTGACGTGCAGGGCGCGTGCGAGGCTGATCAGGGTGTTCAGGGTGGGTTGGGCCGTGCCTGCCTCATAGCGGCGGACCTGGTTGACGTGCAGGTCCACCAGCGCGGCTAGACGCTGCTGGGAGAGGTCCTGCTGCTTGCGCAACTGGACCAGTCGAGCGGGAAAGATCATCGGAATCGGCCAACTCATAACACAGCTCATACTGTATCCCCATGCGCCCGGAGGCTGTTGACTGATAGACAGTATGCTGTTTTATGATGACACAGCAAGATGGCTTATGATTCCGATTGACAGGTTTTGGAACCAGCCTGGTTTTGAGAGGGAAATCCCGCATGGCGCGCATTGCCGAATCGGAGCTGGAGCGGCTGAAGACGGAGGTGTCGGTTGCCCGGCTGATCGAGGCAAGCGGGATCAAGCTGGAGAAGCGTGGCCGCGACCTGATCGGGGCGTGTCCGTTCCACCAGGACGACACGCCGTCGCTAACGGTGACGCCGGAGAAGAACCTGTTCCATTGCTTCGGCTGCGGGGCGGCGGGCGGTCCCATCGACTGGACGATGAAGAAGAACGGGGTCTCCTTCCGCCACGCGGTCGAATTGTTGCGCGAGGGCTTGGGGTCGATCACGGACGAGGCGGTGAAGCGGACCACGGTGCGGGCCTTGCCGCCGCCGGTGTCGATGGACGCCGACGACCAGGCGCTCATAGACCAGGTGACGGACTACTATCACCAGACCTTGAAGCAGTCGCCCGAGGCGCTCGCCTATTTGCAGGCGCGGGGGCTGACCCATCCCGCCCTGATCGACACGTTCAAGCTGGGCTACGCCAACCGCACGCTGGGTCTGCGGTTGCCGAACAAGCAGCGCAAGGACGGCGCCGACATCCGCGCCCGGCTGGAACGCATCGGAATTTACCGGGCGAGCGGGCACGAGCACTTCAACGGCAGCCTGGTGTTCCCGGTGCTCGATGGCGAGCAGCGCACCAGCGAGATGTACGGCCGCAAGATCATCGACAATTTGCGCGCCGGAACCCCGAAGCATCTGTACCTTCCCGGCCCGCACAAGGGCGTGTGGAATCTCGACGGCCTGAGAGATTGCGGCGGCGAGATCATCCTGACCGAGGCGCTGATTGATGCGGCGACGTTTTGGGTCGCGGGCTATCGCAATGTGACGGCGGCTTACGGGGTGGAGGGTTTTACCGCCGACCACCTGGCCGCGTTCAAGGAACACGGTGTTGCCCGCGTCGTGATCGCCTTTGACCGCGACGAGGGGGGCGAGCGCGGTGCGGCGAAGATCGCGGCCCAGCTCATGGCGGAAGGGATCGACTGTTACCGCGTGCAGTTCCCCAAGGGGATGGACGCCAATGCCTACGCGCTGAAAGTGACACCCGCCGCAAAATCCCTTGGCGTCTTGATCCGCAAGGCCGAATGGCTCGGCAACGGCGCGGCGCCGTCATTGCCGACCAGCACCGTGATCGATGAGCCGCCCGCCGTGATGCGCGATGAACCGCCAGCGCCCGCCGCCGCACCTGCGGAGCCGCCAGTGTCGGCAGCTAAAGAGATTGCGCCGCCGCCCACCATCGCATCCGAAACCGACCCTTTTGCGCGCCCGTCGCGCCCACCTTCTTCTTTAGCCGCCAACGCTATCGACACCACGCTCGCTGCCGGCGAAGTAGAATCCGTGCTGCCGGCGCGCGCCGGCGGCGAAGCACCGGAGCCTGAGATCGCAGCGGAACAGAACGAGCGCGAGATCGCCGTGACGTTCGGCGACCGGCGCTATCGGGTGCGGGGGCTGGCGAAGAACACGAGCTACGAGGTGATGCGCGTCAATGTGCTGGCGCGGAACGAGAGCGGCGTGCATGTCGATAGCTTCGATCTTTACGCCGCCAAATCGCGCCAGCTCTACGCCAAGGCTGCCGCAAGTGAGCTGGGAGTGGAGGACGCCGTTGTGCAGCGCGACCTCGGGCGGTTGTTGCTCAAGCTGGAGGAATTGCAGGATGCCACCATCCAGGCGGCGATGAAGCCCGCGAAGCCGAGCGCGGCCGAGATGGCCAAATCCGACGAGGATGCGGCGCTCGCCTTCTTGCGCGATCCCAGATTGATCGAGCGCTTGCAGCAGGACTTCGACCGCACCGGACTTGTGGGCGAGCCGGTGAATGCGCTCGCCGGTTATTTGGCCACCATATCGCGCAAGCTGGCGACCCCGCTTGCTATCATCGTGCAGTCCACCAGCGCGGCGGGCAAAAGCGCATTGATGGAAGCGGTGCTGCGGCTCGTGCCGGAAGAGGACCGCGTGCATTACTCGGCGATGACGGGCCAGAGCCTCTTCTATCTCGGCGAGAAGGATTTGAAGCACAAGATCCTCGCTATCGCCGAAGAGGAAGGCGTGCGCCAGGCGGCCTATGCGTTGAAACTTCTCCAATCGCAGGGCGAATTGACCATCGCTTCCACCGGCAAAGACCCCGACACCGGCCAGCTCGTCACCCAGGAATATCATGTCGAGGGGCCGGTGATGCTGTTCCTCACCACCACGGCCATCGACATCGACGAAGAACTTTTGAATCGCTGTCTGGTCCTGTCGATTGACGAGAGCCGCGCGCAGACGCGCGCCATCCAGCAGCGCCAGCGCAGCAAGCGCACGCTGGCGGGGTTGTTGGCAGACACCGAAGCCGACGCGTTGACGGTGCTGCATAGGAATGCGCAGCGCCTTCTAAAACCGCTGGCGGTCGTCAATCCCTATGCCGACCGGCTCACCTTTTTGGACGAGCGCACACGCACGCGGCGCGATCAGCAAAAATATCTGACGCTGATCGACGCGATTGCGCTGTTGCACCAGCATCAACGCGCGGTGAAGACCATCACCCATCAGGGCCGGACCATCGAATATATCGAAGTGATCCCGGCCGACATCGCGCTCGCCAATCGTCTCGCCCACGAGGTTCTGGGCCGCTCGCTGGACGAACTGCCGCCGCAGACGCGCAGCGTGCTGGGCGGGCTGTGCGCGCTGGTGGCGGAGAGGATGCAGGCGCAAGGATTGCCACGCTGCGACGTGCGCTTCACGCGGCGCGAATTGCGCGAACGTTTGAGCATGGGCAACACGCAAGCCGCGCTCCACATGGATCGGTTGATGGAGATGGAATACGTCCTCGCCCATCGTGGCGGACGCGGTACCAGCTTCGTCTATGAGCTGCTTTACGACGGTGCGGCCGACGATGCGGGTCCGCGTCTGCCAGGGCTGATCGCTGTGGAAACGCTCGCCTTAAATGAAGCTACGACGGCGAGTTTACGGGGGTCGAAGGCCCAGTTGCCGGGGTCATTGCGGCCCCAAAACGGGGCCGTTGCGGTGGGACCCCGGCCTGTCGAATCTGTCGAAAACACCAATAACGAAGCGGTTTTTGACGACTCCACTGTCGTTCCCGCCGAAACGGCACGTCGCCGGATAGCGACGAATGGCGCGGGATCGTACATGCATACTTCTTCTTTAGCTGCTTCTTCTGTTAGCCGCTGAGGGCAAAACCCATGCCCTCTGGACGGCGCGAAAGCGCCAACGAGTCGACGGCGGCGATGCGCTATATCCGCGCCCATCTCGATTATTTGCGAGCCCGCAACTACGCCCATGACACGCTGGTGTTCAAGGAGATGGCGCTCAAATCCTTCATGGCCTGGTGCGCGGAACGGGGGATTGTGCGGCTGACGGAAGTGACGCGGCCGGTGCTGCAACGCTATCAGCGTCACCTCTACCATGTGCTCGCACGCGGCGGAAAGCCGATGTCGGCGGGGGCCCAGTTCAACCGGCTGATGGCCATCAAAGTCTTCTTCCGCTTCCTGACCCGCGAGAACGTGCTGCTCTATAATCCCGCGTCCGAGCTGGAATTACCCAAGCTGGAGAAGCGGCTGCCGAAAGACATTTTGACGGCCGAAGAGACTGAGCGGGTGCTGTCCCAGCCCGATGTTGAGACCCCGCTCGGCATCCGCGACCGCGCCATCCTGGAGGTGTTTTACTCGACGGGCATCCGCCGCTCGGAGCTGGTCGACATGGAGCGCAACTGCCTGAATATCGCGCGCGGCATCGTTGCCGTGCGTCAGGGCAAGGGCAAAAAAGACCGCTTCGTGCCCATCGGCGAGCGCGCGGTTCTGTGGCTGGAAAAGTACCTTGCCGACGTGCGCCCGGAGATAGAGACCACCGACATCAACACGCTGTTCCTCGATGACGACGGTCAAAAAATGGACCGCGACAAGCTCAGCCGGTCGGTGCGCATCTATATCGAAAAGAGCGGCATCAACAAGCAAGGCCGCTGTCATCTGTTCCGCCACACCATGGCGACGCTGATGCTGGAGAATGGGGCCGACATCCGTTACATCCAGCAGATGCTAGGCCACGCCAAGCTCTCCACCACCGAGATTTACACCCACGTCTCAATCCTGAAGCTGAAGCAGATACACACGCTCACGCACCCGGCCAGGCTGCCAGATGGCAAGGCCGAAGCCCTGCACGAGATCGTGCGGGCGCGTCAGACCGGCGATGAAGCCAGCGCTGAGATCGCCCCCGAAACCGACCCGCCGACCGCAGCGGACGTGCTCGCCGCCCTTGATGAAGAGGCGGCCGAAGAGGACGAATCCGGCCTCTAAAACGCCCGCCAATCCTTCTTTAGCTGCCAATCCCCGGCCTCGACAGCGGCGCTGACGGTGCCGAATCCGCGACCTCCCGGCCCCCGCCAGCGTGTCGCAAACCCGTCTCTTGCGGGCCGCGTTCGCGCGGCCCAGAATGCGCTTCTAGGGATTTTTTGGGGCATGGAGGGGGTCATCGAGAGCGCGCAGCCCGTAACCGATTGGCACGCCGGGGCATTCACGCCTTGCGGCTACGATGGCGCGTCGGTGTCACCAGAAGACCCAAATAAAGGAAACGGACAGTGCAAGGTGTCTGGCGGGAAGTACGACCCATACGCAAAGCCCAACAACTTGCCGCCGGGATGGACACCGTACGATCCAGGTGATGGCCGAACTAACGTCTACATGCAGAATGCACAGGGGCAGCTTTCGCTGACGCCGGATCGTGCCGCCGCCGCGCGGACGAGTTATACGGCCATGACGAAATCCAATACTGAGATATCGGATGACACCGCTCTTAGTGTGCTTGCCTGGCGGTGGCCGATGATTGCGCCAGTAACCGGTACTGCTGGCATAGTGACCGCAGCCCTCAACCACGCCGATGCACCACCGGCTGCACAAGGTTGTGGCCCCTGAACTCGAATTTACGGAAGAAGAACGTGAGCAACGATAGATTCCTCCATGCTGTAAAATCGATCACTTTTGCGGCCTATGTGGTGATTGTGGTCGGCGCCTTCATCGCGCGTTGGAAGGGTGTGATTGACGCTAGGGCGACCACTGATATTTTTGGTGTGATCACCGTTGCGTTGGCTGTGGTTCTGATCCTCCTTCGTCGGGTTCAGCGATAATGCGTGTACCGAAATCCCACCTCTCGGAGCTGTCACGGTGATTTGAATCCGATCAACACCGCGCGCGGCGGCGTCGTTTCCGCCGCGAGATTTGCTCCGCTACTCACGTTGAATCTGCGCCCGCTCGTCGCTCTGGCGATGTTTTTTGCTCGTGGAATTGCATCGCGCGCGGTGATGTTGCTGCCGTCCGGCGGCGTAGAATTTGCGGTGTTGATGGCGTCCGGCGTGTCGTTCGACAGCGCTGATTTTGCCTATCCGACATGCTGTTGGCGACGTATTTTGAGCGCGGATTTTGCTCTCCGGCGCGCCATCGGCGAGCGAGTTGGCGTGGAACGGAGCATGACCAACAGATCGCCGGAGAAACGTAGGTGGCGGGCTGGGTTGGGGTCTGAGGGTGTAGGGCAGGATAAAAGGCCACACATTGCGGCGCGGTCGGTTGGTTGTTTTTGCTGGCCTTATTTTGCGCTTCGGCAAGGTGGGGCGCGCAATGTGCGCCTCACCATCAACGCATTC
>JARLIR010000020.1 GCA_031291635.1 Rhizomicrobium sp. | reverse complement strand
GCCGATGTCGAGCGCGACCTTATTCTGGATACGCTGGATCATTGCCTGGGCAATCGCACCCATGCCGCCAATATCCTGGGTATTTCCATCCGCACCTTGCGCAACAAGCTGCGCGAATATTCGCAGCTTGGCATGCCGGTTCCGGGGCCGGGCGAGCAGCGGGCGGCAGGTTGATTGTGAGGAGAACGCTTTTTCCGATGGAAATGCGTTTTCCTGGTTGCGTACGCGTTAACGTTAGCGGGGCTTAGTCCTAATGGCCGACACCACGACTGCGACACCGGCCGCCATTGGGGGCATCGACTTCTCCCCCGCGGGCATCCTCGCTCTGATCAAGCGCAGCGATCTCGGCCTCGCCCTCGGCATGATGGCGATCCTGGTCGTCTTGATCCTGCCGCTGCCGACTTTCTTGCTCGATTTTGCGCTGGCGTTGTCGCTGTCGTTTGCCATTTTGATTTTGATGACGTCGGTCTTCATCCGCCGTCCGCTCGAATTCTCCTCTTTCCCGGCGGTTTTGCTCATCACCACGATGCTGCGGCTGTCGCTGAATTTGGCTTCGACGCGCCTGATCCTGAGCCATGGCAGCACCGGTACGGCGGCCGCCGGCCACGTCATCGAAGCCTTCGGCAAGCTGGTCATGCAAGGCAACTTCGTGATCGGCTTTATCGTCTTCGCGATCTTGGTGATCGTCAATTTCGTGGTGATCACCAAAGGTTCGGGCCGTATCGCCGAAGTTGCGGCGCGTTTCACCTTGGACGCCATGCCGGGCAAGCAGATGGCCATCGATGCCGATCTGAGCTCGGGCTTGATCGATGAGAAGACCGCGCGCACCCGCCGCAAGGATCTGGAAGCCGAATCCAACTTCTTCGGCGCCATGGACGGCGCCTCCAAATTCGTTCGCGGCGATGCCGTCGCGGGCCTGATGATTGTCGGCATCAATATCATCGGCGGTATCATCATCGCGGTCGCTCAGCATGGCATGAGCATCGGCGATGCCACCAAGACCTTCACCTTGCTATCCGTCGGTGACGGGTTGGTGGCGCAGATGCCGGCCCTGATCATCTCGATCGCGGCAGGCTTGATGGTGTCCAAAGCTGGCGTCGAAGGCTCGACCGACCAGGCGATGGCCAAGCAGTTCTCCAATTATCCGCAAGGCTTGGCGATGGCCTCGGCCGTGATGGGCATCGTCGCCCTGCTGCCCGGCATGCCGCATTTGATCTTCGCGGGACTGGCCGGTGGCATCGGCTACTTGTCCTTCCTCGCCTTCAAACAGAAAGCCAGCGAAGCCAAAGCCGTGGTCGACGAGAGCGAATCCGCCAAAGTTGCCGAGACCACCAAGGAGGAGCCGATCTCTTCAGCGCTGGCGCTCGACATGCTGCGGGTGGAGCTGGGTTATGCCTTGCTGCAACTGATCAACGATGTGAAGGGCCATCGCATCACCGATCAAATCAAAGCGCTGCGCCGCCAATTGGCGCAAGAGATGGGCTTTGTCATGCCCGCCGTGCGTATTCTCGACAACATGCAGCTGGGCGCCAACGAGTACCGTATTGCGGTCAAAGAAGTCGAAGCGGGCAAAGGCGAGCTTTATCCCGGCAGCTTCCTGGCCATGGACCCGCGCGGTCTGCCGATCGATCTGCCGGGCACACACACGACCGAACCCGCCTTTGGTCTTCCCGCGACTTGGGTTTCGACGGCGCTGCGCGAAGAAGCCAATTTCCGCGGCTATACGGTCGTGGATCCAGGCACCGTGCTAACCACGCATCTGACCGAAGTCTTGAAGGCGCATATGGCCGAGCTGCTCTCCTACTCCGAGACCAAGAAGCTGCTCGACGATCTGGCGCCGGAACAGAAGAAGCTGGTGGAAGAACTGATGCCGTCGCAGATTTCCGTCACGGGCGTGCAGCGTGTGTTGCAGACCTTGCTCGGCGAGCGCGTCTCCATCCGCGATCTGCCCGCCATTCTGGAAGGCATCGCCGAAGCGGTTGGGTTTACCAAGAATGCGCTTTATATCACCGAGCATGTGCGCTCGCGGCTGGCGCGCCAGATCTGCCACGCCAATATGACGCCTGCCGGTTATCTACCGATTCTGGCGATGTCGCCCGGTTGGGAACAAGCCTTCTCCGAATCCATCATCGGTCAGGGCGAAGACCGTCAGCTCGCCATGGCGCCGAGCCAGTTGCAGCAGTTCATCACCCAGGTGCGCGACCGTTTTGAAGAGGCGACGCAAAAGGGTGAAGTGCCGGTGCTGCTGACCAGCCCGCAAGCCCGCCCCTTCGTGCGCTCCATCATCGAGCGCTTCCGTCCGCAGACCGTAGTGATGAGCCAGAACGAAATTCATCCCTCGATCCGCTTGCGGACGATGGGTCAGGTCTAACGCGCCATGCAGCTTCGCACCTTTCTCGCCAAGGACATGCGCCAAGCGCTCACCGATGTGCGCAATTCGATGGGGCCGGAGGCGGTCATCGTCGCCAGCCAGCCGGCCAAAGGCGGCGGCGTCATGGTGCGCGCGGCCTTGGAAGAGCCCGAGCCGCCGCTCGATCTGATCGACCCCGTGGCGGGCGACGAAGAGGACGTGGATGCCTTGTTCCACGACTCCATGATCCGGCGCTTGCGCGAGAAGAAATCTAACCTACCGGGACGGCGCCCGTTCGATCGCATGGAAATGCTGGCAGCCTTTGCCAAGAACCGCTTGCCGGAAACGCTCGCCCATATCCTGGCGGAGAGCGCCGCCAAAGCCGGACTATCGGATATGACCTTGGCCTTGGCCGCTGCCATCGATCAGCGCATGACCATCGCCCCGATCGATTTTGCCAATGCCCAAGCGATATTGCTGGTCGGCCCTAACGGGGCGGGCAAGACCGCTATCGCGGCCAAGATCGGTGCTCACGCGCGGCTGGCCGGACGGCATGTGCGCCTGGTCGCCCATGATGTCACCGGCGCTGGGGCCGTGGCGCGGCTGAAGGACTTTGCCGATCACCTGGATGCACAGATCGTCACCGCTGAATCGGCCTACGCCTTGGCCGCTGTGGTCGCCGAGGCGGTGCGCGATGGCGCGCTGGCGATCATCGACACCGCGGGGTTTGATCCGCGCCAAGCCAAAGCCGCCGCAGCCTTCGCCGCTTTGGCGCAAATCCAAGCGGTCGAAATTATCGGTGTCGTCTCGGCCCTGACCGACAGCGAGGAGGTCAGCGAAATCGCAGAGGCCCTGAGCAAGCTGGGCGCCAGCCGCATCGTCATCACCGCCGCCGATATGAGCCGCCGCATGGGGGCGCTCGCCGCCGCCGCGCTGACGCCGGAACTTCCGCTCGGCTTTGTGACCCGCTCGCCCTTCGTGGCGGGCGATCTTGAAACACTGACGCCGCTGGCCCTGGCCCGGCTTCTCATCGAACAGGCAGAGGGCACACAATGACGCTGGCAGGACCACGCCTTACCGCGATTGGCTCGGGCAAAGGCGGCACCGGCAAGACCTTTGTCGCCCTGACGCTGGCGCAAGCCTTTGCCGATCTCGGCGAACGCGTGCTGCTGTGCGACGCCGATCTCGGCCTGTCCAACACCTCGGTGCATCTCGGGCTGTCGCATTGCGGCGACCTGCCCGGCTTCCTGGCCGGTCGCACGCCGCTGAAGGCGGCCCTCGCCGCCGTCACCACCGAAGGCCATCAGCCCTTTGACCTGCTCGCAGCGCCGCCGGGTTCCGGAGCCCTGGCCAGCGCCGACAAAGCCGCCATCGACAAGCTCTCGCATTTGCTGCGCCACGTCGCCTTTTATGACCGCGTTTTGATCGATCTTGGCGCCGGGATCGGCGAGGCCGTGCTGACCTTGGCCGCGGATGCCGATGATGTGGTGGTGGTGATGACCCCCGACCCCGCGGCGCTGACCGACGCGTATGCCTTCGTCAAACTGGTGCTGAAGCGCACCGGCGGACGCGCGCCCGGCCTCTTGGTCAACATGGCCGCCAATGCGCCGGAGGCCAAACGCACCGCCGAGGCGCTGACCAATTCGGCGCGCAATTTCCTCAAGGTGGCGCCGCCTTATCTCGGCTTCATCCCCACCGATATGCGGGTGGTGGAATGCCTCAGGCGGCAAAGCTCGCTGTGGCAGAGCTATCCGCATTGCCCGGCGCTGACCGCGATCACCGGCCTCACTAGCCTGCTGGGCGGCGGCCCTGCCCGCATCCGCGCCAACGGCTCACTGCGCTAGCCATCTTTGATTGTCGCGCTATCGGACGGAAAACCGGGCCCAACTTTTCCTGCAAGCGCTTATTTCTTTTTCGGCGGGCCGGATTTGACGTTGTCGATGGCAATCGGCCCCGGCCCCATGCCGACCAGCAGCAACAGCCCGCCTGCTATCGCCACGTTAGAAATGAAGTGCTGGAAATCGGTGGCGCGCTCGGTGGCATCGGCGATACGCCAGTAATCGTGCAACGACACCGTGGCGATGATGGTGACGACGAAAAGGATCAGCGCGCCATAACGGGTGTGAAAGCCGAAGATCAGCGAAATCGCCCCCATGGTCAGCAGCAACAACACCACCGCGAGCAGGAAGGCGCCGCCCGGCACGCCGCGAAAGGTGAGCAGCGTCAGGGTGTTCTCCCAATCGCCGCCGTAAGAGGCGACTTGGGCCAGGAAAAACCAGGCGAAGACGATCCGCCCCACCAGCGGCGACAGTTGCTCGGACAATGACATGGACGGCCCCTGAAAAAGCGCAAAGCAGATGAGTCGATCTATAGAACCGTGCGAGCCCGGTTTACAGGCCGATTGTCGAAGCGCGGTGTCACCCCTCAAGCATTAGCGGCCGGTGCGGCCCGAACCACCAAGGTTTGATCTTTGTTTGTCGCTTTTGGCGGCAAGAGAGGGGGAGGCAGTCGTAGGCCTGACGCTGTGCCAACCTTTTCCGCTTTCACGGCCCTCACCCCAGCGGGTTGCCGGCGGCGGTGATGGTTTGGCGTAAGGATTGGGCGCGCGTCTCCAGTTTGGCGGCGATGGCGTCGACGTAGCGTTCCATCATCTGTTTGCGCCAATAGAGCGAGCGGTATTCCATGCGGCGCAGCTCGGCCATCGCCGCTTCGCCGGGCGCGGTTTGGGGCGCGGGCTTTTCGACATCATCGACCGTGTAGTGCGTGGGCAGATGAAGCTGCGCCCAACGCGCCAGCGCTTCGGCCTCAGGCGTCCAGTGATCGAGGCTGCCATCATAGGCCGCGGTATCGTCTTGGAAAGCGCGCATGGTTTGCTCCCACGGCGCCGCGGCCAGCGCCTCACTTTTGTCCAGCAACAGTTCGCGCTGCTGTTCGCACCACATCGCTTCGGCCAGCGCCTGCGGGATGGCAGCGGCTTGGCTGAGCTTGGCGACCGTCTCCTGCAGGCGGCGAATCTGGCTTGTGGCAGCGGGACGGCTAAGCGCTGCGATTACCATCACGGCCATAACGGCGACCAGCGCGACCATTGCCATGCCAGCCCAACCCAGCGCCACCCAAAACCAATCGATCTGCGCGAACAGCAAACACAGCGTCGCGGGCAGGCCGATTAGCGCGGCCCCTAAACCCAATCGACGTCCCAGGCCCGTTGCAGAGGCGAACTCACGTTGAACTGGCGCGCGCATGGCCCCCTCTCTCCCACGAGTCGGCTGTACGGCCAATGAACTTATAAGGGCAAATACCTATCAAATGAGGCAGAAAGCGCCGGACGGAGGCGGCAGAAAGCCGGGCAGATGCCAAGTTTCGCAACCGCTGCAACCGCTTAGGCGCTGGTTTGAAGGCAAAACCGATAGCCAATCGGCGCCGCCGCCGACGTGGACCCAACGCGCGCTCAGGCGGAACCGGACGTGGCACGAGGCGTTTGGACAGCGCCTACCTTGCTGGCGAAAGGAAATGCCATGCCGCATCTCAGCTTGAGAATCAGCGTGCTCGCCGCCCTCTTGGCGCTTCCAGCAGGGGCGCAAACCGTGCTGCCGCTGAACCAGCCCACCACGATGGGAGACGTCACCGCGGTCTGCACCGGTGTTGGTTCGGACCAAGATAGTCATACCGAATGGCTGGCCTATCCCTTGAAGATCATGGTGGTGGGCAAAGACGGGCAATATCTGGCCGACGCCGATGTCACGATCGCCCAAGGCCGCAAGACGGTGGCGGATGTGCATTGCGAGGCGCCGTGGATTCTGGCGCAGCTGGCGCCCGGGCGCTATCGCGTCACTGCCCGCTATAACGGCCAGAGCGTGGCGCAAACCGCGACGGCCCCGACGCATGGCCAAGGCCGCGTCATCCTACGCTTTCCCAATCGCGGCGGCGCGGTGAGTGCGGAACACGCCGAAGCGGTGAAAGAACAATAGTACGTGCTTCGAGGCTCCGCGTGCTTGGCGCCTTGCCAACAGACCATGTCGTCATGGCCCGGCCATGACGAATGCGGAGAGGCGCAAAGCACGCACACAGCAAAAAGGGCGGAAGCTGGTTCCGCCCTTTTCACTTTCCTGGGTGTTATACTTTTTAAGCGCTGCGCAGCGCGTGTTTGCGTAAGTGGCGCACCAGCGCCATTTCGTCGAGACGGCTTTGCGCTCTACGGGCTTCGATTTCGATCAGGCGCTTTTCCTGCTGCTCTTGCGCGAATTCGAGGCTCTTCAAATCTTGATAGGCGTCGGTCAGTTCGTTCTGACAGCTGGCGCGCTCGCGTTCGATATCACGCAAGGTCTCGCGCAATTTCTCGCGGCGAATTTCGATGGATTTGAGAAAGGAGGGAAAAGCCAAACGACCAATATCGGTGTCACCAGCGCGCTGACGTTCGCGCGCCACGCTCTCTTCGAGATCGGCGAGCTTGCGTTCCAGATCAGCCTTCATGCCATCGAGCGTACCCATACGGCGCTTGAACTCGTCGACGCGAAATCGCCGTAGTCTCAGCAGGGTATCCTGTTTCTTCATCGCGGCTTACCTTCTCCCACCCTGCAGTATTGTGCCTAACTCGTAATACCCTTCCGTTAACGACGCGCGTTCATCTTTTCGCTGGGTGAGAAAATTCTCCAAGAGCGGATGCAGTTGTATGGAAGCATCGACCTCGGGATGTGTGCCAGATTTGTACGCTCCCAGCCGGATCAGCTCTGCCATGTCTTCATAGGTCGCCATGGATTTGCGCGCTTCAGCAATAAGCGCTTGATCTTCCGCGGTATTGCAGCCCGGCATGGTACGGCTGACGCTGCGCAAGATGTTAATGGCCGGAAACCTTCCGCGTTCACCGATCTGGCGTTCGAGCACGATATGGCCGTCGAGTATGCCGCGGACGGCATCGGAAATCGGCTCGTTGTGATCGTCGCCTTCGACCAACACGGTAAAGAGGCCCGTGATCGAACCCGAGCAACCTTCTTGTGCCGGACCGGCACGCTCCAAGAGTTTCGGCAGTTCGGCGAAGACCGTCGGTGTGTAACCCTTGGCGGCAGGCGGCTCACCGGCCGAGAGTCCGACTTCGCGTTGCGCCATGGCAAAGCGGGTGATGGAATCCATCATCAAGAGAACATTGAGGCCTTGATCGCGCAACTGCTCGGCCACCGTCATGGCGGTGTAAGCCGCTTGACGGCGCACCAGCGGCGGCTCGTCTGAGGTCGCGGCGACAATCACCGAACGCGCCAGACCCTGCTCGCCCAAATCGTCCTCGACGAATTCTTTCAATTCGCGGCCACGCTCACCGACCAGACCGATGACGATGGCATCGGCATCGGAATAGCGCGCCAACATAGAGAGCAGAGTCGATTTACCGACACCGGAGCCGGCGAAGATGCCCATGCGCTGGCCTTGGCAGCAGGTGATGAACTGATTGAGAGCGCGCACGCCAAGATCGAGCTTGCCGCCGACGCGATTGCGCGACTGGGCGGGCGGCGGTGAGGCTTTCAAGGGATACGGAACCGGGCCTTGCGGCAATGGGCCTTTGCCATCGGTGGGGTTGCCGAAGCCGTCCAGCACCCGTCCCAGCCAGCCTTCCGAAGGGTAAATGCAGGCGCTGACGCCTTCGAAATCGGCCCTTGCGCCCAAAGTGATGCCGTCCAGCGAGCCCATCGGCATCGCCAAGGCATGGCCATCACGGAAGCCCACAACCTCACAGGGTATAGAAGGGCCGTGATTGGGGATGATTCTGAGCTGGCCGCCGAGGCTGATCGCCCCCGCCGCCCCCGTCACTTCGACCATAAGACCCTCCACCCGGGAAACTTTGCCAAAGCGCCGCAGGGTGGGGAGGGCCTCGATTTGAGCGTGTAAGGGCAGCATTCCGTAGCCTTTCTGGCTTCTGAAGCCCCGATCTTGACGGCAATGCCTTAAGTGGAAGTAAAGTTAACAAATTGAATCAAGGGGATGAAATTGGTGTATGAAGGGTCGTTAAGGCCCCTTCGGTTTGTCTAAATTATCCTTTGTGGCAAAAAGGGGATGTTAACCATTTCCGATTACGGTCTGTTTAGTGGTTAACCAAACCGGTAAAACACGTTCACCGGCTTCATGACCAAAAGGGGTCTGACATGCGCGTGCTCTTGATCGAAGACGATAGCGCCATGGCTCGCAGCATCGAGCTGATGCTGCGGTCTGAAGGCTTCAACGTCTACACGACGGATCTGGGCGAGGAGGGGATCGATCTCGGTAAGCTGTATGATTACGACATCATCGTGCTCGACCTGCAGCTTCCGGATATGAGTGGCTTTGAAGTCCTTAAAGGTCTGCGCGTTGCCAAAGTGCAAACGCCGGTACTGATTTTGTCGGGCAATGCCATTGTCGAGGCCAAAGTGAAGGCCCTGGGCTTCGGCGCTGACGACTATATGACCAAGCCCTTCCACAAGGATGAGCTGGTCGCCCGCATTCAAGCCGTGGTCCGCCGCTCCAAAGGTCATTCCCAGAGCGTCATCACCACCGGCAAGCTGGTGGTTAACCTTGACGCCAAGACGGTCGAAGTCGACGGTCAGCGCGTGCATCTCACCGGCAAAGAATATCAAATGCTGGAGCTGCTTTCCTTGCGCAAGGGTACGACCCTGACCAAGGAAATGTTCCTCAACCACCTTTATGGCGGCATGGACGAGCCCGAGCTGAAGATCATCGACGTCTTCATCTGCAAGCTGCGCAAAAAGCTCGCCGCTGCCACCGACGGCGCCAATTACATCGAAACGGTCTGGGGCCGCGGCTATGTGCTGCGCGATCCTTCCGAAGAGGCCATCGTCGCGTAAATACGAGTTTCCCGGGGGCAGTAAAGGGCGCTATCGCGGCAACGCGGCGGCGCCCTTTCTCATTGGGGCTGCGCGCAGCTGAGCAGGGCTTGGTCGGTGGCGATCAGCAATTGGTCGCCGAGTTCGGCGGCGGCGGTGACCACATGGCCTTTTGAAGCGTAGAGCAGTTCGGCGCTTTGCGGCACGCCACTTGCCACCGCGATGCGATAAACCGCGCCCTGCCCCGGCTTCACCCATGCCGCCACGATCAAGCTGCCGTCCTTAGCAATGCTGATTTTGGTCGGTGCGGCGGGCAGAGCAAAAATCTCGACCTCCCCCAGCGCGCCGGAAAAGGCGTTGCGCTGGAAATAGGCCAGGTTGCGCGGCAATTCCTGGGCGACATAGAGCATGGCGCCATCGGGCGATGTGGCCAGTGCGCTCGGCGCATTCAGCCGTTTCGAGACGGTGACGAATTTCAGGCCATCGAAGAATTGCACCTCGGCACGTGGAATCAGAAAGACATCATCGAGCCAGCGGCCCAGCGCGCTGTGGGTTTTGTGGTGATTGATGAGATAGAAGCGTAGCGCATCGACGGCGAGAAGATCGGCGGGATCGCTGAGCTGATCGGTGGTGAGGCGGCTCGTTTCCGTCAGCTTGCCCGAACCAATGTCGAAGACCGCGATGGCGTAGCCGTCTTTGCGCTGGAAGGCGGTCGTCAGCTTGCCGCCTGCCGCGGCCATCGCCAGGGGATGAAAATCTTGCGGCGTTCCTGTGAGCTTGGTCGCGGCGGCGCCCTTTAAAAGAAAAATCCCGCCGTCGCGCGTGGCGATGAGGGCGCTGTGCGTGGGCTCGTCTGGAATGATGGTGACGACGCCGGAGAGCCCTGCCAGCGGTTTGCACGAAGCTGGCGTTTTGTCCGCCACGCCCGCGAAAACGCCGCGCGACTGGCCATAGCGGAAGTTCGCTGCCAGCGAAAGCACGACCAGCATAGCGGCAACAGTCACGGCGATCCGGCGCCAACGCGACATGGAAAACTCCTAGAGTGAGATGGCGCGGATTGCGCCATTCCCATTTTCCGTCATGGCCGCCCTTGAGGCGGCCGTCCATATATCCGTCTGCACCGATTTAGCCACTGGATGGCCGGGTCAAGCCCGGCCATGACGAATAAAAAATTAGAGCCGACGTCAGAATGCTACCCCGCGGCCGCCGAAAATTGCAGCGCGGCGAGGCGCGCGTAAAGGCCGCCTTTGGCCACAAGCTCGCCATGGCTGCCTTCGGCCACCACCTTACCTTGATCGAGCACCACGATGCGCTCTAGGCGCTGAATGGTGGCAAAGCGATGGGCGATCACCAGGGTGGTGCGGCCATCCATCAGATTGGCGAGACCTTGCTGCACCAGCCGTTCGTTTTCCGCATCGAGTGCGCTGGTGGCTTCATCGAGCAGCAGCAGCGGTGCATCGCGCAACATCGCGCGCGCAATGGCAAGACGCTGACGCTGGCCACCGGACAGCGTCACACCGCGCTCACCTAAGCGCGTGTTAAAGCCCTCCGGCAAGGTTTCGATGAATTCGAGCGCAGCAGCGCCATCGGCGGCATGACGCACGGCAGCGTCGTCGGCATCGGGATGGCCATAGCGAATATTGTCGGCGATGGAGCCGGAGAAGATCACCGGATCTTGCGCCACCATGGCGATGGAACGGCGCAAAGCGCGCGGCTCAACCTCAGCGATATCAACGCCATCGAACAAGATGCTGCCCGATTGCGCCGCATAAAAGCGCAAGAGGAGCTGGAACAGAGTGGATTTTCCGGCGCCCGAAGGCCCCACCAGCGCCACGGCTTCGCCCGGGGCCACGCTGAGAGAAAGGCCGTCGAGGGCGGCATAATCCGGCCGCGAGGGATAGCGGAAGCTGACATTCTCGATGTGCAGAGCGCCATGGCCGGGCTGCGGCAGGGCTTTGGGCGTTGCTGCCACCGGGATGGTGGTTTGGGTGTGAAGCAGTTCGACCAGGCGCTCGGAAGCGCCCGCGGCGCGCTGGACATCGCCCCAGGTTTCGCTGACGGCACCAACACCGCCCGCCACGAGCACGGCATAGAAGATGAACTGCACCAGCTGACCAGCGCTGATGCTGTGCGCCATGACCAATTGGGCGCCGACCCAGCCGACCACCACGATGCTGCCAAAGGCGGCGAAGACCGCCACTGCGGTCATGACAGCGCGGGCCCGGGTCCGTTTGATGGCGACGACAAAGGAATCTTCCACCGCGTCGGCAAAGCGCGATTTTTCAAAAGGCTCGCGCGTAAAAGCTTGCACGGTGGAGACCGCGTTCAAGGTTTCCGAGGCATGGGCGCTGGTATCAGCAAGCCGGTCCTGGCTCTTGCGGCTGAGCGTGCGCACCCAGCGGCCAAAGGCCAGCAGCGGCAGGATCACCACCACCACGCTCACCACCACCAAGCCGGTCAGTTGCAGGCTGGTCACGGCCATCAAGATGAGACCGCCGATGATCATCACCACATTGCGGATGGCGAGCGAGGCCGAGGAGCCCACAACGGTCTGGATCAGGGTGGTGTCGGCGGTCAGCCGCGACAGCACCTCACCGGTGCGGGTAACCTCAAAAAAGGCTGGAGTCAGGTCCAGCACATGATCGTAAACCGCCTTGCGGATGTCGGAGGTGACGCGCTCGCCCAGCCAGGTGACAAAATAGTAGCGGGTGGCGGCGGACAGCCCCATCACAACGGCAGCGGCGAAGAAAAGTAGGAAATATTCCGAAATCGCGGCGATCTGGGCGGCGGAAAAGCCTTTGTCGATGAGGCCGCGCAGCATCGCCGGCATGATCAGGGTGGCCGCGGCCGCCACCGCCATGGCCGACAGCGCCGCTGCCGCCATACCCCAATACGGCTTCAAGAAGGGCGCCAGCGCTGCTAAGGGCTTGAGAGAGCGGCTTTTGCCTCGCCCCTGTGCGACGTATTCGACCTGTTCGGCATAGTCTGCGCCAGATTGCGCCATGGTGGGGGCCTTTTGCGTGGACCCTCTATATAGGGCGCCGCGGCCCAGGTTAAACCGCCTGGAACAATTTTGACGAAGCTTGCGCGGGCGGGGTCTATCGCCTATAAGCCGCGCCTCTTATACGAAAAAGGGCCGAAAGCCATGAAGAAGGGCATCCACCCCAACTACCACTTCGTCAACGTTCATCTGAACGATGGCTCGACCTATCGCACGCGGACGACTTGGGGCGAACCGGACCAGAAGCTGACGCTCGACATCGATCCCACCACGCATCCGGCTTGGACCGGCGGTCAGCAGCAGCTGATGGACCGTGGCGGCCGCCTGACGCGCTTCAACAAGAAGTTCGCCGGCTTTGTGAAGTAAGTTTTCGCCCATCGCGAGACGGAACAGGGGACCCTCAAGGTCCCCTTTGTCGTTTCTGGGGTGGTGGGCCACTACACCCTTATCGTCATGGCCGCCCTTGAGGCGGCCATCCATTTCTCCTCCTGTGCAGACATTGCCACTGGATGGCCGGGTCAAGCCCGGCCATGACGGAATGTGGAGTCGGCGCCGATATCTACTGCTGCTTGCTGAAGGCTTTTTCCAGCATGGCGAAGGCACCGCGGGCGCCGAGGGGGGCCACTTTGTCGCCGAACAGCACATCATCAAGCCGGGCGATACGGCGATAAAGAGCGTCGCTGCGCTGCATCAAAGTCTGCAGCATGGCGGGCAAGGTTTCGACGCCCTCTTCCGCCGGGCTGCCCAAACAAATTTCTTTGGAGCCCAAACGATAGCGCTCGCTCTGCGCATCTTCAGCATCCATATCGCCTTCGCTGACAGCGCGCTGCACGAGCAACCAGCTGGCGGCCTGCATCAAGCGCGTGGTGACGCGCATGCTTTCACCGGCATAAAGCATGGCGGTCTTGCGCGGCAGATTGCGCTGCTCTTCACGGCCAGGGCCATCGAGATAACGCGCGGTCTCTTCCACCAGCGCCATGCCTTCATCGAAGGTACGCGAAAACAAGGCCGAGCCAGTGAAGGCCTGCGGCGTCAATTCGTGGAGGTTCTCGTCCTCGAGAAAATCAATATCCATAGTGTACCCCGCACGCGTTAAACCGAGAGGCTATCAACTCAGCCCGCGCGCGCAAGATGCAAGAATGCCGTGTTTGCGGTTAACATTGTTTGCGGTGGCGCCGCAGCAACGCTTTGTTGTCGATATTAATGATGAGTGCGGCGTTAACGATTATTTCAGCCGCGCAGAGACGGCGCAAAACGCTTAGCGCTTGAAAAATGAATCGGCAGCGGAGCGTGTGGCTTGGCGCGAAGCAATGGCCTCGTGACAGCGTGTGATTTCGCTTTCGAGCGCGCTGATGCGCGCTTGCAATTCAAATTCCGACAAGGTCGCGATGTCTTCGCCCAAAATGATGCTCGGTGCCTTTTTGCGCGGCAGCAATTCTTCGGGATCGATCGCCATAGCCTATTGCTCCTCTGCAAAGAAGCGTAGTTTCTGCCCGAATTTACCGTCGAAGCAAGGGTTCCCATGCACGCTATCGCCATCGAAAATCCTGGCTCCGATTACCGATTGGTGCTGCGCGAGGCAGAAATCCCGCAGCCCGGAGCGCGCCAAGTGCTGATCAAAGTGGCGGCGGCGGGGCTTAACCGTGCCGATCTGTTACAGGCGCGCGGCAAATATCCCCCGCCAGCAGGGGCCTCTGCCATCCTCGGCATGGAAGTGGCGGGGGTGATCACGGCGGTCGGAGAAGATTGTACACTGTTCAAAGTGGGCGACGCGGTCTGCGCGCTGCTGCCGGGCGGCGGCTATGCCGAGTATGCGGTGGCGGATGTGCGCTGCACCTTACCGGTGCCCGCAGGCGTCACCCTGGTGCAAGCTGCCAGCTTGCCGGAAGCCTATTTCACGGTGTGGACCAATCTGTTCGACACGGGCCGGCTGCAATCCGGCGAGATCGTGCTGATCCATGGTGGTTCCAGCGGCATCGGCACCGCGGCGATTCAGCTTTGCGCCGCCTTCGGCTGCACCGTGCTGACCACTGCATCCGGACCCGAGAAGGTGGCGCGCTGCCTGCAATTGGGCGCGGCACACGCCATCGATTACAGCAAAGACGATTTCGTCGAAGCCGTGCAGCGCTTCACCAACGGACATGGGGCCGACGTCATTCTCGATATGGTGGGGGCGGATTATATCAGCCGCAATTTCGAAGCGGCGGCCATCAAGGGGCGCATTGTCAATATCGCCTTTCAAAAAGGCGCGGTGGCAGAGGTCGATTTCGCCCCCATGCTGCAAAAGCGCTTAACGCTGGCCGCCACAACCCTCCGTGGCCGGAGTATTGCCGAGAAGGGCTTGATCCGCGACGCCGTGCAGGAGCAGGTTTGGCCCCATCTCGCAGCGGGCGGCATCCAGCCGGTGATCGACGCAACCTTTCCCCTGGCCGAAGCGGGCGCCGCCCATGCCCGCATGCGGGAAGGCAGCCATATCGGCAAGATTGTGCTCACCGTCTGATTTCCCTTCCCTTCCTGCCGCACCCCCGCTAAAAGGTGGCCATTCCTCGAAAGGGTGAGCCTTGAGAGGTCGGTGGGAGGGTGACAACTCCCCCGGCAATGGGAGAGATTTATTATGGCCGCTGACAACAACAAGCCCCTGATGCCCAAGGCCACTGCCGTCTGGCTGGTGGACAACACCTCGCTGACCTTCGACCAAGTGGCCGATTTCTGCGGCCTGCACCCCCTGGAAGTGAAAGGCATCGCTGACGAAGACGTTGCCAAGGGCATTCGCGGCATGGACCCGGTTTCCGCCGGTCAGCTCACTCGCGAGCAGATTGAAGCCGCCGAAAAGAACCCGGCGCTGCGCCTGAAGATGGCACCGCCCAAGCACAAAATGCCGCCGGTCAAGCAGAAGAAGGCGCCGCGCTATACGCCCGTCTCCAAGCGTCAGGACAAGCCCGATGCGGTCTATTGGATTCTGCGCAACCATCCCGAAATCACCGATGCCGACATCATCAAGCTGATCGGCACCACCAAAGCGACGATCCAGAAGATCCGCGAGCGCTCGCATTGGAACGCCACCAATCTGAAAGCCGTCGATCCGGTGACGCTGGGCCTGTGCAGCCAGCTCGAACTCGATTTGGCCGTCAGCCGCGCCTCGGCCAAGCGCGACCGCATCATCCAGCGCACCGGCAAAGCCGGTACCACCATCACGCCGCTCAGCGATCAGCCGGTCCGTGATACCGATCCGTTGGAAGATGACGCGCCGGCCGAAGGCGAAAGCGAAGAATAAGCGCGCCGCATTGGACGCAAAAATCAGCCGTGCATTGGGCAATGCCTGATGCACGGCTTTTTGCTGACAAAAGCCTCACTTGGTGAGTTCGACGGCCTGCCACAGATCATTGCCGGTGAAGACGCGATATTTGTCGAAGCCCGCTACGGCACTGTCGGCCGCCGTCTTCGGCACCAAGGCTTCGAGGGCTTTCTGCGCGTCGAGATCGCGCTTTTTGTTGGGATCGAGCTGGGCAAAGCTGGTCAGATGCTCGATCAGAAGCACATTGGGGCCAGGCCCCGAATTGTTGACGTTGAGCAGAATTTCGTAATTGTCGATGAAGCCCTGCTTCTTGGCGTATTCCTCGCCCGGCACCCAGACCTTCTTCAGACCTTTCAAATAATCGTCGATCTTGTTGGGATCGACCTTCACGCCGGTGACCGAATAAACGCCCTTCAGCGGCGTATAATCGACCCATGGATCGGCAGCGGCAGAGACGCAAAACGCCAGCGCGCAAACGCTGGTGAGCAGCAACGCTTTCATAAAACCCTCCAATAAATGCAGTTGGTTGAATGACCAAGCGGGCGCGATGATGGCGGTAAATACTCACCGGGCCCCGAACGGTCAGCACTTTAGTATTATTTAAAATAATGAGGCACACCAGTGGCTGCGTTGCAGGTGCAAAGCGATCAGCGACCAAACATTCCCTTAGGGCAATGCGCTACGGGGCTTGATGGCGCGGATCGAATTCGAGCGAGGCCGATTCCGGCGGCAGCGGGGTGAAGCGCTCCTGGCTGGGCGCCGCCTTTTTTTTGGCGTAGCCGCACCAAGGTAAATATCAGCATGGCCGTATGCACAGCGGCGGTGAAGAAGAACAACGCCCTGGTGCCGTAGATATCCATCACCGTGGCGGCAAAGGTGGGACCGATCACCGAGGCGATCGAATTGATCAGGAGCAAGGTTGCCGAAGATTCGACAAAGGCTTCGCGCGGCATGCGGTCATTGGCATGGGCGATCGACAAGGCATAAAGCGGCAACATCAAGACGCCGAAGACGCCAATGGTGATCAGCATCGTGGTGCGATCATGGCTGCCGAAGAGGCCGATTAAAGCCCCCGCTATGGCCGCGAGCGTACAGGTGCCGGCGATCACCCAACGCCGGTCGATGCAATCCGAAAGCCGCCCCACCGGGATCTGCACCAGCATGCCGCCCATCGTAAAGGCGACCATGAAGAGAGCCACGCCGCCGCTCGATAACCCCTGGGACTGGGCATAGACCGGCGCCATCGTCCACACCGCGTTGTTGGCCAACCCCACGGCGATACAGCCAGCGACGCCGACGGGGGAAATCCGGAACAGCTTCATCGGCCGCAGCTTGGGTACCGGCGCCGACGCTGGCTGCTTCAAATCCGTCAGCCCTACCGGGATGAGGCAAAGGGCATAAAACACGGTGGCGAGGCTAAAGAGCACAAAGGTGGAAGGCTTGGCGGTGGCGAAAAGCAGCTGACCGATCATCAGCCCGGCGAAATTCACGCCCAGATAAGCCGAAAACACCATGCCGCGCGTGTCGTTGCGGACCCGGTCATTCAGCCAGCTTTCCAGCGTCATATACATATTGGCGGCAGCAAAGCCGAACAAAGCGCGCATCAAGAACCAGCTCGCCTCGCTGACCACAATGGACATGATGAGGGTGGCGGCGGCGCAGATCCCGGCGCAAACGCTGAAAGTGCGGACATGGCCGACGCGGGCCAGCCAGCGCGGCCCCGAAAAACAGCCCAGTACGAAGCCGACGAAATAGGCCGAGCCGATCAGGCCGATGGCGAGGGTGGGAAAGCCTTCGAGATGGGCCCGTACCGGAATGAGCGTGCCAAGAAGCCCATTCCCGACGAGGAAAACCAGCGTCGTGAACAAAATAGCGGCGAGCGAAGCCAGTTGCGGAACCATAGGCCGATCCATCGCCCCGCCTTACGGCAACATCAAGGCAGGCTGCTGCAGCAAGCTGCGGTTAGAGGACCATGGTTACGAGCACGATACCCGCGACCACCGCAATCAGGAAAATCACCAAGGCGATTTCCATATATTTGTCGAGCATCGCTTTGGCCTGGTCGCCGAAGTAATGCACCAGCAAGCCTTCGATGACGATAAAGCGCACGCTGCGGGCCAGGGCGGCGAAAAACAAAAACGCCGGGAAAAACACACCCGCCAAGCCAGACGTGATCGTCACCAGTTTGAAGGGGATCGGCGTCAAGCCTTGGATGGCAATCCAATAGGCATTGGCCTGATAGAGCGCCCGCGCATGATCGACCTTGATCTGCGGAATGTGGAAGGCGTGGATGATCCAAAGCCCCGCGGTTTGCCAGAAGAACATACCGATGGCGTAACCCGCGATGCCGCCGATCACACTCCATAGGGCGCACCACGCCGCCAGATGGAAGGCGCGCTTTTTGTCGGCCAACATCATCGGCAGCAGCATGACGTCAGGGGGGATCGGAAAGCAGGAGGCTTCGGCGAAAGCAAACGCCGCCAGCGCCCACCAGGCATGCCGGCCTTGGGCGTTTTTCATCATAGAGGCGTAAACTCTGCGCAGCGGTCCGCCACGCTTTTCGCCAGATGCTTGTACCGCCATATCGCCCGCCCGTTGTGAAAGCAGCCCCAGTCCTAGCAACCTGCGGCGGGAGCGTCCATGGTTCTCGCGCTCCCCAGCGTTAATCTTGTTTTTGTTGGCTTTTCCGGCGGCTCGGCGCAGGGCCCGCAGCGTCGCATTTGCGGGTGTAAAAACAACCCTCTCGCGTTTGGCGATAGAGCCAAAGCGAGGACAGATTTTGTTCGCGCGCACTCTGCGATTGCGTTAGGAAACTTAACGCTCCGTATGCGAACTTCAATCAAGTGCGACGATTACGTATTCTACGACTGTATCCGAATACTGTATGCGTTCACGTGGAACTGTATGTCTTCACAACCGAGAATGATCTTTCCAGAACTATCAAGCGCCGCGGAGTTCAACGAGACCGCGGTCAGCAAAGGCTGGCCGCTGCTTTGCGATGAGAGCTGCAGTTTCGATCACGCGATGTTGCCCGAGCTTCTGGCCTTGTGGCGCAATGAAGCAGCCGATGGCATTCCAGCCCGCAATGCCCTCACCGCGCGCAAATTGCAGCCCTTTATGCGCAATATTGCGCTCTATGAGCGAAATGGCAGCGGCGAGCAGCGGCGGTATCGCGTCCGCCTGATGGGCAGCGGCATTGTGCAATATTATGGCGAGCTCACCGGAAAATTCTTCGACGAGGCCGTGCCGGCGAAATTTCTTGATCGCTGGTATGCTTTTTCCGATGTTGCGCTTAAGGCACAAAAACCGCTGCGCGTCGTGCTGCGCGCCGATACCTTCGAAAAATCCTATATGACCGCGGAATATCTCTGCGCGCCCCTCAAAGATGATGCGGGTTTGGTGAAGTTCGTGCTGGTCGGCATGGTCTTCGACGGCAAACTGCCGTGGACCGCGGTCGAGGCCGAAACCCGTCAGAAACTGGGCCTGCCCCCACTAAGCTGAAAAGTCTTGGCGCGGTCCCAGAGATCTTGACCGCCTCCATTTCGATATATATAGAAATATCGAAATGGAGGCTGGAATGGTCGAAACCGAGCTTGCCCGTTATGCCGACATGCTGTCGGCCATGGGAACGGAGCCGCGCCTGCGCATCATGCGTCTGCTGCTCTCCGCTCACCCCGTCGGCATGGTGGTGGGCGAAATCGGCGAGGAACTGGGAATTCCGAACTCCACCCTGTCACACCACCTCGATAAGTTGAAAAACGAAGGCCTGGTCGGGGTGACGCGCGAAGGCGTGTTCCTGCGCTACGCCGCCAACACCCTCGCGCTGCAAGAGCTGCTGGCCTTTCTGTACGCCGAATGCTGCACCCGCAACCAAGTGGTCGAGCCCGGCAAAATCACCTGCTGCTGAAGGGAGAACTGCCCATGTCCGAGATCAAAGACGCCGTCCGCGCCAAATATGCCCAAGCCGCCATCCGCGCCGCGGGCGAGGAGAAATCATCGTGCTGCTGCAAGAAGACAGGCACCATTGATGCCTCTGTCACCGCAGGGCTCTACGACAGCGACGAACTCGGCAGCCTGCCCGACAAGGCGGTGCTGGCTTCGCTCGGCTGCGGCAATCCCACAGCGCTGGCCGAACTGAAGGCGGGCGAGACGGTGCTCGATTTGGGCTCCGGCGGTGGCATCGATGTGCTGTTGTCCGCCCGTCGCGTCGGCCCTTCAGGCAAAGCCTATGGCCTCGATATGACCGACGAAATGTTGGCGCTGGCCGAGGCCAACAAAGCAAAGGCGGGGCTTACCAATGTTGAATTTCTCAAGGGCGAGATCGAAGCCATACCGCTGCCGGACAATTGCATCGACGTCATCATCTCCAATTGTGTGATCAATCTTTCGGGCGACAAGGACAAGGTGCTGCGGGAAGCCTTCCGGGTGTTGAAGCCGGGCGGACGTTTCGCTGTTTCCGATATTGTGGTGCGTGGCGAAGTCCCCGCCGAGATCAAAGACAACATGCTGCTGTGGGCAGGCTGTGTCGCCGGTGCGCTGCAGGATAGTGAATACACTGCCAAGCTTGCTGCCGCTGGCTTCGACGATATCAGCATCGACGTGACGCGCGTTTACGAAGCCGAGGTGGCGCGCGCCTGGTTCCAGGAAAAAGGCATCGCCTTCGACAGTGTGGCGCCTTACGTGGACAAGAAATTCGTTAGCGCCTTCGTGCGCGCCACCAAGCCGGGAGAACAGTGATGCGCGTGCCATCCGCCGCTTGTTGTGTCGGTACGCCCGACCGGGAGGAACCGCCGATCGAGACAAACGCCCTTCTGATCATCACCGCGATTTACGGCGCCATCGGCTTTTTCGCTTATGCCGTCGCGCTTTTTTACGCCTAGGGGTGCTTCATGGCTGACCGCATCTACAATGTTTTGTTCCTGTGTACCGGCAATTCGGCGCG
>JARLIR010000171.1 GCA_031291635.1 Rhizomicrobium sp. | reverse complement strand
CACCAATTCGTGACACGCTAATCGAAGGCTTCAGCCACTTCGTCACCTCCATGACTGCTCCGATTGCTTCCGGCTGGAGCGATGTCGCCGGGCGGGTCTCGCACCCGCTGGAAAGCGCCGCCTTGTCACGGCGCACGCCATCTTCAGACATTCCCAGAAAACATGACGTGATCGCCGGATTTACTAGCGCTAGGCTTGTGTCAGACAATGTGTCGGATCGAAACGTCATGAAACGCATTAAAATCGGCGACGTGATCGCAATTCCCACTGCGCTAGGAATCGCTTACGCGCAGTACACCCACAAGCATCCACAATTCGGCTCGCTTCTACGTGTCTTTGAGCGAATACACTCCGAATTACCCCTTGACCTGAGTGAGATTCCAAATGGTCTGTTGCGGTTCTCTACGTTCTTTCCACTCGGTGCCGCCGTTAACCGGCGTATATTCAGTGTTGTCGGAAACTTTCCAGTTACTCCATCAAATCAAAACTTCCCGCTGTTCAGAGACGGAGTCGCTGACTTGCATACGAAGAAGGTTTGCATCTGGTGGTTATGGGACGGTACCCGAGAGTGGAAAGTCGGGGCTTTGTCGGAAGAGCAGAAGCGCTACCCAATCAGAAAAATTGTCAACGACACAATGCTGGTATACCTCATCGAAACAGATTGGCGGGCAGAGAGCGAAGTCTGAAGTCGGCTGTGCGCGAGCCGTAGTCATACATGACTGGTTGTTTGTGAACGTCGTATTCTGGCGCGACCCAGACAAACGGCGAAGGTCCGGTTCTTCCAACTATGGACATTGGCCGAATGGGGAAATCGCGCCACTAGGCGCCCTCCGCAGGGTTGCTTTAGCGACCTTCTGCAGCGCTGTTAATGGCCGGTAGTCACGAACCTGTAACTGACCGACAAAATCGTAATCACAGCCCCGATCCCAATGCAGAGTTGGAGGATCGCCAGAATCGGACTGTAGGAAATCTGGCGCGCAAAGCGGAAAAAGAAGACCGCGATCATGCAAACGGCAAAGAGCGCCATCACCGCCCAAAACTCGAAGTCATTCATTTCGATATCGCCCCCTTGCGACGCTCCGGCCTCTTGGTTGGCAACATTCGCTCTCGTCGCGGCGAGGCCTACTCCGCCAACACTTGTGCGCGTTTGCGCACGTCTTCCAGCGCCAGGTCTTTCTTCAACACGATGTAGCAGGTGAAGGCGTTGGATTTGTCGAAGCTTTGCGTGGGATCGACGGTGGGTGCTGCGGCGCTGCCGGTGACGGATGGCCCGCTGCTGATGGGGCCGCCAAGGCTGGCATCATCCTTGTTGCCGAAGCCCAGGCCGGTATCGTTGATCGGCCAATAAGGATGGCCAGGAAGCGTGATGTCGCCGAGGACGAAGTGGCGGGCCTCATCCGGCTTGAGGCGCCAGCCGCCATCCTTCTGCGCCATGCGCTCGGGCGCGAAGGCCAAGGTCATCAGCAACAGCTTCATGGCGGCGCTGGCATACTTCACCGCTTGGCCTTGGGCTTGCTGCGTATAAGACGAACGCCCGGCGCCGAAGGTGAGCCAGAAGGTCTTGCCCTCCCACAAGGTGAGAAAGGCGGACTTGTCACAAGCGATTTGCAGACCATCACCAAAATCGAGCCGCGGCGGCTTGCCCGCGATGACCGTGGCGGTGGGGGTGTCGGCGTTCGGCTTGCCCGCGAAAGTCGCCTCGGCAGCATAGAGCTTGGCGCTTGGCAGCAGCGCCGCGAAACTCCCCAGCAAGGTGCGTTTGCTCAGCATCTCTCCCCCTCGCCTGTCCTCTAGGGACCGGTGCGGAAAGTGTAGCGCGCTGTCAGCCTGTCGTCAGCAGGATATAAGCCGCAAGCGCCCCGACGCCGCCGCGCAGCGCCATTTGCAGCCAATAGGCGCGCGGGTTGCTGGCGCGGTGGTTCTTGCCAAGGGCCGACGGCATGGCGCCGGTCTTCAGCCCGACGCCGACCCAGATCAGCGAATACAAAATCGCAAAGCCAAGCAGCAGGTGTTTTGCATCCAGCGCCATCAAAACATATGCACGACGGAATGGACGAACTCTTCCAGCGCTTTGGGCTCGTAAGGCACCGCCTCGCCGACACCCCAGACCGGGCCTGCCCAAGCCGGATCACCGATATTGCGGGCGATGATATGGATATGAAGCTGCGGCACCACATTGCCGAGATTGGCGACGTTGATCTTGTGGCAGCCGGTCAGCGCCTTCAGCCGTTCGGCGGCGATGGCGATCTCCTCGGTGAGGAGGACACGATCGGTGGGCGACAGCTCGAACAGCTCGGTCAAATGGGCGCGGCGCGGCACCAGTACCAGCCACGGATAACGCGCATCATCCATCACCAGGACGCGCGAAACGGCGAGGTCCAGCGCGTACACCGTCGAGGCGGCGAGGCGCTTGTCCAATGAAAAGTCCGGCATGATCGCGTTACAGCTCCCAGGGAAGCGGCAGCCCTTGCCGCCACAGCAGGAAGCCAAGATAGCACCCATAAGCGACCATCAGCAAAACGCCACGCGGTCGCGATAGCCGCCAATGCATCGCCAGCAAGGGCAGTAGAATGAGACTGGCAATCGCCAGCACGAAGACGTCGGCGTGCCGCAGCTGCTCGGGAATGGCCAGGGGGTGAATGACCGCCACCAAGCCCAGCACGGCCAGAAGGTTGATGGCGCAGGTCGTCAGGATCTGGCCGACCACGACAGCCGCCTCGCCGCGCACCGCCACCACCACGGTGACGACGAGCTTGGGCGAGGACAGGCCGGCAGCGATCATCAGCAGCCCCACCGTGGTCTCGCTCCAACCCAGCTGGGTGGCCAGATGGGCGCCGCCGGTGACGCTCAAATGTGCCCCGAGGAAGAGCACGATGACACCGAGGAACAAGAGGAAGAACGAAGCCGTTACCGACGGCATGGCGCCTTGCGAGCGCAACAGAGCCCGGGCCAGTGGCACCGAGTGATCCGGGGCGCGGCGCCAATCGGTCATCACTTGAAGCGCAAGATAGGCGATGAAAATCAGCAGAAAGACAGCGCCCGCTTGGCGCGAAACTACGCCTTCTAGAGCGCAAACGACCAGCCCGACGCAGCCGAGCAGAAGCGCGCTGCCGTCGCGAAAGAGGACTTTCGGCGGCGAAGCCATGGGGTGGATCAAGGCCCCTAGCCCGATGACGAAGAGAAGATTGATCAGATTGCTGCCAATGATGCCGCCCAGCGCCATCTCGACATGGCCCGTGGTGGCGGCGCCATAGGTGACAAACAACTCCGGCATCACCGTCAAAATGGCGAGCACGAAGATACCCGTATAAAGCGGAGGGACATCAAATTGGCGCGCCAGCCCTACGCCGCCGCGCAGGATCATCTCCGACGCGATCAGGATCAGGAACAGTCCCGCAATCAGGATACCGTTGGCCATGCTCCATTCCCGCCCTCTTTGTGCGGCGTTTGCGGCACGATTAGAGGGGACTTTGTTCCAGCGAAGCGTCGCGGGTCGAATGCAGGATCTACCGCAATCCGCTCCAAAATGAGACGCGACAAGACATCAGCAACAGCCGGAGCAAAGAGTATACCGTTTCGGTATTGGCCACTGGCGACAAAAAGACCGTCTACGGATTGTCCTAGAAGCGGCAAGCCGTCCGGCGCGGCGGGGCGCAGCCCTGCCCAATGCTCGGATAGCCGCCAATCCTTGAGCGACGGCATCAAGCCTTCAGCCTGGCGGCGCAGCCAGGTGAGGGCGGATTTGGTCAAGCTTGTGTCAAAACCGGCCAGCTCCATGGTGGCGCCCACCAGCACGCGCTCGCGGCGCGGCACGATGTAGACGCCATTGCCCCACACCACATGGCTCGGCACAGCGACGCCCGCAGGTGGTGAAAGCACGATGATTTCGCCTTTTACGGGCACCACGGGCGGCACCGCCTCAGGCGGCAGGCCTTCGATCCGCGCCGACCAAGCCCCCGCGGCGATGACGAAGGCATCGGCCCGGTGGGTGGTGAAGGGCGTGACGACACCCGTCACCCGGCCGCCGGTAAGCTCGAAGCGCACCGCGGTTTCCGTCGCCCGCACCTCGCCGCCTGCCTGAACAAAACAGACTGCCAGCGCCCGGCATAAGGCTTGGCTGTCCACTTGCGCCTCGTGCGGGGCGAAGATCGCATTTTCGATCTCTGCGCCCAGCAGCGGTTCCATCTGCCGCGCCGCGTCGGCGGTGAGAGCGGTGCGCTCGCCGCTCAAAGGGCCTTCGGGGCGCGCGGCCTCACCTTTGAGGCGCAGCAACAGCGCGCCGTTGCGGCGATAGCCAATGGCGAAACCGGACTGGGCCTCCAGCGCGGCGGCGAAGTCTGGCCACAGCGCATTGGCTTGGCGGGCGAAATCCGCGTCGGGACTGCTGACGCTGCCAAGCTCGGCCGTGGCCGCCAGCATGCCGCCAGAGACCAAGGTGGCGCCATTGCCGACCTGGGCCCGCTCCAGCACCACCACCTTGGCGCCGCCCACAGCCAGCTTCCAGCCGATGGCGAGACCCGCGACGCCAGCCCCGATGATAACGACTTTCATCCGATCCTCCTGGTGGCCCAACCGACCGCAACAAAACACAATATGCCAGCGCCATAAGCGACCAGCCCACTGGGAAAGAACGCCAGCAAGACAAAGAGCAGCAGCGCTTCGCCCTCCCCGATCAAACCCGGCCCCAACCGCGTGCGCACTACGGCAACCGCTGAGAAGCCTAAAAGCAGGAAGATGAGGGACACCGCCCGCTCCGGATTTTCCAGCGCGAAGGCAAAGACCATGGCGGCAGAACGAACCGGTGCAAAGAGGAAATCGAGCGGCTGGCGCGATAAGGCTCCGAGCACCACGCCGAGTGCGAAGACGCCAAGCCCGGCCCAAACAAAATGGCGGGTGACCAAAGCAGCACCGGCGAGACTGATCAGAAAGGCGGCGAGCGACAGCAGCGTGCCGCGCTTTTCGATCACGCCCGCAAAGCGCTCGATATAGGGAGCGGAAAAGCGCTGAAGAATGGGATCAATCATAATGCTTTGGCATGCCGCTTCGTCCCCCGCGGAGCATGAGGCGTTCGTAACCGCTGCGTCAAACGCGGAATGAGCGACCGACCGCACTTTGTCCCTACATCGTAAACGCGGCTTAGGGCGTCAGGGCGAAGGGTTTCAGCGCCTTTGTCATGCGTTCCACCGGGTGTACGGAACGGTCGATCACGAATGCCTCACCCGTGAGCTGCTGATAAAGCGCGATATAGCGGCGCGACAATTCGGTGACGAGCTCCGCGGGAGCCTCGGGCAAGACGGCATCCTTGTAGGGATCGCAATGCTCGCGGAACCACAGGCGCAAGAATTCCTTATCGAAATATTCGGGCTCTTCGCCCGCCGCAAGCCGGGCCGCGAAACTTTCTGCCTGCCAAAAGCGTGAGGAATCCGGCGTGTGGATTTCGTCGATCAAGAGCAGTCTGCCGTCGGCATCCAGACCGAACTCATATTTGGTATCGACCAGGATGAGACCGTGCTGCGCCGCGATCTCTTGGCCGCGGGCAAACAGCGCCAGCGCGGTGTCGCGCACCTTGGTCAGCAGATCGGCGGCGATGAAACCCTCTGCCACCAGCGCCTCGATCGACAAGGTGCGGTCGTGGGCGTCTTCCTTTGTGGTGGGATCAAAGATGGGATGGGGCAGCTTGGCGTTTTTCTGCAAGCCATCGGGCAAGGTCAGGCCGCCGAAGTCGCGCTCGCCATTTTGGTAGCGGGTCCAGATCGCCGTGGAAGTGGTGCCGGTCAGATAGCCGCGCACTACCGCTTCTACCGCCAAGGGTGTGACCCGCTTCACCACCGTGATGTTGGGATCGGGGATGGCGATGACATGATTGGCGATAATGTCCGCGGTCTGACGAAACCAGAAGGCGCTGGAAAGGTTTAAGACTGCACCTTTGTCGGGGATATGGGCGATGATGCGGTCAAAGGACGAGTGCCGGTCGGTCGCCACCAGGATCAGCCGCTCGGGCTGGACATAGATGTCGCGCACTTTGCCAACTTTCAAAGCGCCGATGTTGTCGAAGTGGGTTTCTCGGATCATATCCATCGTAGTCGCCTGGGAATCACTCTTCCGTAGGGTATTGCTGTCGCCGCATGCGGTCAAAAACCCCTCGCGCGAATGCGAACGGTTACGGTATTGTGACGTGATTTTGGAGGAACGCCATGGAAAAGGCCACGTTTGGAGCGGGATGCTTCTGGGGGGTTGAATCGTTCTTTCGCGAAGTTCCCGGGGTCGAAGAGGCGATTTGCGGCTATGCCGGCGGCTGCATGAAGAGCCCCACCTATGCCCAAGTCTGCTCGGACGAGACCGGTCATGCCGAAGTGGTGGAAGTCAGCTTTGACCCGGAAAAGGTCTCTTACGCCACGCTGGTGGATGTGTTCTTTGCCAACCACAACCCCACGACGTTAAACCGCCAAGGCCCGGATGAAGGCACGCAATACCGCTCGGTGATCTTCACCCACACCGACGAGCAAGAAAAAGTGGCGCGGGAAAAGAAAGCGGCGCTGGCCGCCTCGGGCAAATTCAAGCAGCCGATTGTCACCACCATTGAGCCGGTTCCCGCCTTCTGGCGCGCGGAAGACTATCACCAGCGCTATTTCGAGAAGAACGGTCTGCCATCCTGTCACGTCAGCTATTCGGAGTAAGGCTTTTGCGTTTTTCGAGGGGGATGGCAGCCGCGCTGCTGCTGGCGGCTGGGGTTGTTTGTGCAGTCGATGCGGTTGCCGAAACGGATGGTGTTGGGCGCGGTGATCGCTATGCCGGTGCGCCTTGGGCGACCCAAGCGCCGGTGCTGGCGCAGCACGGCATGGCAGCGACGGAAAATCCGCTGGCGACGCAGATCGCCCTCGACATTTTGAAAAAAGGCGGCAGCGCGATGGATGCGGCCATTGCCGCCAACGCCGCGCTCGGCTTGATGCAGCCGGTGCTGGATGGCATCGGCGGCGACTGCTTCGTCATCGTTTGGGATCCCAAGACCAAACAGCTTTACGGCTATAATGGCTCGGGCGTTTCGCCCAAGGGCCGCGATCTTAAAAAATTGAAAGCGGAAATCGCGGCGGCTTATAAAAAAGCGGGCATGCCTTATGCCGCGCATATTCCGCCGGTCGGCACCCTGCCCATCACCGTGCCCGGCGCGGTCGATGCGTGGTTCGCGCTGCATGATCGTTTCGGCAAGCTGGCGATGAAGGATGTGCTGGCGCCCGCGATTGGTTATGCCCGCGACGGCTTCCCGGTGGCGCAGCTCGCCGCGCAATACTGGAAAGGCAATATGGCCTCGTTCCAGAAGCGCCGCGCTTTGCTCGAAGAATTCGACAACGCCCAGAAGACTTATCTGATCGCGGATGCCAATGGCGGCCACACCCCGGCGCAAGGCGAGATTTTCAAGAACCCGGATCTGGCGCACACCTACACACTGCTGGCCGAAGGCGGCCGCGATGCCTTTTACAAAGGCGAAATCGCGCGGACGATGGATACCTATTTCAAGCGCGTCGGCGGCGATTTGCGTTATGCCGATTTCGCGGCCCATCACGGCGAATGGGTGACGCCGCTCTCGGTGAATTATCGCGGCTACGACGTCTACGAATTGCCGCCCAATGGCCAAGGCGCCGCGGCCTTGCAGATGTTGCAAGTGCTGAAAGGCTTCGACCTGACGAAATCCGGTTGGGGCACGCCCGATACGCTGACGGCGATGCTGGAAGCCAAGCGGTTGGCCTTTGAGGATTTGGCCAAATGGTATGCCGACCCGAAATTCGGCCATGTGCCGATGAAGGGCTTGCTGAGCGACAAATACGCCGATGCCAGGCGTAAGCTGATCGCGGCGGATCATGCCACGGCCAATATCGGCCCCGGCGACCCGCGGCTTTACGATGGCGACACGACCTATCTGACCGTGGCGGATGAGAGCGGCATGATGGTGTCGCTGATCCAATCCAATTACCGCGGTATGGGATCGGGCATGGTGGCCGATGGGCTGGGCTTCATGTTCCAGGATCGCGGCGAGCTTTATTCCCTCGATGCCAAAGCGGCGAATGTCTATGCGCCGGGCAAACGCCCCTTCCACACCATCATTCCGGCCTTCGTGATGAAGGACGGCGTGCCCTTCATGGCGTTCGGTTTGATGGGCGGGGATATGCAGCCGCAAGGCCATGTGCAGATCCTGACCAACATCATCGATTTCGGCATGAACATTCAGGAAGCCGGTGATGCGGCGCGCTGGCGCCATTATGGCAATGCCGAACCCACGGGCGAAAAATCCGAAGGCGTCGGCACGGTGGAAATGGAAAGCGGCTTTTCGGCTACGGCGAAAGCCGAATTGGCCAAACGCGGTTACAAGATTGCGCCCGGCACCGGTAATTTCGGCGGCTATCAAGCGATCATCTGGGACCCCAAAGCGAAGGTTTATTGGGGCGCCACCGAAATGCGCAAAGACGGCCAAGCGGCGGGGTATTGAGCAGTAAAACGGTTCACGCGGAGACGCGAAGGGGCTGTGCCTCTGTTTTCTCCGCGCCTCCGCGTGAATTTTTCCGAATTTTTAAAGCCTCTCCGCCGCCTCTTCGTTCAGCCGCAGATTGACCAGCACCATGATCATGGCGAGGAAGCTCATCATCGTGCCGGGCAGCCAAATGATGAGGCCGCCGAAATGCTGATCGTTCAGCGCGGTCATGTCGAAGACGCGGCCGCAAATGTCGTAGACCGGATAATAATCGCGCTCAGATAAGGACAAGATGGCGCCCAGCACCATTTGCGGCAGCTCGATGATGAGGATCGCGAGCACGCGCCACAGCACCGAATAACGCGCTGGCGGATGCGGCCTGGGATCGACGATCAGGCTCCAGAACATGATGCCATTGAGCGCCATGGTGGCATTCATGAGGTCGTACAGGTTGCGATCCAGCATGACGCGGGTGTGCAGCGGCGGGATCAGCCAGAAATACAAGAGGCCGACGAAGAGCAGCGGCGCCACCGCCCGGCTTTGCAAAATGTCGAAGCTGGCGCGCACGGGTTTGACATCGAGCAAGGGGGTGAGAAAGCGCGGCATGCCAGCGCGCAACACAGGGCCAGCGAGGCCGATCGCGATCAAGAAGCCGCCGGTGTGATGCAGCCAGAAATGCGCCCAGCGATGGACGAAGAACATATGCTGGGCGAAGTAATCGAAATGGGTCTGCAGCACGGCGTAATTGCCGATCAGGCCGATAACAAAAGCAGCGTTGCGCCACAGTGCCGGGCGATCTTCTGGGGAGAGACGGCGCAAGCCGCGGAGAAACCAGGTCAGCGTCAGCGCGGTCGCGAGATAGACCGGCCACGAAAACTCCCAAGGCAGCCAGAACGGCAGCGCGGCGGGGTAAAAGGTGCAGAGAACATCAAGCAAGCCGCCAAGCGCCAAACAAGCGCCGTAGAGGAGCCAAGACAAACTGTCATTCCCGGCTGAGCCGCCGTTGCGCGCAGCGCTATGGTGGCGAGGGGAAGGGAACCCAGGTTCAACCGGCAAGGCGATGTCTCCGGGACGGTTCGTGCACAACTACAGCCACCCAGCGGCGTCGCCACCTGGGTCCCCTTCCCCTCGCCGCCTCCGCTCCCGCGTCGGCGCGCTCGGCTGGGGATGACAGTGTAGGGACAAGGCGGCGAAGCCGTCCAGTGCATGACGGCAAGTTGGGGACGTGCTAATCCTCTCTCATGCGCATCATCCGATTCATGGCGCTTGGCGCCCTCCTCTTCGCCGCCGCTTGCAGCCCCAAACAACCTTGGCATGCCACGGATATTTCAGGCTCGATGCCGGAGCTGTCGTTCCGCATGCAACGGGCGAGCGATGGCGCGACGGTGACGGCGGAGAGCTATCGCGGGCGCGCCGTGCTGGTTTATTTCGGCTATACCAATTGCCCGGACGTCTGCCCCACCACCCTGGCCAATCTATCGGACGTGCTGCGGCGGTTGGGTCCGAAGGCGGAACGGGTGCGCGTGCTCTTCGTCAGCGTCGACCCCAATCGCGACACGCTGGAGGTTCTCAAGCCTTATGCCCATTCCTTTGGGCCGCAATTTGACGGTTTGCGTGGCAGCGCCAACGAGATCGCGGCGCTGGCCCGGCGTTATCGCGTTGCTTACAGCGTCAAGACCAAGCCGAGCTACAGCGTCATGCACACCAGCGCGGTGTTTGTCTTCGACGACGAAGGCAAAGCGCGGCTGGTCGCCACCGACACCAGCGATACGGCGGGGCTGGCGGAAGATCTGAAGCGGCTGACGGCAGACTGAACCTCAGTACCAGCGCAGCAGCATCACCAGGCTGTCGGAGCCGACATCCGTTGCGAAGGCGCGCAGTTCCGCGACCGTGCCATGGGCGTTGCGGATATGGTAGGGATAGACAACGGCCGGTTTGAATTTCTTCACCCACTGCACAATGGCTTCGAGCGTCGTGCCATGCGAGATATTTAGGGGCAAGAAGGCCACATCGATGTTCGGCAGATGGGCGACTTCCGGCGTCTCATCGGAATCGCCCGCGATGTAGATGCGCTTTTCCCCGATGGTGAGCACATAGCCGTTGCCCATGCCTTTGGGATGGTACTTCGCGCGATCCGCGCCGGTGTTGTACATCGGCACCGCTTCGATACCGACCCCCAACAGAGAAGCAGTCCCGCCATTGGCCATGACCAAAACTTTGCTGCGCAATTCCTCCGGAATCACGGCTGCGACCTCAGCGGGCGCAATGATCCGGGTTTCCGGCCCCATGATCGCCTGCAAAACCTCCGCGTTGTAGTGGTCGCAATGGCTGTGAGTGTAGAGGATCAAATCGGGCTTAGGCAGCGCGGAAAAATCGGCGCCGAATTGGGGCTCGTCTTCCGGTGGTGCGGGATCGACAAAGATAAACTTGCGCTTGAAGTTCAAGATGAACGAGGCATGGTGCACGGCGAAAATCGCAACCGGACCCAACCGCGTATCAATGACCGCCTCACGCGGGGCATTTTTGACCAACTCTTCGCGCGATGGGACCACGATAACCTCCGACTATGCAGCCGCTGCTGCGCAACCAAAATGCGAAGCGTGCTTCGACCGCTCCCGCCACAAATCTCTGCAAGACCCGTTCCGCGCGCTCCCAATTCCTCGAAAGCGGCCTGCACACACCGCCGATTTTCGCGCAGTGTCCTGGAATGCAAGGCAACTAAAGCGTCTAGGGCCAAACCATGCGACAGAGCACAGCAGAAGCGAGAATACCGGACAAGCAACCGCGGTTTGAATTCCCGAAAGACAGCCCAAAACTTAGGCCGGGAACGCCCAGCGCGACAGCACAACGACCAAGCGCATACAACTTGTCAGCGCCTATTCTGGCTGCAGAGTCCGCAGTAATGCAAAGAGTCACCTACGAAAGTCCGCCTTTGTGAGTCGTGTCAAGGAGAAAGCAAAAAGGGCCCGGTGAGAGCAAATACTCACCGGACCCCGTGTCTAACACATGTCATTCGCGCTAAATGTGTAACGCTTTTTTGTCGGCATCGAGTACGGCTTCGTGCATCATTTCCGACAGCGTGGGATGGGGGAAGATGACACCCGCAAGCGCATCTTCGGTGGCTTCCAAGGTTTTGGCGATACCATAGCCCTGTATCAACTCCGTGACTTCCGCGCCGATCATGTGAGCGCCCAGCAATTCGCCGGTTTCAGCATCGAACACCGTCTTGACCAAGCCTTCGGCTTCGCCCAGCGCAATCGCCTTGCCATTGCCGATGAAGGGGAAGCGCCCGACCTTGATCTTGCGGCCGGTGGCTTTGGCTTTGGCTTCCGTCATGCCGACCGAGGCCACTTGCGGATAGCAATAGGTGCAACCGGGCACATTGGCGGGATTGAGCGGATGGACGCCCTTCACACCCGCAATACGCTCAGCGACGATGACGCCTTCATGCATGGCTTTGTGCGCCAGCCATGGCGGGCCAACGAGATCGCCGATGGCATAGACGCCCGGCATCTCCGTCTCGCACCATTCATTGACGACAACATGAGTGCGGTCGGTCTTGATGCCGTTCTGTTCGAGGCCGAGATTTTCGACATTGCCGACGATGCCGACGGCCAGAATGGCGCGCTCGGCAGTGATGGTTTCGGTTTTGCCGTCCTTGGTTTTCAAGATGGCGATAACGCCGTTCTCACCCTTGGTCAGTTTTTCCACCGTGGTGGCGACTTTGAGTTTCATGCCTTGCTTGACGAAAGCCTTATGCGCGAAGGCGGAGATTTCTTCGTCTTCCACGGGCAACACGCGATCGAGCACTTCGACCACGGTCACCTCGGCACCAAGGGTGCGATAGAAGCTGGCGAATTCGATGCCGATGGCGCCCGAGCCGATCACCAGCAAGGATTTCGGCATTACATCCGGCACCATGGCTTCTTTGGAGGTCCAGATCAGCTTGCCGTCCGGCTCCAGACCGGGCAGCGAGCGCGGCCGCGCCCCGGTGGCGAGCACGATGTTCTTGCCCGCAACTTCGATGGTATTGCCGTCCTTGGTGACATGCAGATGGCCCTTGCCCACCAGCTTGGCTTCGCCGGAAATCACGGTGATCTTGTGCTTCTTCATCAAGAAGCCGACGCCGGTGGAAAGCTGCTCGGAGACTTTGCGCGAGCGCGCGACGATCTTGGTGAGATCGAATTTGATGCCTTCGACGGTGACGCCGAACTCTGCGGCGCGTTGCGTGAGATGAAAAATTTCCGCCGAACGCAACAACGCCTTGGTCGGGATGCAGCCCCAGTTGAGGCAGATGCCGCCGAGGCGGTCGCGTTCGACCACAGCCGTTTTCAGGCCCAGCTGCGCCGCGCGGATGGCGCAGACATAGCCGCCGGGGCCCCCGCCCACCACGACGACGTCATAAAGATCAGGTGTTGGCAGATCAGCCATGGAAAACTCCAATCATGAGCCGCCCAGAACGCTGGCGACCAGGGCGAAGGCCAGTGCGGGGGCGAGGAAGAAAACGGCGTAGGTGAAACTGATCGCGGCACATTTCACAGCGGTCGCCACCCAACTCTGACCGTAAAAGCTTTTGAGAGACAGGAAAAAATAAACCGACAGCACCAACAGTGTAAGGCGCGCCACCCATATGCCGGAAAGTAGCTGTGCCGCGATGGCAGCGCCGATCAGAACCACAAAGAGGAAGCTGTGTATGTTGAACGAAAAGACCAGATGATCGACGAAAAAGAAGTGCTTCCTCTGGCCGCGATAGAACAGGGTCAAAAGCAAGGCAAAGATCGGCAAGAGCACGAACAGAATGCGCGGTATCCAGGTCTCCAAGGGGCCGTTCAAGGCGGCGGGATCGGTCTTCAGCTTTTCAAAGGTGTCGAAAAACGCCTTGGCGATTCCCGTCGTCTTCTGGCCGTTGACCGTGAAATCGAGCTGCACCGTTTTGAGCGCCGCTTCCAGTTGCGGCGAAGGCTTGGCCTTCACCGGCTGGATACGCTGAAAGAAGGTAATTCTCGAGGTCAGATTGTTGCTGACGCTGCCATCTGCCTTCATTGTGGGATCGAATTCGACTGCATCGCCGGTATCCGCGGGCTGCACATTGCCCTTGGCGTCGGCTTTGAAGCCTTCCATCAAGACGCGCTTGCTGCCGTCGAGTTTGAAGACCTGGCCGTGATCATCATGCACCAGGCGATAGCTATCCACCACGAAACCAAACTGCAGGATGGCGATACCGGTGGCCCCGAGGAACAGAAAGAACAGCAGCGAGACGAAAAAATAGAGGCGCACGGCCGGCACATAACGCTGGGTGCGGCCTTCGCGAAAGGCTTTGGGTAACTCGCCAGGACGCAGGAGAAGCGCCTTGGCAGTGCGCAGAATGCGGCTGTCGAAACTGGCGACGTCTTTGACAAAGTCGCGCAAGAGATGAACGAGCGAACGGCGATGCGTATTCAGCGGCTGGCCGCACATGGCACAAAACGGCCCGATCATGGGCTTGCCGCAATTGGGGCATGGCATGGTTTTGCCGCCGCGCGCCGCCACAGCCGAAGCTGCCAGTTCTACCGCGGCAGCCCCCCCCGTTTCCAGAATGGCCTCAAATTCGTCCATCTCAGCCCCACATCACGCTTGCGACGATCACACCCGCAAATGCCGGCAAGACGCAGAAGCTGACGTAAAGAAGCAGGACAGATGCCCATTTGGCAACCGTCCAGGCCCAATTCTGCTGATAGAAACGTTTCATAGCGAGGAGCAAATATCCCGCCAGGACCAGCAGCGCGAGGTCGAGCGCAAGATCTCCGGCGATAAGCTGTGCCAAGGCCGCGGCGGCGATCAGCAGGGCAAAACCGAAGGTATGAAAGCCAAGCGAAAACACCAGATGATCGACGAAGAACAGCGTCTTGTGCTGGCGCCAATAAAAGGCGGCGATGATCAGGGCGAAGAGCGGCAGCAGCACAAACAAGGCCCGGGGAATCCAAGCCGTCAGCGCACCATTCAAAGCCGCTGGATCTTTGGCCAGCTTGAGCAAGGTTGCGAGAACCGTTTTCGTGACTAATCCGGCCTTGGCGTTATGCGCTTGCGCTACTTTTTTTTCCAGACTGTCCGTCAAGCGCTCCATCGCACCGGGCGCGACCTTCGCGTGCACCGAGCCTTCGCGTTGAAACAAGACCATATCGCTGTTGAAATTGTAGTGCTGCTTACCATCGGCGTATTTGGCGGCGGGGACTTCCGTGCGTTCGCCATCCGCCTCAACGATGTAGGCATGGCCTTTCTCCGTAATCACTTTGGAGGGCGACGCCACGATCACGAACTGCATCAGCGCGATGCTGCTGATCGACAGAGTGAGGAAGAAGAGCAGCGAGGTGAAGAGATAGAGCCGGACGGGCGGCACGTAACGCTGGGTGCGGCCTTCGCGGAAAGCCAAAGCCAGTTCGCCCGGACGCCACACCAACGCGATGATGGTGCGCAGGATGCGGCTGTCGAAACTGGCGATGTCTTTGATGAAGTCGTTGACGAGGTGGCGCACGGAGCGGCGATGGTCATTCGCCGCCTGGCCGCAATGCGCACAAAAGCGGTCGGCGAGCACGGTGCCGCAATTGGCGCATTGTCCACGATGAGACAAGGCCGAGCCCGCCAATTCTGCTACCGCCGCGGCACCTGTCTCGAGGATGGCCTCTTCCATCGCTGGACCCTAGAGCAGCATCGCCGCCGGTTCTTCGAGGAACTGTTTCACGACGCCCAAGAACTTGGCGCCCAAGGCCCCATCGACGACGCGATGATCGCAAGACAGCGTCGCGTTCATCACCGTGGCGATGATGATCTTGCCGTCGCTGACGACCGGTTTTTCTTCGCCCGCGCCAATCGCCAGGATGGCGGCATGCGGCGGGTTGATGATGGCCGAGAAGCTGGAGACGCCCATCATGCCCATATTGGAGATGGCAAAGCTGCCGCCTTCATATTCGCTAGGCTTCAGTTTCTTGTTCTTGGCGCGCTCGACCAGCTCTTTGACTTCGGTCGAAATCGCCACCAGACCCTTTTCTTCGGCCTTGGCGACAATCGGGGTGATGAGGCCGAAATCGAGCGCCACAGCGACACCTACATCGGCATGTTTGTGCCGCAACACGGCGGTTTCGGTCCAGCTCGCATTGACTTCCGGCACCTTCTTCAACGCCATGGCCACGGCCTTGATGATGAAGTCGTTGACCGAAAGCTTGTAAGCGGGAGCCTTGTCTTTGCCCTTGGGGGCGCCAGCGTTGAGTTTGGCGCGCGCCGCCAGAAGCGCATCAAGACGGATTTCCATGGTGACGTAGATATGCGGCACGCTGCTCTTGGCGGCCGTCAGACGCTTGGCAATGGATTTGCGCATGCCGTCATGCGGCACTTCGGTGTAATCGTCCGGCTTGAAGAAGATGCGTGCGTCGGGCAACGCCGAGATGTGCAGATCGCCAGCAGGCGCCGGAGCGGCAGCAGGTTTTGGCGCGGCAGTGGTCGCAGGCGCGGCGGCGGGCGCAGCAGCAGGCTTCGCGGCACCGGGCACGGCCTTGTCCAGATCGGCGGCAACGATACGGCCGCGCGGTCCAGAGCCTGCGAGGGTGGCGATGTCGATGCCCTTTTGCGCGGCGATGCGCTTGGCCAGCGGCGAGGCAAAAACGCGCTCACCATGCGCGACGGGCGCGGGAGCGGCGGCGGGCGCTGCGACAGCAGCTTTGGCTTCGGCAGCGACAGCGGTTTGAATGCTGCTCATGGCCGAGGCGATGTCGGTGCTGGGGGCGGAGTTGGCGTCTTCGCCTTCGCCGAGCAGGATGGCGATGGCGGTGTTGACCTTCACGCCTTCGCTGCCTTCGGGGACCAGGATCTTGCCGATGACGCCTTCATCGACGGCTTCGAATTCCATCGTCGCCTTATCGGTTTCGATCTCCGCGAGAATGTCGCCGGATTTGACGGTATCGCCCTCTTTGACATGCCATTTGGCAAGCTTGCCCTCTTCCATGGTGGGCGACAGCGCGGGCATCAGGATTTGTGTGGTCATCAGCGAGCCTCAAGCGGCGGCAATTTGGCCGCGTTATCTTCCCAGTTCTTTCCGTCGAAGGAATTCACCTTCACTTTGGTAAACCCCGTCATCTCCAAACAGCGAAAATTGACGCTGTAGCCATCCGGATGCGAACGCGGGACGTAAAACGATTTTATGCCACAAACCGAACAGAACAAATGCT
>JARLIR010000019.1 GCA_031291635.1 Rhizomicrobium sp. | reverse complement strand
TCGTTCGGTGATGTCGGTCGCGACTTTCACAACCTTCTCGACGCGGCCATCGGCGCCGCGCACCGGCGTGTAGGTCGCCTGAATCCAGACCCGCCGCCCGCCTTTGCCGATCCGCAGATATTGCCGCGATTCAAATTCGCCTCGGCGCAGCTTATCCCAGAAGGCGCGATACTCTTCGCTTTGCGCATAGCCCGGCTCAACGAACAGACTGTGGTGCTGGCCCGCAATCTCCCCGGGCGCATAGCCCAGTGCGGCGCAGAAATTGGTGTTACCCCGTAGGATCTTGCCTTCGGGCGTGAATTCGATGATCGCGAGGGAATGGTCGAGCGCGTCCAGAACAGCTTGGGCAGTGTTGTCGCGGCGGAAAAACATGCGTTACGTCCTCAAGGCTGAAGCGGTCCTGTGCGCGGCATGCTGCACTGGCCAGCCTAATGGGGGGTAAATCGCTTAAGGAAATGCCATCGCTATTGCTGTGTGAACCCTACCCGCGCTCCGCGTAAATCAGCAATTAACGTGTCTTTCCAATACCTTAAGCAGATTTAACGCCCCGACACCCCGGCGATAGCGAATTGTACCTAGGGGCGGCACGCGGAAGCCTTTCCCCCATTAACCTTACCAGGATTTTTTTCCCAATTACGTAGTTGACACCACAAGCGCAAGATATAGTGTGCCCGCGACAGGCCGCACCTAACCTCTGAACTAGCTATATTATTTTAGTTTTTTGGAAAGATTTGTCAGATAGGACTGTGAACCTACACCGCCAAAATATGTTTTGTGCGATCACGGTGTGTGGTATAAAACGAACGACGCACCACCGATTTGGTGATGCGTCGCCGTTGCTTTCTGATGGGGTTACGTTCTCGGGCGGTTTCCCATCAGAAATTTGGTCCCGATAATGTTATCGGGAACTCGGTATTGGGCTGGATGTACGTCTCATACAGCTCTGCCCCCCTTTGGGGGCTGCCGACTAGTAGAGGCCTAGATCCTCATCTAGCCGGGATAGTTATGGTGGTTGCATCGCAATCTCCTTTGTTAAGTGATTGGTATAGGCCGCTTTTCCTTTCCACGGGGGCGGCCTATTTCTTTATGCTAGATACCACTTGCCATCAAAGTTCTTGTATCTAGCAGGTTCATCATCGCGCCCCCTGGTAAGCTCTAGCCTGATTGTACTAGGCGAGAGGAGGTGCTCTTCCTCTGTTTCGGCGTAGTCTTTGATATTGCTTGCCGCGATCCCAGATTTTCCGAATTTCGCCATAACCCTTGCGACAAGGGCTTTCGCTACACCTGCGCGTACCTTTCCGCCACCTTCTGAAGGTGAGAGACTTGTACCAGAGGGCGTGCTATTACTCCCCGTCGCGGCACTGACAAGCCGGTCTATCGCTTCTTTAGCCGCTGCATCGCGCTGCTGAGATATGACCTTGCGGATCATAACAAAGGCGGCCTCAAGCTCAGGAATGGCGTCCATGTCGATTCGTCCCAAAACACCAAGCAATGATATGTCAGATGGCCATGATAGTCAAATTAATGATATCAGACACGAACGGATAACAGATTCCGACGAACAGGCCCGGTTGGACGCGATATTGAGGGGCGCATTTTCTGCGGCACCATCACCACTAAAGTCCATTCCAAAAAGAGATGGCAGCAAGAGGCACTCACACAGATAGCGTCGGTTTACTACGCCATCTGCTAAAGTGCGCCGCGCGCATCTTAAAGGACTGTGATTTAGTCAGCTTGATGATAGGTGAGGCGCTTGCCTTCACCGCTCTTGATGGCGGCGAGTGTGCGGGCTTCATCATCAAACCCCAACGCCTCACGGTGATTATAGCGGAAGTCAAATTCCGCGAGATAGCGGTGCAGATGCTTCTCGGAGCAATGCTGATAAACGCCCTTCATCCCGCGCTTAAAGATCGAGAAATAACCTTCCACCGTGTTCGTATTCACGTCGCCACGGGCATACTCTTTTGCGGAATGCTTTACGGTTTCGTGAGTGGAAAACACCTGTCCGACGAGCGAATAGAGGTTGCTTTCATCGGTGTGCAGACGGCTCTCATAGGCGATGTTAGTGATAACGATCTTGGCAACAGTAGCCTTATCGGCGCGCGGGACATGGAACGAACGGACCTTACCTCCGCGCTCTACTAGAGAAACGATAGCGCGCTTAGGCGCGCGTTTCTTTTCGCTCGGCTTCAAGAAGGGCTCTCCAGTAGTGCGCGTCGATTTGGCTTCCTCCATTGATCCGAAATAGGTTTCGTCGGCTTCCACGATCTTGCCGCTGCCGCCCATAGGGGGAAGGTCAAGCCCGCCCTGACGCATCGCTTCCATGACGCGGTGATGCAAGAACCAAGCGGTGTTGTACTGGCAACCAAGGGCGCGGTGTAGTTGGTGGGCGCTAAAGCCCTTCTTGGAAGAGGCTGCCATCGTGAAGGCAATGGCCCACTGGCAAAGCTTGGCGTGGCTGCGTTCCATCACAGAGCCAGTCTGAACCGTGAAATCCTTGCGGCATTCCTTGGCGCGGCAACGATACACACCCGGCTTTTTGGTCTTGTAGGGCTCTAGCGAACCGCATTTCGGGCAATAGGCACCAGTCGGCCAACGGGCGGCTTCAAGCCAAGCGCGGGCGGCTTCTTCATCGTGGAAGTGCTTCTGTGTGAAGGTGTTTTTGCCCATGGCCGTAACTCTGTCCCGATCTAACCCGGACATACTACCATTTGCGTTTGTGGTGTCAACTACGTAATTGGGATTTTTTTCCTTACAGCCCCTTGAAACCCTAGATTGCGCCCCCACATCTTTCGCATGAACCAAAACCCTGCCCTTGCCGCGGGCCAAGGCGGCAGAAAAACTGTGTCGCAATCGCAACTTATGTCGGAGGATGAGGCTGAGCGCCGAGCCACCGTAAGGGAGCTCGCGGGTTATTTGACCCGCGGCACCGCCTTGCTCGACCGCTGCGAAATTCTGGTGAATGCCCAGCCCGGTGTGGCCCCCATCCTTGCCGCCGCAACGGTTCTGAGCGCCGGGGCTCGGGTTGCCAAAGTGCTGGCACAAGTCGCTTTGGTGGAAAGCCGTCGCAGAACGATTGTCGAGACGGTTCAAGCTCATAAGCCCACGCCCGACGAATTGTTGGCGCAAGATATTGCGAAGGCCCAGGCCAATGACGGCGCCCGCGCCAAACTCCAACGCCGTCTGGATGCGCTGCTGGCTGCGGCCGACGCGCAGTTTCCCGATGCGGAAAGCCCCGCCACCCCGCGATGAAGAAGCGCCGCCTCGTCCCGCCAGCCTTGCGCGTCCCCAAACCGCCACGGGTGCGCGGCGGCAAACGCGGCGCGCCCTTTGGCAATCACAATTCCCTCCGGCGCGACAAAGCCTCCTGCGCGCGCCGCGCCCTCTACGCCGACATCCGCGCCCACATCGCCGAAGGCCGCGCCCTGGTGGCGCGTTACGGTTCGGCATCCCCAAAAAACGCGTCATCCCCGGCCGAGTACGGCGCATTGCGAAGCAACAAGGCGTGCGAGGGGAAGGGGACCCAGGTCCCAACACAAGACAAATTTCAAAATTTTCGCACGGTGCCATTACCTCCACGATCGAGAGGCGATTCCACCTGGGTCCCCTTCCCCTCGTGTTCCGCGCTGCGCTTAGAACACTCGGCCGGGGATGACAGTGAGGAGGTACCCGCGCGACATCGCGATGCCTTACGCCTTCACTTCCATCTTGATCGGGCCGGTGGCAGGACCAACCTAAACGGCTTTGCGATAGCGCCGGATGATGCGGAAATTGAGCCAAACGCAGATTCCCAGAACCACAAAAAGACCGAAACCTGCGGCGGCGATGAGCCCAGAACGCGTATTCTGAGCAGCCTGCTCCGCCGTCAAATGCGCTCCAGGCAATGTAGTAATTGTGACGTGCGTAACAACTCTAACGAACAGCAGAATATAGAGGTCAGCTATCATAACACCGTTGATGACCACCAAACGCTTCCACATCGTGCCCCCCAGTATTCGTTACGCCTTCACTTCCATCTTGATCGGGCCGGTGGCGCGGCCGTGGATGAATTGGTCGACGTAAGGATTGCCGCTGTGGTCGATCTCGGCGGTCGGCCCATCCCAGATGATCTTGCCTTTGTACAGCATGGCGATGCGGTCGGCGATCTTCCGTGCACTGACCAAATCATGGGTGATCGACAGCGCCGTGGTGCCGGTCGAGCGGGTGGCGACGATCAGATCGTTGATGATGTCCGACATGATCGGATCAAGCCCCGTGGTCGGCTCATCGAAGAAGATGATTTCGGGATCGGCGGCAATGGCACGTGCCAGGCCCACGCGCTTCTGCATGCCACCGGAAAGCTCCGACGGCGACAGCGCGCCAACATCCGGCCCGAGCCCAACCTTGGCCAATTTTTCGAAAGCGATCTCGCGCGCTTGTTTGCGCCCCATACCGCGGCCTTGGATCAGGCCGAAGGCGACGTTCTCCCACACCGGCAAGGAATCGAACAAAGCCGCGCCTTGGAACAACATGCCGAATTTGCGCAAATAGGCATCGCGCGCCCGGCCGCTCAGCCGTGTCACTTCCTGCCCATCGACATAAATTTCGCCTGCGTCCGGCCGCAAGATGCCGAGCACGCATTTGATCATCACCGATTTGCCGGTGCCCGAACCGCCGATCACCACCAGCGACTGGCCGCGTTCGATGGTGAGGTCGAGCCCGTCGAGCACGACTTTTTTGCCGAAGCGTTTCTTAACGCCCTTCAGTTCCACTTTTGCCATCGAGGCCACGCTATTCATGGGGTGCCTCTAGAAATTGAAGAAGTTGAAGATATTGGTGAGAACGTAATTGGAGGCCAGGATCAGGATCGAAGCCGAGACCACCGCATTGGTGGTGGCCGCGCCGACGCCTTGCGCCCCGCCTTTGGAATGAAAACCGTTATACGTGCCCATCAGTGCGATCAAAAAGCCGAACACCACCGCCTTGATCAGCCCCGAAATAACGTCGGCATGATTGAGAGCCTGCACCGTGGTGGAGAGATAGATCGAGCCCGTAAAGCCCAGACTTTGCGTGGCGGCGACATAGCCACCAGCAACGCCGATGCAATCGGCAATGCCCACCAGGATCGGCATCGAGATCAGCGCCGCCATCAGCCGCGGCACCACCAGATATTTGATCGGCCGCGTCGCCAGCGTCGTCAGCGCATCGATTTGTTCGGTCACCCGCATGGTGCCGAGTTCGGCAGCAATCGCCGCGGCCACGCGCCCCGCCACCATCAGACCGGCAATCACCGGTCCCAATTCACGCAAGATACCGATCAAGACCACGGTCGGCACGAATTGCTCGGCGCCATAGCGCGCGGTGCCGATGTAAATCTGCAAGGCCAGCACGCCGCCGGTAAAGAAGGCCGTCAGCCCCACCACCGGCAGCGAGTTATAGCCGATCCGCATGATCTGTTTCGCTACCAGCGACCAATAAATCGGCGGACGCACAAAGCTCGTCACCGCATCGGCGGTGAAGACACTGAGGCGGCCCACTTCCCGCAGCAATCCAATCGTGGCCCGCCCAACATGCGCAAACACGTTCATGGCATATCCTCGTAGTGGCGCCGCGCCCGGCGCGAGAGCGAGGTCAGGATTTCATAGGCGATGGTGCCCCCAGCCGCCGCCATCTCTTCGAGCGAAATGGTCTGCCCGAAAAGCTCGACCTCGGTGCCGGCATGCACCGCGGTAGGAATATCCGTCAGATCGACCGTGAGAAGATCCATCGAGACGCGCCCGACAATCGGCGCCCGCGCCGTACCAATCGCCACCGAGCCGGAATTGGAAAGACTGCGGAAAATGCCATCGGCATAACCGAGCGCCGCCGTGCCGAGCAGCGACGGCCGCTTCAAGCGGTAGCTGGCGCCATAACCGACGCTCTCGCCTTTACCCGCTTGGCGCACTTGCATGATGGTGGCGCTGAGACTGACGACAGAACCAAATGGGTTCGCCTGCCCCGGTTGCGGATTGCCGCCATAGAGCGCGATGCCGGGCCGCACCAGATCGAAGTGGTAGTCCTTGCCCAGCATGATGCCGCCCGAAGCGGACAGGCTGGCGGGGGCTTCCGGCAGCATAGCGAGCGCCGTCTTGAAGCGCTCCAGCTGCAAACGATTCATTTTGGCTTCCGGCTCGTCCGAGCAGGCCAGATGGCTGACCCAGAGCACGACCCGAAGGCCCGCGAGATGGCGCACATGCTCGGCCGCGAGATTGGACAATTCGGCCGGCGACAGGCCCAGCCGGTTCATCCCGGTATCGATATGGATGGCAGCGTCCAACTGACTGCGGGTGGCAACAGCCGCCGCCGACCAACCGGCCACCTCGGCCAGCGAATTCAGCACCGGCGTCAGACGATGCGAAATCAGGGCCGGCACCATGTCCGGTGGGGCGCCGTCGAGGACAAAAATCCGCGCCTCGGGCGCCAAGCTGCGCAGCGCGATGCCTTCTTCCAGGCGGGCGACAAAGAAGCTGTCACAACCGGCCGCGACCAAGCTCTTGGCGGCAGGCGCCAGCCCAGTGCCATAAGCGTCAGCCTTGACCACGGCGGCGACCTCAGCCGGGCCTGCCAGCCTTTGGGCCACGCGAAAATTCTCGGCAAGCACGCCCAAGCGCACCGTCAGGCGCGCCGCCTCAAACGCCGTAATCATCCCCTCATCCGCCCGGTCCATGGCGGGACAATGCCGCCGCGGGACGTTGAGGTCAAAGCCTGTGTTGGGCTGCGGCGAATCGGGCATTCAGCGCCCTCCGATGATGTCGGCGATACAAGGCGCGTTGGGATCGACATTTTGTGGGCAGCGCGGTGCGGTATTGCGCTCATGCGCCTGCACATCGCTCGGCCGCAAGGTTTCCTCGCGCGCTTCGGCGCTGCGGCCTTGGGGATCCAGAATGATATTGCCGTAGCGGTCGTAGACAAACTGCCAAGGCTTGTGGCGGCATTCCAAACGCATCTTAGAATTCAGATACTCAAAGCTATTGGCGCCGCAAGCCAAGGAGCGGCCCAAAGCCAGACCCAGATCGGTGATGGCGTTGTTCTCTTCCTCAACCTTGGGCTTGATCAGCTTGGGCACCAGGATCGGATTGACCGCGGCGTCGGACTCCGCCTTGGTTTGCTTGGTGGGAATGATCCGGGGCGCTTGCGCTGGCTGGTTCAGCACGATCCAGGTCATCTTCTCGATTTTGGGACGACTGATGAAATCCATCGGGATGAATTCCGCCAGAATCAAGATCCAGATGAAGATCACGTGCACGACGATGGCGACACCAACCGCCAAACCGCGGCTGCGGGTACGGCGCAGCCCAGCCTCATCAGCGCGGAAACGCGCTTGAAGCTCTGCCATCAAGGTGGCGGACTCACCTACCAAAGATGTCTCTGCCACCGTGAAGCCTGCTGGTCTTGCGGGAATATCCCCGCAGCTTATGCCATTCCTTTTGCCACGGCGACTATATCCCTGGATGTAATGATCTTTCCGGCGATCTCAAGCCCTAGGCAGAAGCCCTTCCAGGCGCGCCCGTGCGCTGACGAGCCGCGGCGAATGCCACAACGCCAGCGCTCCTTGCCATTTTTCCTCCCAGCCCGGCCTTTGCCGCCGCATCAGCGGCGTGCCTGCCTGCGAATGGCTGGCAAAGGCACGCCCAACCGCCTCTGGCCCGATGGGGGCGCCCAGAAATCGCCCCAGCGCCGAGGCTGCGGCATCTGGGTCATGAACCCAGTCCTCGTAGCGCATCAGATGGCAGTTGCCGCTCTGGCGCAGAACTTCATAGCAGCGCAGCGCCGTCAGATATTTGCGCACCGCTTTGCCCGGCCCAGCGCCGAACACCTTCGCAGTAGAACGCGACCAACTCTCAAAATCACGCACCAGGACAATTGTCCTAACACCAGGTTGGCGCAAGAACAGCTCCGGATAGGCGGCACATTCCGCCCGCAGCTTGACCACCGGCGCCGCCCCCAAAACCGAACACAAATCATCCGACAGCTTCCACATCGCGTCCGTAACGCTGCGTCGAAGTGGATTCAGCGGCGACTGCCAAAATGGCCTGGCGACTTGCGTGAAGAAATCCGGCTCCGAGACCGAAGCAATCCCCGCCTCCGCCAAAACGCGGCTGATCAAAGTCGAACCAACGCGTCCCGGCGAAAACAAGAACACCGGATCGTCCTGCGCTGTGCGCGGCGACAGCGGCAGACATTCGAACGGCACCGAGAGGATGTGCTGTGCCGTTTGACGCAAATGCAAATAGTAAAAGGAAGCAGCCTGCATTGCCTTCGCGTCAGCATCGTAGACATAGAGAGCACGGCGGCGCGCCATATCAAGACAGTATGGCAACGCCACACCGCTACCGTCGCGGCAACGCGTGCTCACAAAGTCGTGAGGCGAAGCGATGCTGATTCTGTGCGCGTTGCGGCGATGCCGTACCAAGCGCTGCTGCACAGATCGCATCTTATCTCTCTTCCGCATCGTCATCATATAATGCCTGTGCAGCATGCCTCGTTTCATGACGGCGATTCTGTATTTCTTTGTGCCAAAGCGCGATGCCATCACGGCTTTCAACAACTTCGCCAACACTTCGCGATAGAATGTGCCTTGATGCGGCGAATGCATTTGCAAGCCGGCAGAATGAAAATCTTCGTCATCAATCTCGCCAGACGCCGCGACCGCCGTGCGGCGATGACGGCGCAGATGCTGCGTTTGAAGATGGCCTTCGAAATCGTCACGGCGCTGGATGCGACACTGGTCAGCGAGGGTTGGATTGCGCGCCATTTCACGGCCACAGGCCCGCTGGGGCGCTTGTCCAAAGGCGATCAATGCTGCTCGCTCAGCCATCGCAAGGCGTGGTTCACCTTCCTCGCCCATGGTGCTCCGTATGCGGCCTTTCTCGAGGATGACGTCCTGCTCGACCCTGCGGCGCCGCGATTGCTCGATGATTTTGGTTGGCTGCCACCCGGCACGGATGTGCTGAAGCTGGAGCATTTCGGGCCGCAGAGCCAGCGCGTCCTGGTCGGCGAGCGTAGCGAGATCGGACGCGGACGCAGCATCGCGCCCATTCTCTCGCGCCATACCGGCGCGGCGGCTTATGTCCTGTCGCGGCGGGCGGCGATTGAACTCCTGGCAGCGGAGCGCTGGGATGTGCCGGTCGATCACCTGCTCTTCAACCCCAACGTCTCGGCGCTGGCCAGCAAGCTCAAACCTTATCAACTGCTGCCTGCCATCGCGCGGCAAGCCAGCGGCGGCGCGTCCGACATCAAGCCTTGGCGGCTGGCCGGTAATAGCTTCGGCCCGGCTTTGATCAAGCGCGAGATCATTCGTGCTTATTACGAGCTGCGACTTCTGCCGCAACAGATCGCGCAAGTGCTGAGCGGTCACGCCCAATTGGTAAGTGTTGCAAACAATCACACCGCCGTGGTCGCGCCTGCTTCGCACACGCTGTTGCAGCAGCGCGGCGCGGCTTAGGCGTCCGGCGTCTCGGCCATATTGGAGAAGCGGGTGTAGCGGGATTCGAAGACCAGCTCGATCGAGCGAGTGGCGCCGTGACGATGCTTTTCGACCAGAATTTCCGCCTTGCCGGTCGCCCGCTCCAGCTTCTCTTGCCATTTGGCGAAGTCCGGCGAAGACGGATCGGGCTGACGCGTGGCGAGGTAATATTCCTCGCGATAAACGAACATCACGACGTCGGCGTCCTGCTCGATCGAGCCGGATTCGCGCAAATCCGACAGCACGGGGCGCTTGTCGTCGCGGGCATCGACGCCACGCGACAACTGCGACAGCGCCACCACCGGCACATTCAATTCCTTGGCGAGGGTCTTCAGGCCCTTGGTGATCTCGGTGATTTCCTGCACCCGGTTCTCGGCTTGGCGCGAGGGCGTTACCAGCTGCAGATAGTCGATCATGATGACGCCGATATTCTTCTCGCGCTTCATACGGCGGGCGCGGGCCGCGATCTGGGCAATCGAGATGCCGCCGGTGTCGTCGATGTAGAACGGCACATTCGACAATTCCTGCATGGTCAGGACGAACTTGCTCCATTGCTCTTCGGAGAACTTGCCCGAGCGGATCTGCCACATCTCGATTTCGGCGCGCTCGGAGAGCACACGAGCGGAGATCTGTTGCGCCGCCATTTCGAGCGAGAAGAACAGCACCGGCGCGCCGCGCGGATCGGAAGCCCCTGCCGCCACATCTTGCGCATAAGCAAAAGCGGCGTTGAAGCCCGCATTCACCGCAAAGGCGGTTTTGCCCATACCCGGGCGCCCGGCGATGATGAGCAGATCGGAAGGCTGCAAACCACCCAGCAGACGGTCGACTTCGATAAAGCCCGAGGTGACGCCGGAAATCTTGCCGCCGCGCAGCTGGGCCTTTTCGGCCATGGCGACAGCGCGCTGCATGCTTTCGGCAAACTCAATCGGACCTTCGCCGTAACGCGCATTCTCGCTGACGCGATACAGCGCCTTTTCCGCATCTTCAATCTGCGCCTGGGGCGGCTTGTCGAGGGGGGCCTCGTAGGCGGTATTGACGATATCTTCGCCAACCCGGATCAACGTGCGCCGCAGCGCCAGATCGTAGAGAATCTTGGCAAGGTCGCGGACATTGGGAATGGCGGGCGCGGCATCGGCAAGACCCGCGAGATAGGCATGGCCGCCCACTTCGGAGAGGCCCGGATCGGCCTTCAGCGCCGCATGCAGCGTCAGCGGCGTGATGATCATGCCGCCGCGTTCCATCGAGGTCGCCATCGCCTGATAGAGGCGCTGATGCAGCGGATCGTAGAAATGCTCCGCCTTCAGCGTGGCAGAGACCGCTTCCATGGCCCGATTGTCGACCAGGATCGCGCCAAGCAGGGCCTGCTCGACTTCGATGTCGTAAGGGATATGACGGTAGACTTCCTGTTCCATTCCGGCCCTGGTTTTGTGACAACAAAGAGGGGGGCGAATGAACAGATTGCACAGCCCTGCCGCAAGCCGATTCGCACCCGGACCGAAGTTGATCACAGCTTAATGCCAGAGAGGCCGAAAAGTATTTGTGGGGATAACTTTTTGCCCTCTGTTTGCTGGGCTTTTCGAGAGACTGCTGTTTGTGCAAGCGCGCCCAGCGCCTTTGCCGCGGCTCGAAGCCGAGCGCCGCGAGCAGTGCGTAAGTTTCGCGCAAACAGGCCGTTACGGCGCGGCGGAATTCCCGCATCTCTTTGCTGCGCCCGCCATGCTTGAAAGCATTGCGATTACCCAGTTGGCCGCCACGCTTGCGGCGCGGGTGCGGGACGCGCGCGGCGGGCGGTATCAAGCGGCGCTTGGGAACCGAGCGGCGCCTCATCATAGGATTCAGGCCGAAGTGCTGGGCTTAGCGCTGGTCTCCCCCAACGCGCCGCCAGGGGCATAAGCCTCCGGATAGGCCTTTTTCAAATCGGCATCGAAGGTCTTGCCCGCCACCAGATTCATGTAGAGCAACATCTTGCGCTGCAAAGTGTCGAACAACAGCCCATCGAGCGCGGCAGCGGCCTGACGCGAGAGGTCTTCTGGTGTGGCAGGGGGGCTTGCGTCCAAACTGACATTCGAATGCGCCAAATTGGACGCAGGCGGTTGAATCCGCTCGATTATGTGCCTCTGCCGATTTTCGGTTTGGGTGAGCTTGGCAAGCGCCGTGGCGACATGGGCGCTCGCGGTCATCAAACCGGCAGCGGCATTGAGCGGCGCAATGCTGTCTGGGTTGGAAACCGCCACCACGCGCTCGCAACGCGCCGTGAGTTTGGCCACCGCATCAAGCTGCACGAGCAGCTTTTCCGCCGATTGGCTGCGGATGTCGTCTGGCGTCAGGGTTTTTTCACCCTTTTCCGCCGCCGCGCGAGCCGCATCTTCCACTTCCCGCTCCTCCTTCATCTCGGCCATATAGGCGCGGTTAGGCTCGAGCAGAGCCTCCCACTCCGGCGTGCCCGGCTTGGGATAGGGGGGATCATCGTCGTCGTACTTCCGGCTCATGCCACTTCTCCTAAAGGTCCAGATATTGGATTTAGGAGAGATTTCTGGAATTCAAGGGGAGGTTGAGGAATTTAATCTTGTTAGGGTTAATGGGCGGAGGAAAGATCGGCACGCGGAGACGCGGAGGCGCCAGCTATGACGGGCGAAATTCCGACGGGATGCGGACCATCGAGCGAGGGGTGACTTGCGTAGAGTCGAGGTGTGGCGCGTTGGCGTTAGGTCGGACCTATCTGTTTTCCGCCTCTTTCGTCTGGCGGTGCCTCACGAGTTCGACCGTGACTTCCGTTTCCACACCCCGCTCATCGAACCGGACAGGCAGATCTCCCGCATCCGGCTCTCGGACAAGACTCACGCCTTCGTCCACGGCAGGTCGCGTTCGCGCGCGCCCAGGTGCACGAGCCCGAAGTGCTCGTAAAGGTGCGACGGGAGATAGCTGCCGCCCTTGCGTCCCCTGGTCTTGTGCTTGAACTGCAACCACCGGCGTAACCGCATCGCTGCATAGGCATCGACGGCTCGGTATGCTCGGCTGACGGTCCCTACCGCAAAGTAGTTCGCCCAGCCGCGCAGCGTCCGGTTCATCTTCGCCACCAGTTCTGTGGTCTCTTGCCATGTCATCGTCCGAGCCGTCAGCACGTGCACTTTCTCGATCACGCGCTTGATGCTTTTCTTCGAGGGCCGCTGGCCCAAGCGGGCCTTACCGGTCGTCGCCGAGTACATCCGTCCGAACGTGTAACCCAGGAAGTCGAACGTCTCTTCCGGGACCTTGCAGATGCGTGTCTTCTCCTCGTTCACCGTGAGCTTCAGCTTTCCCATGATCGCGCGCAGGTGGGCCAGAGCCTGTTCGGCTTTGCCCCTCCGGCACAGGATCACCAGATCGTCGGCATAGTTCACGATGCAACTGCCGAGGAGTTTCTCCAGACCCAGTCTCTTCCACCCCAACACAAACCGGCGCATGTAAAGGTTCGCCAGCAATGGTGAGATCGGTGAGCCTTGGGGGATGCCTCGCCGCTTGTCCCGCGCTTCTGTCGTGCGCTTCGTCCGGCCTTGGTCATCGGTTTCTTCAACGGGACATTCCAGCCACATCTTGATCAGATGCAGCACCCGCCGGTCCACAATCCGGCGCGCCAGCGCCTTCATCAGATCGGCGTGCGGAATGCTCCCGAAGTAGTCCGCCAAGTCGGCGTCCACCACCTCCGGATGGCCGCGGAACAACCGCTCTTCCACCTCCACCACCGCTTGCTGGGCATTGCGCCCTTGGCGGTAGGCGTATTGTTCTGGCGGAAGATCGGCCTCAAAGATCGGTTCTAGCACCAACATCGCTGCCGTCATGCAGACCCGGTCCTTCACGGTCGAGATACCGAGCGGCCTCAGTTTGCCGTTGGCCTTCGGTATGTACACGCGCCTGATGGGGTCCGGTCGATAGGTCCCTTCTCTGAGTGCAAGCGCCAATTCGCCCAGCCACCGCTCCACCCCGTACGCCGCGATGTCCGCAAAATCCTGGCCGTCCACTCCCGGCGCGCCCTTGTTCGAGCGACACTGGGCATAGGCGAGAGCCAGAATGTCTTCGCGGTAGATCTTGTCGTACAGCGCATAGAAGCGATAACCGGCTTCTGCCTTCGCTTTCGCGTGTAACGCCATCTGCAGGTTCTGAACACTTTTCGGAGTTGCTAGGTTGCCCAATCCCCAAATCCTTTCCCGCTTATTGCGTTCGTCTTGAACTGAGGTCCCTTCCCTCCACCGCAATTACGCAGTTTCAGCGGTACTACGAACCTCTCCGCCACCTCATGGCGCCGGACCCATCCCTCACGGGCGTTCCGTTGATCATCCCTGACCACGCCTTGAGGCTTCCCGTGTTGCGTCCGCTTTCCTTGTGTACATGCTGCCGCCAGTACCCCGGTGCAGCGGCTGGGCGTCGTCTTCGCTCAATTCATCCCAACCATATCAGCCTTCCCCGGAATGGCAGCCGGGTCGGCCTGCACATCGGCATTTTCGAGGCTTGCTCGGCGTTCACTCGCGTTGCGGCCTGCACACTTGCGTCGTCACCATTCGTGACGCCCTTAATCGAAGGCTTCGGACATTTTGTTACCTCCATGCCCGCTCCGACTGCTTCCGGCTGGAGCGATGTCGCCGGGCGGGTCTCCCACCCGCTGGAAAGCGCCGCCTTGTCACGGCGCACGCCAGAAGTTGCCCTTCCTCGAATGTTCATTCTGACCGCGTACCGCTTTAATTACCCGAACGACACGAAACCTTTCCTGAGGCCAATGTCGTCTGCGCCTAGTTTGATCAAATTGCGCCATCTGCAAAAACGGTATCGGATACCGCGCTATGATAGCTGGGAAGCGAGAGCCTCAGATGAACACGTCGCGGAAATTGGCGCAGGCACTGATGATGGCCTCACTGACAATGTACTTTAGTGATTCCGCGGTGGCGAAACAGAGCGATTCATTAGCTCCCGATTTGGCTGTGAACTTTCAATGTTCTATGCCCCCTTCTGAGGCGGCAATCGAACAGTTCCTGACGGGCCGCAAATTCACGGTCGCCAATCTCGAGCGCATGCGGCGTCAGTTCAATTTGGCATTCTACCCATTGGAAATCGAAGGATACGACCAGGAGCGGCGCTTCGTGCATTTCATTGGTCTTCCTTCGGGGTCACTCGACGGCGCGAAAATTACCTATTCGGTGGGTGTAAATAGCCCTCCGCCCACACGGCACGATGCGGCGCTAGAAAAAGCTGTTCTCCACTTCATAACGACGACATTGAAGTGCAAGGCGAGCTCTGTGAACCACGGCAGCAATCCTACCGACGCTTCAGCGTTTTACGACGAGGTATTCGCTTTGCAGCTAAGCCGTGATCACGAGGCGGCTACCTGTGATAAGATGGCACGATCCTTTGATGCAAGGCATTGCGAGCGGATGGCCAGCGCGCCGGTGCAAAGGCGCACCAGTCGCGGGAACTGACCCGCGCAGCAATCGTGTTGAAATCGACGCCGTGCGCTGTGCTGAGCGCACAGAAAGTATGGAAAGTATGGGGTCGGAGTGAAATCAGGAGGCCGTCTAGCGTTCGAGGTTAAAACTGTTCACGACAGCTTGGGAGTTGCAACCGAAAGATTTTATTCTGACCCCATACTTTTATAAAGGTAGGAGATGGTGACGAGCGGCATTTCAGATTTTCGAACTATGGCACGAGACTCCCTGGCCCGGGCCGAGGCCGAGCTTGCCTCAAACGATCCGCATCGGCTGCGGTATGCAGTACTTGAGCTGCGGTATGCGTTAGAAGCATTGACCTACGACCAAGCTTGGGCGATCAAAGATGAAATCTCACCCGAAAAATACAAGACTTGGCCTCCCCACGACGTTTTAAGAATGCTGGCCGCAATTGATCCGGCAATTTGCACTACAAAAACGATCTTTATTGGACGCCAAGAGGCGAAAGGCAAACCGACTTCACGAGAGAATATGGAGTTGCTCGGTACGCATTACGCCATCACATGGGCAAGAATTTTAAAAATATACAATGCATTTGGATCGTTTTTGCACTCACCCACACTGCAAAATATGCAGTCAGGGAACTTTCCGAGTTTTTCGAAAGTGCAAAAACACTGCGTGAGCGCACAAAAGCTTATTGAACAAATTCTCAGTTCGTCGGTGAGATCAACAATGGGCATATTCGAGACACTCGAACAGTGCATGGACGAAAACTGCAAAAGGCCGGTCTCTAGAAGAATGCCGTCTGGCAAAAATGTGGTGGATGCTCAGTGCTTCAATTGCGGGGCTAAGTATACGGTTACACTCGATCCAGACGGTCGTTCTGTGTGGGAAATAGGAAAGTTCGAAGTTGAATGCTCTTCGCCGGATTGCCACGTAAAGACGGTGCTGTGGAAGCATCAGGCCAAGCAAGGGGCACACTGGCGATGCCGTGGGTGTGGCACACATAATGGGATCGCTTTAGGGGTGGTGAAGGTCGAAGATCAAAGCTCGAAAAACGAGGGGAAGATACTAAACACTCCTGCCACATAATGTTTTTCGCATGGCGCATAATTCTTAAATTGTGCACCACGTCGAATGTCCGAAATGGATCGTGACCGGTGGATCGTTCGGTGTGGTGGGAAGGGTCACTACTGGCGCAACCCGGAAGTAACTCAATCGCTGGCAATGTCAGGAGTCGATGGGATAGCGGACTGTCGCTCCGCGCCTCCGCGTGAATCTTTTTCGTTTTGAGAGGACGCGACGGGCGGCAGCGAAGAGCCCCCTTCGGCTCGCCGCTTTCGCGGCGCCCCACTTCCCCCGCGAAGGGCGGGGGCAGAAAGGGGAGAAGTGCGTCGCGGGCTTTGCGCTAGGGTTTTCCCCCTCACCATAGTCCCGGAATCAAGCGCCAGCGCACGCGCGCGGTGTAGTCGCGATAGCCGGGTAAACCGGCGCACAGCAAGCCTTCCTCCAACACCGCCCGCAGGCCGAGCAGAAACGCGAGCAGCACTACGCCTGCAAAGCCCCAGCCCGCCCCAAGCAGCAACGCCGTGCCGAGATGGATGGTGATCGAGGCGGCATACATGGGATGGCGCACCACCGCGTAGGGGCCCTTATCCATCACGCTTTGGCGGCGCTCGCGCTGCAGCCGCACGGCGGTGACCGCGAAGCGGTTGGCGCCAAGGCTTGCTGCGGTCAAGAAATATCCCACGATGATCAGCGCGGCCCCAGCACTCAGCGCGGCCACAGGCGTCGGCCCGGCGCCGCGTGCCTCGAACCCCATGGCGGCGAGCCAGCCATACCAAACCACAACGATGCCAAGTCCTAAGACTTGGTCCCATAAGGGCTGATCGGATTGGCGAAAACGCCGTACCCGTTCGTGAAACAGTTCGGGGTCGTGCCGCTTGAGCCACGCCATGGTGAGCAGCATGCCGCCGATGAAACACAGCAGAAAAATCCAGGCTCCCGGCCAAGCCAGCGTTCCGGCTGGAACAAAAAGAGCGGCGGCGATCAGCGCCAACCACACTATCCGCTTGAGACGACTGATCTTCGCCATGGCCCCGCTCCCGGGCGCGGCTCACGCGCCGCATGCGATTCAACGCCAGCAGTATAAGCCATTCAGCGGCTTTGCGGGGACTGGGATGAACCCTCTGGTACGAGCCTGCGAAACCTCCGTGGTCAGACTGTAGGTGCCGTTTGGAATAGGTCTTGGTTGCGCTTTTCCAAGCCCGCATTGGACCTCTGCGTGCATCCTCGGCTAGAGTTCAACGGAGCTGGGGGCCGTGATGCTGCGTTGGAAGTATGGGATAGTGACGGCCGGGTTGATCGCTGCGGCCTTTTTGATAGCGGCGCAAGCGGCCAGCGCGCCAGGAGCCAAGCCGACTTCGGTGCCGCCGCGTTTGCGCGACTTTCGCGAGTGCATCAATCACTATCCCGACACCGAATACATGGATCCCAATGGCGGCACCACCAAGCTGTCGATAAGCATTACCAAATCCGGCGCTGTCGAAGATATCCGAGTGGAGAAATCGAGCGGCTGGGCTGGGCTCGATCATGATGCGATCAGTTGTGTGGCGCAGTGGCGTTACTTCCCCGCCTTGGATAGCGGCGAGCCTGTCGCAACGCGCTGGCCGGTCGATATCAACTGGCAAATCGGCGACGAGGCGACGCGGCGGCGGCGCAATCACGATGCCTCTGCGGTGGCCTCGCCCGACGCTGACATTTGCTTTTCGCGCTACCCCAAAAGCGCTCATGACGCCGGGATCGAAGGTTCGGTCGTTATCGCTTTCCAGATCGACACGCTGGGGCGCGTTTTGAATCCGACGGTGGCGGTATCGAGCGGCAATGCCGATCTCGATGCGGCTTCGGTGGAATGCAGCAAGCTGCAAGCCTACGATCCCGCCGTCAAAGACGGCTTTGTCCAGCCTTTCAAGGCCTCGCGCAAAGTGGTTTGGAAACTCGCCGACAAGCTGTACCCCAAAGTCACTTCGCGGGTGTCATGCTGGACGTTTCTGTTGCAGTCCGGGGCCAAGTTGAGCGCGCGCGAAACCAGCGCAGACCTGTCGTTGATTGTTGAAGACGGGCAGCCCCGCGATATCAAGATCAAAACATCCAGCGGCAACAGCGCGATCGATGACGCAGCGATCCGTTGTGTCAGCGAGTGGCGCTTCGAGAAAATCCTTCGTGATGGCAAGCCCGTGGCGATGCCGGACAGCCTCTCGGTGAAATGGGTCAACCCAGAAAGAATGGGGTCGGATTGAAATCTGGTCTTGGGCGCGACCATCCACGGCGTCTCCGCGTGAACCTTTTTCTTCTTGAGAGGACGCAATGGGTGGCGGCAAAGAGCCCCCTTCTCCGCTGCTGCGCAGCTACGGCGGCCACTTCCCCCGCGAAGGGCGGGGCAGAAAGAGCGGCGCAGTTCGGTCAACTGTTCAACGCGGAACGTCGTCGAAGGGGCTTGGCAAAAACAGCGCCGATCTGTCATCCTGGCTTGCGCTTTGGGGAGCAAAAAAGATGACGAGAGCCAGAATCCTAATCGTCATGAGTATTCTTGCCGGTCTCTTTGTCTCTCCGGCGCTGGCGCAAAGCGGTCACATCACGGGCCTCGGCGGAGTCTTTGTGACAAGCAAAGACCCGAAGGGGTTAGCGAAGTGGTACAAAGAGGTGCTCGGCATTACCCTGGAATCCTGGGGCGGTGCCATTATGCGCTATGATGCCCCAAACCATCCGCCCATGGCGCTGTGGAATGCCATGCCCGAAAACAGCGACGAGATGGTGCCGTCGCATCGCGCATTCATGATCAATTTCGCCGTCGATGACCTCGACGCCTTCGTTGCACGTCTTGAGGCCAAGGGGGTCACGATCCTCAAACGCGAGGACGATCAGACGGGAAAATTTGCCTCCATTCTCGATCCAGACGGAACGAAGATCGAATTCTGGCAGCCTCCGGCGAAATAGCTGCCCGGACCGCCTCGCTACGCTCGTCTCGCCGACCTCCCCGGATGTTAAACGCTATTTCGCTGTGAAGATTTCGGCGTAGCGCTCGGGCTTGAAGCCGAGTTCGAGCGCGGTGCCGGTTTCGACCAGCGGGCGTTTGATCATCGAGGGGTTGCTGATCATCAGAGCGATGGCTTTGGCCTGAGTCAGGTTTTCTTTGGCTTCGTCGGGCTGTTTGCGGAAGGTGGGGCCGGCACGGTTGAGGACTTTTTCCCAACCCGCTGCTTGGCACCATGCCGTCAGCTTGGCTTTGCTGACGCCGAGTTTTTTGTAATCGTGAAATTCGTAAGCGATGCCGTGGCTATCCAGCCAAGTGAAGGCCTTCTTCATGGTGTCGCAATTCTTGATGCCGTAGATCGTGATGGTCATGCAAAGCCCCTTCAAGCCGGGCGCAGCTTGTTCAGCGGCCAGCGGCGCAGCACATCGTAAGCAAGATCGCTTTCGGCGCGCAACAAGGCCAGCCCCGTCACCGTCAAGGGGAAGGGCTCGATGGGCTCGATGGCTTGGCGCGGCAGGCCGGTGGCCAAAGACAGTTGCAGCGGCAGCTTGGTGGCGCGCAGGCCGTGCTTGGCCAAGGCGCTGCCCAATTTTTCCTGCACGGCGCTGAGCGCAGCATCGCCGCTTTGCAAAGCCAGATTCTGTTTGCTGCTGCCGATGGACGCGAAGGAGAGCTTCAGCCCAGCGGCGGCGACATCCTGCCCGGCCAGCTTGGCGGCATAAAGCACCGGCTGCTTACAACTCATCAAGCGAAACAGCGCGATATGCAGCCGCGGCGCTTTGATCGGCAAGGCCGCCAGCTCACGCTCCACGAGCAAGCGCTCAGCAAAACGCGCCAGAGCCGCCGCATCGGCCTCCGCCAGCATCAGCGCAAAGACCAGGCGCTCTAGCTTGGGCGGCCGCGCCGCTTTGCAAAACGCGAACGCACCTTGCGCACTCATACGCTCTATCCAGCCGAATCCATTGCCGTGTCACGATAGAACAAAGCAGGAACTATGAGCAAGACCGACCCGCTGCGGTTGCTTGCTTGGCAAGCCCAAGACCATTAGCAGCGTTGCTGCAAAAACAAGTCTGGAGACGATGGTGGCGCAGACAGAGGTACAACTGCCGGATGCGCGGCCGCATACGCTCCTCGATGACACTTACGCGTTTTATACCGGCACCGCGCTGATCACCATCGGCATGGTGCTGCTGAAAGCGGCGGGGCTGGTGACGGCGGGCGTCGCTGGCATCGCGCTGATCCTGTCTTATCTCGTGCCGGTGCCGGTGGGGATATTGTTCACCCTGGTCAACCTGCCCTTTTTTGCTTTCGGCGCCATCGTCATGGGGCGGACCTTCATCATCAAATCGGTGATCGCCTCGAGCGCGATTTCGCTAGCGCTGATTGCGGCCTCCCATGCCATCACCATTGCCGCCATCAGCGTGCCCTTTGCTGCGATCATCGGCGGCACCGCCATCGGTGTGGGCATCTTGGCCATTGCCCGCCACGGTTCCGGCGTAGGCGGCACCATCATCCTGTCGCTATGGCTGTATCGCACCCGCGGCATCAATGTCGGCATCGTGGCGCTGGTGATCGATGGCGTGATCCTAACGGCGGCGGCCTTTACCGTGACGGGCTATGTTTTGCTGTGGTCGGCCCTCAGCGCCGTAGCGATCCACATGACCCTGTTCGCCTGGCATCGCCCGGGACGCTATATCGGCTATTAGCGGCTTCCCTGCCGCCGCGAAATTGTTAGTGTAGCCAACACTAGGCAGGGGAATGACGATGCGGAAACTTATTGCAGGCGCGATGCTGGCAGCTTGTGTTGCGGGCGCCGCGCTGGCCGAGAACGCCGTTCCGCGCGAGATGGCTTGGGCTTATCCGACCGGCGCCAAATCCACCTTTGGTCCGCCGCCGGGCGCGGGGCCTTTCACCATGCCGGGCAGCAAGCTGCGTTTCAGCAAAGCGCAAGTCTCCGACGAGAACACTGCCGTCGATTGGTTTCCCGACAGCCATCCGCCCGCGCCACCCGTGGTGGCACACAACAGCGGCAAAGGCCCGACGCCGTGTGCCGCTTGTCATTTTTATAGCGGCGTGGGTGCGCCAGGGGCGGCGGATCTGGCAGGGCTGCCGGCAGAGTATATCATCGCGCAGGTAACCGCCTTCAAAACGGGCGAGCGGCGCTCAGCCAATACGGGCCAGCCCAGCACTGGTGAGATGATCAAGGTCGCAGTCGCCGTGTCCAACAGTGCCCTGCGCCAAGCCGCTGCCTATTATGCCAGCCTGCCGCGCAAGCAAGTGGTTCGCGTGGTGGAAAGCGCGACGGTGCCCAAGACCACGCCGGATCAATATGGCTGGCTCAATCCGGCGCCGGGGCGCGAAGCCATCGGCAATCGCGTGGTCGAACTGGCGGCGGATTTGCCCGCCATGTTCATCGGCAATGACCGCATCGCCGTGACCGATTATGTGCCGCCAGGAGCCATCGCGCGGGGGGCTGCGATCGTGATGAGCGGCGGCGGCACAGGCCAAGCTTGCGCCATGTGCCATGGCGGTTCGTTGCAAGGCACCAGCATGGCGCCGCCCTTGGCGGGGCGCTCGGCTGCTTATCTGGCGCGGGCGCTCTGGGACATTCGCAGCGGGGCGCGCCACGACGCGGCGGCGGGCATGATGCAGGCCCCTGCCCGCGGCCTGACGCCGAGCCAGATCGTCGACGTCACCGCTTATCTGGCCTCGCGCAAACCCTAGTGCTCCAGACTGACGACGGGGGCAAAGCCGGCGAAGATCATGCGCCTGCCGTCGAAGCAAGGCGGGTTCTTCTTGGGATCGAAGCGCTCGTCCTTCTCCATCATCTCATGCATCTTGGCCATGGCGGCATCGCGCGTGGCTTTGTCGGGCCATTCGATCCAGGAGAAGACGACCGTCTCGTCGGTATTGGCCTGCACGGCGCGCTTGAAATCGGTTTGCTTGCCGTCCGGCACTTCATCGCCCCAGCATTCGACAACCCGGATGGCGCCCCAATCCATGAAGAAGCTGTCGAAATCTTTGGCCTGCGCGATGAAGGTTTCTTTGTTGGCGGTAGGGACTGCGATCACATAACCATCGACATACGCCATGGCGTCTCTCCGTAGCCGTTTCGTCCGAGCCCTATTGATAGCGGGAAGAGAGGGGGCGAGACCAGACTGCCCTGAGGACAACCTTCACCCAACAAAGTTTTCTCTGCGTGAGGATTTTCGTGGCGCCGATCATGCCTCGGGCGCCAGTTGTCAGTGGTCAATACAAATATTCACAAACCGTCTGTTGACTCATTGCCCCACAAGGTATGCAATCTTAGGGTGCAGCACACGGTATAACTTACCTTTTAGTGTGCTGCACTCCGTGTAGCGTTTCGACCATCCATCTTGGCTGCCCAAGCGGCGTCCGAGCCGCATTGCGGTCGCCTACAACCCAGGAGAAAGCAATGTCTCAGCTTGTTGGAACCTACAAAAACGAAAATATCGGCGCAACTTTGGCGATCACGCAAGCCAATGACTCCAATGGCCAGATCACCGCGGCCTCCGTCAGCTATGGCGGGCAAACCTATCCGGCGACCGGCCATTATCATTTCAAGAACAGTGGCGGCCCCACCACCTGCGTCACGATCAATGCGATGAATGACAGCCTAGGCTATATCAGCCTCGCTTTGACCGCTCCCGACATGCAGTTCAAGGAGCTGAAGAGCTTCGGCGGCTTTGTCACCTTCGATGCCGTGGCCGTTGGCCTCGGCGGCGCCTTCATGCGCCAGTAAGCAAGAAGTGGCGCGGCCGCCCCCCCCTCGGCCGCGCCAGCTTTTATTTCACCGCACTACTCGCCGCCACGATGGGCAGCAGCACGGCGCTGGTGCCTTGCTCCAGCGTCACCGTGGCCTTTTGATAATCGGCAGGCTTCGCAAACAGGATGTTGGGCACGAAGCTTTGCGGATTGCGGTCGTAGAGCGGAAACAGACTGGACTGAATCTGCACCATGATGCGGTGGCCGGGCTTGAAGACGTAATTCATCGTCGGCAAGCGGAATTTGTATTCCTGCACCGCGCCCGGGGGGATCGCTTCGGGTTCGGCAAAGCTCTTGCGATAGCGGCCGCGGAAAATGTCGAGGCTGATGGGCAGCTGATAGCCCGCCAGCTCCGGCGCTTCGGAATAGCTCGGCGGATAGACATCGATGATCTTGACCACGAAGTCGCCATCGCTGCCGCTGGTCTTAGCGAAGAGGTCGGCGATGGGCGCGCCTTCGACCCGCACCTCTTGGCTCAGCACCGGCGTTTGATAGGAGAGCACATCGGTGCGGGTCGAGACTGGGCGCTGATCGGAAACCAGCCAGGTTGTCCAGCGGGCGCGATCGCCGCCATCCACGGGCGGCGTCAGGAAGGGCACCGGTTTGGCTGGGTCGGAAACATAGGATTCCTCACTCGCAGCGGGCTTATCGAAACCAAGGCCGAAGGCGGGCTGCAGATAAAGCGGCTTCAGCACTTGTTTGCTCGCCACCTTCCAATCACTGAAGGCATCCCAATGCTTTTCAGCGGCGTTATACAGCATGGCTTGCGGCAAAGGCTTGGACGGGCGGTCCTTCAGCGTGGTGTTGAAGAAGGGGATCAGCACTTCGCGGCGGAAATCGGCGGCAGTGTCGCCTTTCCATTTCAGCGGTCCTAGCGCGTCACCGCTGCGATTGATCTGGCTGTGATACCACGGCCCCATCACCAGATGATTGTTGGCGCCGAAGCCCGCTTCCTTCAGCGCTTCCCAAGAGTGGATGGCGCCATACATGTCTTCCTGATCCCACAAGCCTTGCAGCCATAGGGTGGGCACGGTGGAGGGCTTTTGCACCACGGCTTTGTCGAGTGCCTGCAATTGCCAAAAAGCATCATAGGACGGATGCGCCGCGAAGCGCTTCCACCACGGCAGCTGATCGTAGCCATGCAGCGCAGCCCAGGCGCCCGCGGAACCGGCCTCGAGGAAGTTGCGATAATCATCGGCGCTTTCTTGCGGCACGCCCTCCCCTTTGCCCGTGGCAGAGGTCATTTCGGCGAAGTAATCCATGCCGAGCTGGCGGAAAGCGCCGTAGTGATACCAGTCATCGCCCATCCAGCCATCGATCATCGGGCTTTCGGGCGCGGCGGCTTTGAGCGCGGGATGCGGCGCCAGCAAAGCCATCACCACGGTCCAGCCATCATAAGACGAGCCGATCATGCCGACGCGGCCATTCGATTGCGGCACGTTCTTCACCAGCCACTCAATGGTGTCGTAGGCATCGGTGGTGTCGTCCGTTTTCGTGCTGTTGAGCGGCCCCTTGGGCGGGCGCGTCATCACGAAAGGGCCCTGCGAATGGTGTTTGCCGCGAATATCCTGATAGACAACAATATAGCCGTCATCGGCCCATTCGCGCGCGGAAAGCCGCACGGCATCGCGCATATGGGGCTTGTCTTCGCCGAAACCGCTGGCGTTGTAGGGCGTGCGCTCCAGCAGAATGGGCAGGCCCTTAGCGCCCTTGGGAATGTAAAGCAGGGTGTAGAGCTTCACGCCATCACGCATGGGGATCATCACCGCATGCAGCTCGTAATCGTAGCCCGGATGCGGCTGCTGCCAATTGGCGGCAATATCCGTGCCCTTTTGCAGCATGTCGGGCGTGACGGCGGGCTCGGCGAGAGCCGGCGCGGCAAGAGCGGCAAGGAGCAACGACAGGGCTAGATGGCGCATGGGATCTCGGATTCCAGTCAGGAAAGAGACCCCATTTCACACCGAAACTTGACGCCGCTGCAAGGTGGGTGGGGCGATTAGCGTTTGGCCTTGGCGGCGTTCAACGTCACCGCGGCGCGAATGAGCGCCTTGAAGGCTTTTGCGTTCATCTTATCGCCCTCCTGCAGATCGATAGCCCGCCTGACATTGCCGTCAAGGCTGGCATTGAAGAGGCCAGCCGGGTCGCTCAGAGCGGCCCCTTTGGCAAAGGTCAGCTTGACGACAGCCTTATAGCTCTCACCCGTGCAAAGGATGCCGTCGTGAGACCATACCGGCACACCACGCCATTTCCATTCCTCAACCACAAACGGGTCGGCCTCTTTGATCAAGCCGCGGATATGGGCGAGCATCTCGCCCCGCCAGTCACCCAATTCTTTGATCCGCGCATCGATCAGCTGCGGCGCTGGTAATTCTGTTGACGTCTTGCGCATGACTTTGCCTCCGCCGTTTCAACACGCTGGACCGGGCTAATCATCTACCGCTTTGGTGGCTTAATCCAAGGCGCTGAGCAGACTGACGGAGAAGGAGCCGACGGTTTTGCCATCCAGCGCCGCGACCAGCGCCAGGAAGTGCGGCTCTTTTTCGTGAGAGGCGAGCGCGGCGCGGCTGGCCCAGCGTTCGATAAAGACAAACTTCCCCGCCACATCGAGATCGCGATGGGCGATGTAGGAGAGGCACCCTGCCTCGTGCCGCGTCGCCGCCACACAGCTGCGGATCGCGCTTTCAACAGCGTCTTCGTCACCGGGCTTTGCCTGCACGGCTGCCACCAAGGAAATTGCGTCGGTCATCGTTGCTCCCATTCCAGGATTAAAAAAACTAATTGCCGGGGTGGAGGCCCGGTGCCTCTTGGCCCGTGCGCGCGACATACTCCGTGTAGCCGCCGCCGTACTGATGAATGCCTTCCGGCGTCAGCTCCAGCACGCGGTTGGAGAGCGCCGCCAGGAAGTGGCGGTCATGCGAAACGAACAGCATGGTGCCTTCGAATTGCGCCAGCGCCGCGACCAGCATTTCCTTGGTCGCCATATCCAGATGGTTGGTCGGTTCGTCGAGAACCAGGAAGTTTGGCGGATCGTACAGCATCTTGGCCATGACCAAACGGGCCTTTTCGCCACCCGAGAGCACGCGGCAAGGCTTTTCGATATCGTCACCGGAAAAGCCGAAGCAACCGGCCAGGGTGCGCAAGGGCCCTTGGCCCGCCTGCGGGAAGGATTCTTCGAGGGACTCGAAGACCGTATCGTCGCCATCGAGCAAATCCATGGCGTGCTGGGCGAAATAGCCCATTTTGACGTTGGCCCCGATGGTCACCGCACCCTGATCCGGTGCAATGGCGCCTGCCGCGAGCTTGAGCAGCGTCGATTTTCCCGCCCCGTTGGCACCCAGAATGCACCAGCGTTCCTTGCGGCGGACCATGAAATCGAGCCCGGCATAGATCGGCTCGCTATAGCCTTTGTGCACCGCTTTAAAGTTCGCCACGTCGTCGCCAGAGCGCGGCGGGCTGCGCAAATCGAACTTGACCGATTGGCGACGCCGCGGCGGTTCCACCCGCTCGATCTTATCCAGCTTCTTCACCCGGCTTTGGACTTGCGCCGAATGCGAGGCCCGCGCCTTGAAGCGCTCGATGAATTTGATCTCCTTGGCGAGCATGGATTGCTGGCGTTCAAATTGCGCCTGGCGCTGCTCCTCGGAAAGGGCGCGCTGCTGCTCGTAGAAATCGTAATTGCCGGAATAGGTGGTGAGGCTGCCGCCATCGATCTCCACCACCTTGCCGACGATGCGGTTCATGAAGGCGCGATCATGCGAGGTCATCAGAAGCGCGCCGTCATAATCCTTGAGGAAGGCTTCCAGCCAGATCAGGCTTTCCAGATCCAGATGGTTGCTCGGCTCGTCCAGCAACATGGCATCGGGCCGCAGCAGCAAGATGCGGGCGAGCGCCACGCGCATTTTCCAGCCGCCGGAAAGTTCGCCGACATCGCCATCCATGCGTTCCTGGCTGAAGCTGAGACCAGCGAGAACCTCACGCGCCCGCGCCTCTAAAGCATAGCCGTCCAGCTCCTCGAAGCGGCCCTGCACCTCGCCATAACGCTCGATAATCGCGTCCATATTGGCGGCCTGATCGGGATCGACCATCGCGGCTTCAAGCTGGGCCATTTCGGCGGCCAGCGCACTGACGGGGCCGACGCCATCCATCACCGCCGCGACCGCGCTCATGCCCGACATCTCGCCGACGTCCTGGCTGAAATAACCAATGGTCTTGCCGGGATCGATCGACACTTGCCCATCGTCGGGCGGGTTCTCGCCCGCGATCATGCGGAACAGGGTCGTCTTGCCCGCCCCATTCGGCCCGACCAGCCCGACCTTCTCGCCCTTCTGAATGCCCATCGAGGCTTCGATGAAGAGGATCTGATGGCCGTTCTGCTTACTGATATTATCAAGACTGATCATAGGGTCCGTAGAAATTGGAAAGGACAGGATAGGCGTCATCATTGCGCTTCGCATGGCTCAGCGCGTTCGCTCCTTGCATTGGTCCACTGGACCAACGCATTCCTAACCGGCGAAGCCGGTTAGGAAACGTCGCTCACTCCCACTCGATGGTGCCCGGTGGTTTGGAGGTGATGTCGTAGCAGACGCGGTTGATGCCCTTCACCTCGTTGACGAGGCGGGTGGAGACGCGGGCGAGGAAGCTGTGTTCGAAGGGATAGTAGTCCGCCGTCATGCCATCGGTGGAGGTCACCGCGCGCAAGGCGCAGACAAAATCATAAGTGCGGCCATCGCCCATGACGCCAACCGTCTTCACCGGCAAGAGCACGGCAAAAGCCTGCCATATCTTGTCGTAAAGCCCGGCTTGGCGGATTTCATCGAGATAAATGGTGTCGGCTTTGCGTAAGATTTCCAATTTTTCGCGGGTGATCTCACCCGGCAAACGGATGGCAAGGCCCGGCCCCGGGAAGGGATGGCGGCCGACAAAACTTTCGGGCAGGCCAAGCTCACGGCCAAGGGCGCGCACTTCATCCTTGAAGAGTTCGCGCAAAGGCTCGACCAGCTTCATCTTCATATGCGCCGGCAGGCCGCCGACATTGTGATGAGACTTGATAGTGACGGAAGGTCCGCCCGTGGCCGAGACGCTTTCGATCACATCCGGATACAGCGTGCCTTGGGCGAGGAAATCGGCGCCGCCAACCTTGGCGGATTCGTAATCGAAGACATCGATGAAGGCTTTGCCGATGATCTTGCGCTTTTTTTCCGGATCGCTGACGCCTTCGAGTTCGGTGAGAAACATCTCCGAGGCTTCGGCATGGAGCAGTGGAATGTTGTAATGGCCGCGGAAGAGCGAGACCACTTCTTCGGACTCGCCCGCGCGCATCAAGCCGGTGTCGACGAAGATGCAGGTGAGCTGATCGCCAATGGCTTCGTGCAGCAGCACCGCAGCAACGGAGGAATCCACCCCGCCGGATAACCCGCAAATGACGCGGCCGGTGCCGACTTGCTCGCGAATTTTGGCAATCGCCTTTTCCTTGAAGGCGTGCATGTTCCAAGTCGGCTCGATGCCCGCAATCTTGATGACGAAATTCTTCAGAATTTGGCTCCCACGCGGCGTATGCACCACTTCGGGATGGAACTGCACGCCATAAAAGCGGCGCTCCTCATTGGCGATGACGGCGTTGGGCGAGTTCTCGGAGGTGGCAACAATGTGAAAGCCAGGCGGGATGGCGGTGATCTTGTCGCCATGGCTCATCCACACCGGCTCGTGACTTTTGGCATCGCCCAGCCCATCGAGCAGCGGCGAGCCTTTGCAGATGACGATATCGGCGCGGCCAAATTCCCGGGCATGACCGCCTTCGACTGCGCCGCCGAGCTGCTCGCACATCGTCATCTCGCCATAACAGATGCCGAGCACCGGCACGCCGAGATCGAACACCGCTTGCGGGGCGCGGGGGCTGCCTTCTTCGTGCACGCTGCAAGGGCCGCCCGAAAGGATAATGGCGCGCGGGCCTTCCGCCAAAGCGGCGTCGGCCTTGTTGAAGGGCACGATCTCGCAATAGACGCCTGCCTCGCGCACGCGCCGCGCGATCAGCTGCGTGACCTGAGAGCCAAAATCGAGAACCAGAACGGGAGCAACCATCGATATTTTCCTGTCAGGCGAGATTTAAGGAAGATAAAATTTCACGCGGAGACGCGGAGGCGCGGAGGTACCGTGCAACTCTACGACAGCCGAGAATCTCTTCATTGCGCCAAGGCGCAAAAAACCAGTTCATTGCTCTCCGCGTCTCCGCGTCTCCGCGTGAAATTTTTTGTTTCCTCGGGAGGTTCGCTTCGAACGGAGCCATCTAGCCCCTCCTCTGCAACACGGCGGTGAAGAAGCCGTCGGTTTGGGTGGAAAAGGGCGAGGCGTGGAAGTACTTTTCCGTGGCGCTGACGGGCAGCACGGTGAAGTCGGGATGGGCGGTAAGGAAGGTCGCGATTTGGTCGTCATTCTCGCTCGCCAGCACCGAACAGGTGGCATAGACCAGACGCCCGCCCGGAGAGACCAACGCGGCGCAGGTGTTGAGAAGCTCGGCTTGCAAGGTGATGACATCAGCGAGGCGCTGCGGTGTCAGACGCACACGCAACTCCGGCTGGCGGCGCCAAGTGCCGGTGCCACTGCAAGGGCTGTCCAGCAGCACGAGGTCGAAGAGATCCGACTGCGGCTGCGAAGAGGTGGCGATGATCTTGATACCCGCGCGTTCGGCCCGCGGCGGCAACATGGCCAGACGCGCGGCAGAGATATCATGCGCCACCAGCGTGCCGGTGTTCTGCATCGAAGCGGCCAGCGCCAGGGCTTTGCCACCGCCCCCAGCGGCATAATCCAGCACCTTGAGGCCGGGCTTGGTGGCGCAGAGCAGCGCGGCGACTTGCGCGGCTTCATCCTGAAATTCGAAATGGCCTTCGAGGAAGAGCGGCGAGGCCGAAAGCTTCGAGGTGGTGGCGCCGGATAGACGCAAACCGGTGGCGGCGTGGGGTGTCGGTTCGGCCTCGAAGCCTTCGGACGCCAGCGCCGAGCGCAAGGCATGGCGCGTGGTCTTTAAGGTGTTGACGCGAATGTCGATGGAAGCGCGCTCGCCCATGGCTTGCATCTCGGCAAGCAAATCCGGGCCGAAAGCTTTGCTCAATTCCGGCTGCAACCACTCGGGAAATTCACCCTGGACATGCAGCGGCGGTGCGGCAGGCGTGGCAGCAAT
>JARLIR010000170.1 GCA_031291635.1 Rhizomicrobium sp. | reverse complement strand
GCCATGAAGACCGACGCCATGAAGACCGACGCCATGAAGACCGATGGCATGAAACCCGCCAAGAAAGCGACTCACGCCATGAAATCCGCTGCCGGCATGAAGTCCGGTGCCATGACCGCTGGCGCGATGAAGTCCGATTCCGGCATGAAGTCCGGCGCCATGACCGCTGGTGCGATGAAGTCCGATTCCGGTATGAAATCCGGCGCCATGACCTCGGGCGCTATGAAAGCGGATGGCGCTATGAAGCCGGACGCGAAAAAGACCGACGCCATGAGCACCGCGCACTGAACCGGGCTGGCCGCAGTGTCAGTTTCGGCAATGGTGCTGCGGCCGCTCATAAACCAGGGTAGGGCCATCCCAGACTTCGATGCGCCGGGTGCCGGCCGCGAGCATGGCATGCGCCATGACCTTGGCCTGCATATCGGTGTCGCATTCGGTGGCGACTTCGGCCCGTAAGGTGCCGTCCTCGTTCAGATAGCGGATGTCGTAGCTCGGCATCGGTCTTCCCTTGTCCTTACCCCCGCGCCTTCTGATATGGGCGCGCGATGTGGCAGGACAAGAGCGAAACGCCTGCAATTCCATGACATTTTCGAAGGGTTGCAAACCTATTGCGACAAATATTGTAAAACGACCAAGCGCTCCCCACATTCTAACAAAGAATTGAGGGAGACGACCGGTGAGCCAGCAAAGCCAGAACACATCTGTAAGCAGTAGCGAGTCCCATCGCACCATGGCGATCGTCTCGTACATTTTGTTGTTGGCCGGTTGGCCGACCTTACATGTGGCTACGCTGGTGGGTGTGGTCTTGGCCTATGTGCAGCGCAGCGAAGCCCGCGGCACGCTGTGGGAAAGCCATTACGAGGCGATTATCTCCACCTTCTGGATTGCGCTGGTGGTCGGCGTCATCGCTATCCCGCTGTGCTTTGTCGGCGTCGGCTTTTTGCTGCTGGCAGGCGTGGTGATCTGGTTCCTCTACCGCACCATCCGCGGCCTCATCCACGCCATCGACAATCGGCCGTATTAACGGCAGTTGCGCCGATCTTACCCACCAAGCTTGTCATCCCCGGCCGAGAGACGCGAACGCAAGTGAGCGGAATGAGGGGAAGGGGACGCGGGTGCCAATGCAATCGCCGGTGCATGCGCATATGGCTTTGGTTCGCGCGGAGGCGCGGAGAAGAAATATGTGCCAATGGCGGCCTGCGAACGGAAACAAGAACTCCGCGACTCCGCGTCTCCGCGTGAGAATTTGCTTTGCACGTCTGGAGAGATGGCCCCGTTGATAGGACCTAGGTCCGCCAATACGCTGGCGCTATGGCGTCCCTCATTCGCGGCTGACGCAGCAGCGGCGTGCTCGCCGGGGATGACAAGTTTGGGTAATCTTAGGCGCGCGGGAACTTAGTGCCGGTGATGGTCGCCGAAATGGCTTTCGACGCCGTGATGGCCCATATGCGCCATGGAGTGCGGCACCGTTTGCGGGCGCGGCCGGGCGAAGAAGAAGCCTAAGACGCCCAGCATGACGGTGAGCGAAAAGGTATAAGGCACGACGGCATAGATGATGTCGCGTGCTAGCGCCGCATTGTGAAAGCTCATGCCCATGCTGGCGCCCCAAAGCTGACAGGAACCGATGGCGTCGCTCGACACCGGGCAATCCTCATAGCGGCTGAACAACACTGCCAGCATCGGCAACAGCAGCGACAACACCGGCAGCAGCAGCAGCGTCAGCGTCCCCAGCATCGGGCGGAAGGCGCGAAAGGCAAACAGCGTCGCCAGAATCGACAAAGCGATCAGCAAGGGAATGTTGGTCGAGACTGTCCAGGCCAGGGTCAGCGTATCGCGCAGCCCGCCGCCAAAGGCGAGGCCGTGACAGAGCTGCGGCCCGGGTGTGCATCCTGCCGCGACCGTTACCAGCCGCACGAACCACACCAATACGGCTGGTCCCAACAGCACCGCCACGCACAACGCCCAAGGCGTTAACGTCGGTGGAGCTTTGGCAGGGATGTCGTCCTCATCCATGTCCCAGAGTGTAGCGCTGCCTTGGAAGCGACGTATCTGTTACCTCGCCGCATGCTTAATTTGCGCACGCGCCTCGGTTGAAAATAACCCGGGTGCGGAAGAGGTCAGCCGCCGACTTCACGATGCAGGAAGTCGCGGATCAAGACGGCGTTGTGTCCGGCATCACTTTGCCCGACGCGGCTCTTGGCTCTGATATCAATGCGCACGCCGATTTGGCCCGCGGGTTTCACCCGGATGACGATATCGGAAACGGTCCCGAACCACTGCGTCGTGCTGGTGGCTTCGATGCGTCCGCTCTTGAGATCAAACCCAGCGACCTGCCAGCCCAGACCATTCACCGCATTCAGCGCCCGCCAGAAATAGCGCGCCACATATTCGTGCTGCGGAATTTTGCTGTCGAGACGCTCGAGCGGCTTGATGTCGGGATACGCGTTCTTCTGGGCCAGCGCCGTCGTCATCTTCTCGCCGCCATAGCTGATGACGGTGGGGCCGTCATAGCGCGCCGGATTGGGCGCGCCTTGGCGCCAGCTGAGCAGGGTGACGAAAACCGGAGCGTTACCGATGTCAGTAGAGACATCGTGTATCGGCGGCAGCGTATAGGTAAGCCAGAGATAGTTGGTCGGAATGCCGATCAGAATCGCTGAGCCGATCAGGCCGATCGTACCCAAGCGCCAGCCCAAGCTGTTGTTCATGGCAAGCGCGCGCCAGATCCACGCCGCGCCGCAGATCAGCGCCAGCGCACCAGCGGCAATACCGGGGATCAGCACTTTGGTGCCGAAAGCAAAATCCCAATAATGCGTCCGTGTTCCGGCGCAAGCCGCAGCGGCAATCAAAAGGCCGATGAGGAAAAGTGCGAAGGCGAGCTTGGCGAGAATGGGTTGGTGGCGCATATCAGACCACCCGGCTCGGAGCTGCACTCCTGCCGTCCCCCGTCTCTCTCTTGGCCTTTGTCGTCGTTTCCACCGTCATCCCCGAGAGATAGGGGAGTATACCCCCTTTGTCTGCGCCTTGATCCGCATCCTGTCCTTCGCGGGCAGCGGCGGTTCGTCCCATTGATGCCCGCCGCTGTACAGGCGGCGAAACAATATTGCTCAAAAGCTCGACCCGTTGCGGACGGTTACGGAATTTTTTTCAACCCTGCCGTGACGTCAAAGTGAATTGCGGGTAGCGGGTATTGCATCACCCATAAGTAGCGGATTCCAATATTAAATCCGTTCTAAGGTGGCAATAAGACCAAGCGCCGCAGTTGCAAATTGTCGTCAAATCGCTGCCATCACAAACATAAAAAATCGACTGTTTTGGTGGGACATATCTTGACCCTTACCCTGCGACATTCCTAACATCGCCGCCTCTGATGTTTTGTCAGCGCGCCGGACTTCTCGGAGACCGGTCCGCAACGTGGAGCGATGGGAACCACATGAACAAGACCTTTACGATACGACAGCTCACCAAAGAGTTTTCCGTCACCGCGCGCACTTTGCGCTTCTATGAAGACGAAGGCTTGATCGCGCCCGAAAGGCGGGGTCAGACCCGAATCTATTCGGTCAAGGACCGCGCCCGCATCATTCTCATTTTGCGCGGCCGCCGACTCGGCTTCTCCCTGGCGGAAATTCGCGAATATCTCAGCCTCTACAACCAGAGCGACAATGCACGCCAGCTCTTGCACGCGCGCAAGAAGTTCGAAGAGCGGCTGGTGGTGTTCGAAAAGCAGAAGCAGGACATCGACCTTGCCATGAGCGAACTCAAGCGTGGCATCGGCGATATCAACCAGCATCTGGCCGATACGGCCACGGACGACGGTCAGGCGCAGAAGACCGAAGCGGCTTAAACCAGCGCTTCGGCCTGACGCGAAAGGCGTTTAAACTCCGCTCAGGGTTGACCAGGGGGAGCGGAGCTTATGCGCAAGGTGATGTTGGCGGCGCTGGGCGCGCTCGCCATGGTACCGGCTGCGGCCGATGACAGCACGGCTGCTTTGCAGGCCGGCAGTATCGTTTTCACCAAGAACACGCCGGTCGTAATGACGGCGGAGGATCTGTACCTCAGTCCGAACCGGGTCGGCATCCGCTTTGTCTTCGCCAACCCGGCCAAGACCGATGTCGCTACGCTGGTGGCCTTTCCGCTGCCCGATATCGATACGGCAGAGTTCTGGGGCAGCGGCGCGGGCGCCATGACGGCCGACCCGCAGAATTTCGTCGGCTTCAAAGCCGTGGTGGATGGCAAGCCGGTAGCCTTTCGCATCGAGCAGCGCGCTTTCGTCAAAGGCAAAGAGGTCACGGCAGAGCTCGCCGCAGCGGGGGCTGTGCTCAATCCCTTGGTGGATGACGGTTTTCAGAAGCTGGACAAGATTGCGCTCGTCAAGCTACGGGCGCTGGCCAAGGCTGGTATCGTGGCACTGGATGAAACGCCTGAAAGCGACGCCAAGGGCAAAACCACGCCGCATGTGGATGTCATTCCGCAGTGGACGGTGACCACGCGCTTTTATTGGCCGCAGACGTTTCCTGCTGGCAAGAGCGTGGTGATCGAACATTCCTATCAGCCCGTCACCGGGGCCTCGCTGTTCTCGACCGACAGCGATAAGCAGCATCAGAAATATTACGATGTCGATTATTGCTTCGATCAACCGAGCTGGGCGGGGCTGAAGCGGCGCACCGCGGCGGCGCAGAAAAAAGAAACCAATTACCTCACCGCCTATCGCACCGATTACATTTTGAAGACGGCGGGCAATTGGCAAGGCCCGATCGGCCGCTTTCACCTAACCCTGGATAAGCTGAAGGCCGAAAACATCCTCAGCCTGTGCTGGGATGGCGCCCTGAAAAAGACTGGCGCCACCACCTTTGAATTCACACAAGAGCATTTCGCACCCGCTCGCGATATCCGCATGGTGGTGCTGGAAGCGATCCCTTAAGCGCGATTAGCGCCCCATCAGCCAGTCGGCAAGGCGGCGCCAAAAGCCGCGCGGCGGCGCTTGCAAGGTGCTTTCAGAGGCGAAGCTGTGGCTGCCAGTGACCAGTAGTCCGATCATGGGATTGCTCCATACGCATACTATTCGGACTTCTTATGATACACGCATGGCGCGTTTTGTCCACACTCTATCCACAGGCTAAGCCTAGGTATTTTCACAAGAATTTGTGACAGAGGGGTTAATTTCGTTAAGACTGCAAACGATCGCGCCAAGCGCGGAGCAAGCCGCGCGTGCAGCGCCAGGGGCCCATCGGCGCGGTCTCGGAACGGGTCCAAAGATGCGCCACCGCGGTGGGCAGCACGGACTGGCGGGCCTCTTCCACCGCCAAAGCGCGGCAGGGATTCATGCTGTCATAAGCCAGCTGCAGCCCGGCAAAAAAGCCTGCAAATACGAGCAGCGCGAAAATCATCAGGGTGCGGATCATGCCGGGCTCCAGGGGGCTGCCCTCAATTGGGATGGCCGCCGGGGGAATTGTCGGGAATGGGACCGGCGTTGGGTGTGTTGGCTGGGCGGTTGGTGGTGGTGCGGCAGTTGGTGAAGCCGCTGGCCCAACCGGCGCGGTAACGCCCGTCTGTCTTGTACAGGTTCTCGTCGCGGGTCTGTTCGGCGCGGTGGTTGACGTCTTGCGAGGTCGAGGAGGAACAGCCATCGGAATAGCCGTTGCGGAACTCCGCCGACTTCTTGGCCGCCCGATCCTTGGCCGTGGGCATCAGAATGCCGCAACCAGCCAGGCTGATCAGGGCAAGGGCGGCAACAGCAGTAGGAAGGAGGCGCATAGGGGATCACTTCTGAAAGGCGCCGCCAAACTAGGGCGCGCTTCGTCCAGGGTAAAGTTACGCCTGTAGCAGGTTGTG
>JARLIR010000169.1 GCA_031291635.1 Rhizomicrobium sp. | reverse complement strand
GGATTCCGGCGTAAACGCCCGCAACTCGGGTAAAGTTCCCACCGAGGGAAAACTATTTTTCTGCCTCATAGGAAACCTTACGGGGCGAAAATTGCGGGAATGGCCGTGATCCTCTTTGGCATGGCGAGCTGCTGCAGACCAGGACAAGGGGACGTGGAGTACACCATGGCCGAAATGCCCCCCTCATACCGCTGAAACGGTGCAGGCGATTTCCGTATAATCGTCGAGAGCGGGCCGCCCGGCCGCGGCGAGCCGCGACCAGGCGCCGTTCACAACGATCAACGGGAAGCTTGACGTTCCCGCACCTCACGCCAGGCAATGACAACGCGACGGTTGTCGCGCATACGCACGCCCGGATCGGTGGGGATCAGCGGATCATGATAGCCGCGCCCGTCAACGACGACTTTGGCATCGATCCCATCCTGGGCCAGAGCCTGCCGCACCACTTCGGCGCGCCGCATCGACAGCGTATCGTTGTAATCATTGCTGCCGACATGATCGGCATGGCCGACGACCCGCACTTCCATGGGGCGGTCGCGGCGTGCTTCACGCGCGGCGTCGTGGATCATTGCCCGCGCATCCTGGCTGAGGCGCGTCTTGTCAAAGTCGAAGGTGACAAGAAAGGTGCGCTCGGTTGTCATCGGCCGATTGATGGTCACCGATGACGGCGCCTCAGCCACCGTTGCAGGCGGCTCGCTATGCCGGAGCGTTAGCCCGCCCAGGCCCGCTGCCACATCCAATCCGGAATTGGCTTCGAAGCTGACAGGCTGCAAGGCGATGGATTTGTCAAAGCCGCCGAGCAGCACATGTGCGCCCAAGCCGACCGCTATCGTCGCACCTGCGGTGACGCCGCCGTAATCACCTTCCAAAGCGCCGCTGCGCATATCAGAGGTGGGCGCGATGACATCCCACACCAAGGTGCCGCTGCTGGTATAGCCGATATCGACCCCGAGCTTGGAAATCGAGCCGCTATAGTAGTCTTCCATACCGTGATTGGGGTGGTAGCTGCACTTCAGGCTCTTCGAGGAACCGATGACATAACCCCAGCCGCTATCAACATGGCACAGCAACTGGCCGACTTTGACGCCATGGGGCGCCGCTGAAGCGGGCAAGGTGAGCGCTGCGACCGCGGCCGCCAACAAAAGTGTTCGTTTCAACATAGCCGTTCTCCTTCTTCCCCTATGCCGCGTTACGGCACGCTCGCGGTGTCCGCTGTGCTGACGTTGGCGCTGGCATTGGTGTTGTTGAGCGCGCCGGCAGCTTTGCCGACCGCGTTGTTGGCGCGGGTCTGTGCCGCGTTGGCGACAGTACTGGTGGTGCCAGACGTTCTATTTGCAACCCGCTGCGCAGCCCCAGTGGCACTGCTCAAATTCGCGGGTGACGAGAAGCTACCGCTGCCGGAAGCGCTGCTGCCCGCGGCGTTGACACTGCCGGATCCGCTTGCCGAACCGTTTGGCAGAGTCGTCGAGCCCACGCGATTGAGCGCTTTGGTGGAAGACGATTGCGCGGTTCCGCTCACCGCATTCGCCGATTTGTTGACTGCGCTTTCACCTTTTGCAGTTGTCCCTGTGACCGCACTGCCGAGGGGTGCTCCACTGGCGCTACCGCTCAGATTGGCAGTGCCCGCCGCGCCGGAGTTGGAAGCATTCGCGGCACCACTCGTTGCACCGTTGACCAAAGGTGTCGGCGTACCGGTTGCTTGCGTGGGCAAGCTTGCCGCGCCGCTGCCTTGACCATTGGCGCTAGTTGCCGTGGGTGGGATCAGCGTGCGGCTTTGACCGCCGAAACTTCCTTGGCCCATACCAGAGCCACCGATGCCACCAAGCGGACTTCCCAGCGAGCCAGCACCGCCCATGTTTCCGGCGCCGCCCATACCGCCACCGAGGCCGCCCATCCCGCCACCAAGCCCACCCAGTCCGCCGCCACCACCACCGCCGAGCAAACCGCCCGCCAAGGCGGGGGCGGGCAGTGTCAGAGCACTGGTGAGAAGCGCAATTTGAGTCCATCTCTGCAAGGTCATGTCCTGCTCCTATGGTTGCGCGCCACATGGCGCCTCACCCACAGACAACGCGTCAGGGCAGAAATTCTTCCGTATGCGCTGAAATTTTTGCGCGCGGTCAGTGCCAACCGGCGTCGCGCTGCCGACGTTCCGCAGCGGCGTCCAGGGGATCGCCTGCTAGCATCGTCGTTACGGCGCTGCGGACAAAATCCGGCATCGTGCTCCCGGCAGGACGATAGGCCGTATGCGCTTCCGTGACGACACCACCGACGGCCGCAACGGCCCAGCCGCGCTCATCATGGCACGCCACGCCGGCGAGGCTCGTGGTGGTAAACGTGCGGCAGTAGTGGCCATTCTTGGCGCGGAAGCTGAGGCCGATGGAGGTTCGGTTTGCGCTGTCATCTGCTGCCAGGCGTTGCGTCAGCGCTTGCGCCAGTTCCCCACGCGCCATCAGCTTGCCCTGGCTGGCAACAATATCACCGCCCTGCAAGGACAGCGTGATGAGCACGCCGCAAGCCAGCGCCACAGCGCTGGGCAGCGCCGTCCACAACCCCCAGCGCCGCCACGCATCACCCCAATGGCGCCGCGGGCTGAGCAGCGCGCTCAACGCTGGCGGCACGGGCATATCAAGGATCGGATCAAATGACCCGCGCAAACTCTTCAGCAAAGCCCGTTGCTGCGCGACGTAAGCCTGCGCGTCTGGATCGGTGCGCAATGCGATTTCCACCTTGCCCATTTCCTCTGGCGGCAAGGAACCGTCGACATAAGCGCCCAAACTCTCTTTCGACAGTGTCATAGCTTTGTCTCCGCGCCAGGGCCGAACACACGCTCCGCCAAGGCTTCGCGGGCCCGCGCCAAGCGGCTTGTCACAGTGCCGATGGGAATGTCCAGAATGTCCGCAGCGCCGCGATAGGACAGGCCCTCAATCAACACCAAAGACACCACCACCCGTTGCTCCTCGGGTAATCCCGCCAAAGCGCGGCAGGTGTCAGCAAAGGTCAGCTGCGCTTCGGCGGTGCGAACGCCGTCGGTTACCGCCGCATCTTCCGCCACCTCACCAGATACCGTTGCCCGCACGCGCCGCGCCCGGATGGTATCGATCCAGAGGTTTTGCGCGATTTTATACATCCAGCTGTCGAGGCGCGTGTCGGCCTGCCAGCGATGCAGGTTCCGCAACGCCCGTTCAACCGTGTCCTGCACCAAATCGTCCGCATCCGTCATGTTACCCGTCAGCGATGCCGCGAAACGGCGCAGACGTGGCAACATGGTTGTCATCTGCCGCCGCAAGGTTTCGTCGGAATAATCGTTTGCTGTCACAACAACGGACCAGTGCGTTATTTAATCCATACAAAAAGCGCTTGCATCGGCGCCGGGCAGTCAATTTACTGGACAATCACGAGGCACACCATGGTGCAAAGGCGCAAGCGTTTCCTTTTGGCCATCGCCGCCGCCGCAGGATTGGTTGCGGCGCCTGCGATGGCGCAGCTGCTTCCGCGCGGCGCCCTGCCCAATCTTATTCCCTCCCTGCCGCGTACGCTTCACAACACCACGGGCTTCTTGGACAACTCCTTGCGGGGGACGGTGGCGGTTGTCCGCGACGTGGCGGGGCGTCCGGCCAATCCGCGGGCTTTCGAGAACGACAACAATGGCGCGCGCGTGCTGCGGGGTGAAGTGCTGTGCCTGTCGCCGACGGAGCAAAGCCTTGCGGCCGCCCGCAGCCGCGATTTTGAGGTGGTGCGCCAGGAAACGCTCGCCGCGCTCGGCTTGCAGATCGCCGTCTTGCGCGCGCCCTCGGGAATGAGTGCCACGGAGGCGCTGGCGCTGCTGCAACGCTCCGATCCCAGTGGTCACTACGACTACAACCACATCTACAATCCGAGCGGCGAGGGCCGCAGCGCGACCGCAAAGGACACGGCGCCAGCCGGCAGCGTTCCCGCGCCGCGCATCGGCATGATTGATGGCGGCATCGACCGCAATCATTCGGCGCTGCGCCATGCCGCCATCGAAACCATGGTCGTTGCGGGCGATAGCCGCGCGCCTGCGACAGCGCATGGCACCGCGGTCGCTTCGCTGCTGGTGGGGCAGGCGAGCGATTTTCATGGCGCGCTGGTCAACACGACTCTGTATGCCGCGGATGTCTATGGCGGCGTCGCCACCGGCGGCAGTGCCGTCGATATCGCCCGCGCCCTTGGCTGGCTGGCGAGCAAAGATGTACCGGTGAGCAATATCAGTCTGGCGGGCCCGCCCAATCTGATCTTGGCGGCCGCGGTCGCGGCCTTTGTCAGAAGCGGACACATCCTCGTTGCGGCGGTCGGCAACGATGGCCCTGCGGCGCCCGAGCGTTATCCCGCGGCGTATGCCGGTGTGGTCGGTGTGACGTCGGTGGACGCTCAGCGCGCGATCCAAATGGATGCCAACCGCGGCGCCGATGTCGCCTTCGCCGCGCGCGGCGTCGATGTGCGTGCCGCCAAGCTTGCGGGCGGTTATACGGTGCTGACAGGAACGTCTTATGCCGCGCCGCTGGTGGCGGCCCGCTTCGCCGTGCTGATGCCGCGCCCCGATCCGGCCGCCGCGGCGCAGGCCTGGGCGACGCTGAAAGCCGCCGCCATCGATCTCGGCCCGCCCGGGCGCGACACCATCTTCGGCTACGGCTACCTGGACCCGCCCACCCCCATGCCCGTCCTCGCCACCTCCGACGCAAGCCACTGACGCATAGCGTTAGATGAGTGCGCTTACGCGTTACGCGAGAATCTGATAACGCCGCTACGGTATGGCAACACCAACTGTGTGGTGTCAGATGGCGATACGAAATGCACGCATTCTAATTCTCTGCAAGACATATCCGTCACCGAGCACCCGCTACGCGGAAACATCTTGTGTTGCAGGGTTGGAAGAGAACGGAAAGCTCGTGCGGCTTTATCCGGTTCCCTTCCGGCTCATTGCAAACAATGTGAAATTTAAGAAATGGCAGTGGATTACCGCCACCATCGAAAAGGCAAAGAAGGATCATAGGCCCGAGAGCCATCGCATCGGCGTCGATACCATCATTTGCGACGATGCTGTTGTCAGCACAAAGAACGAATGGTCTGAAAGGCGCCGCTTGTTGGCTGGCTTGCCTGTTTTCAAATGCTTCACGGATTTGGAGGAAGCGCGGCTAAGCGAGGGACACACGTTGGGTCTGTTGCGCCCTGAGCGCATTTTGGGATTGGACATAACCCCTACTGCATCAGATTGGACACCGGAAGAGCGGGAGAAATTGCTGCAAATGCAGCAGCAGGGGAATTTGTTCGACAAAGCTGAGGCCGCTTCGATCGCCACCTTGCAGAAATTGCCGTTTGATTTTCATTATCGCTATGAATGTGTGGAAACGACTGGAGCGCATACCGAGATACGGCACAAGATCGTCGATTGGGAGATTGGCGCGCTCTACTGGAATGTGAGGAAGCGCCACGGCGAAAACTGGGAGGCGCCTTTCCGGAAAAAGATAGAACAAGCGCTTCCGTCACTAGATCTCATGTTCTTGATGGGAACACTCCATCGCTTCCCCGATCAGTGGCTCATTGTCAGCTTGATTTATCCGCCTAAGCGGCAGCCCGCGACACCAAATCAACTATCTCTGCTGTAGCCGTGAGATGGATCACGCCCGGGCCGCCAGCGCGCGCCGCCGCTCTTGCGACCAAGCTACGGTGGCAAAAATTGAAATCGGCTTCAAAGCAGACCAGACAGGCGCTGGTTTCGCGCGCCAGATTCGCAAGCTCTGCCAAAGCGTCAGGCTGAAGATCCAGATAGGCGTTGAAGGCTCGCGCGTATCGTGTCCAATTCTGGTCTATTTTGTACTGATCGCGAATGGGACGTGGGCAACCGAAGACGGGCATGTGCGCATAGACAATTCCGGCAGTGTGCAACGCGATGCCGAAGGCTGTTTTCGAGAAGCCCTTCTTGCGCGACAGGGGAAGCTGGCGGACATCGAAAACCGTTCGAACGTTTGCCCGCTGCAGACGCGCGATGAAGCGATCTATTGAAAGACCCTCATACCCAAAGGTGAATAGCGTCATCGTCTTCGCCTAGTCGGATGACTGATAGAATCGCACAATTTCACGCGAAATGTGAAGCCCATCCTAAGCAAAAGAATGCCGAAGTGCCGGTCCTCAGCCGAAGAAGAACACCGGCATGGCTTCGCGGGGGATGATGGCGCCGGGGTATTGCACCACGATGGAGGCGATTTTGTTGCCGGAGCGGGTCGCCACTTCCGGATTCTGGCCTTGCAGGCGTGCCGCCAGATAGCCCGCGGCAAAGGAATCGCCGGCGCCGGTGGTGTCCACCACTTTGCGCACTTTGTAGGTCGGCACTTCGATCGGCGCTTCGCCTTTGAGGCGGACGATGCTGCTGTCGCGGCCGCGCTTGATCACCACTTCTTGGCAGCTGAGTGCCAAAGCCCGGTTCAGCGCCTCTTCATCACTGACGCCATAGAGCAGGGCATTGTCGTCCAAGGTGATGAAAGCGATGTCGGCATTGGCAAAGGCGCGGTCATACCATTCGGGTGTTTGCGGACTGCCGCCCCACAGCCGGGGACGGTAATTGTTGTCGAAGCAGACCTTGCCGCCGCGCGCCCGCAAATGCTCGACAAAACGCAGCAGCCGGGCGCGGCCCGATTGCGGCTGCACCGCCAGGCTGATGCCGCTGTAATAGAAGACATCGATATCGTTGATGTGATCTTCGAGCAGGCTGCTCTCGCCGACAAAGAAGTCCGTCGCCGCGCTCATATCGCGCCAGTAATAAAAAGTGCGCTCGCCCTTATCGTCGACCTGAATGGTATAGAGCCCAGGCATTTTGCCGGTTTCGCGGCGCACCATGGTGGTGTCGATGCCTTCCTCGGCCCAGGCCGAGACCATGGCGGCGCTGTAATCGTCATTCCCCAGCTGGGTGGCATAGGCGACATGCAGGCCGGTATCGGCCGTCAGGCGGGCGAGGTAGACGGCGGTATTCAGGGTGTCACCGCCAAACGTCTGCTGCATGGTGCCGAAAAGCTCGCCGCGCAGCTCAATCATGCATTCGCCGAACAGCGTAATGCGGGAAGTCTTATCCATAAATCCTGCGGGGGTGCTTTTGCCTCCGCAGAGGTACACCCTTAAGCACCGTCAAATCCAGGACAATGACACCGGTTACCATGGCTCTGGTGCCGCAGGTCTGTGGCAGCAGGGGAGGCGGGAAAAATAATCCTTGCACCCCCGCCAGATGACGGGAATATGAAGCGGCTGACAGGAAGCTCTGCGGCACCTTGCGAGCGATTCACAATGCTGTACCAGCGGATCACCGCTGGCAATCGCGACACATATCTTTACAACTTCGTCCATCCGGTGCTTTTTCAGGCACTAAGAATGCGCCCATTCGGTTCGGCCAAGGCGGTCCGTTCGGGTCCGGTTCGGGCAAGCTTAGACTATCGTTATCTGTTTCAAACAATTCCAAAATTTGGAGGACGTTGTGGGTCTCCGTTGTGTTGCGCGTTTCGGAACTGAACATCACCGCTGGCAGAAGGGGCTTAGGGCCTCCGCCTCTTATGGTGTGTTGACGCTGTCTGCTGCCGCCATGCTCACGGGAGCGTGGGCCGATATCGATGCGGGCACGACCGTGAAGCAATCGACGCTGTCCGGTACCAGCACGACGATGAACGGCGGCACACTGCAGCTGGATCAGTCGACCTCCACAACGCGCGCCTTCACGTTCAATAATGTGGCGGGCAACACCTTCGATGTCTTTGGCTCGACTCCGACCTTCACCGGCAAGCTGACCGGCGCGGGCGCGATCACCATTACCGATAGCAAGGGTGGCGGCATTCTGACGCTCACCAACAGCAGCAACGATTATACCGGCTTCACCACCATCAATAGCGGCGCGACGCTGGCGCTGCTCGATTCCGATACAACCTCGACCACCAATACCGACTCGGGTTCCATCGCGCATTCGGCGCAGCTCGTGAACAACGGCACGTTCGACATCTCGGGAACGGTGAGTGGCGCCTCGATCATCGCCTTATCCGGCTCTGGTAAGGTTTTGCTGGGCGCCGAGACGCTCACCATCAACGATTATGATTCGACCAACAGCACGACCTTTTCCGACCCCACCACCTTCTCGGGAACCATTTCGGGCACCGGCAGTCTCGTCTTCACAGCGGGCACCCTGACCCTTAGCGGCGTCAACACCTATACGGGCTCCACCGCGATATCGAGCGGCACCGTTTACCTGACGGGCAATGGCTCGATTGCGTCGTCCTCAGCGGTCTTCGTCTATGGCACGATGGATGTGTCTGCCGCTAACAATCCGACCATCAAGTCCTTGGCTGGCAGCGGCACCGTCGTGCTGGGCAACAATTCGCTCGTCCTCACTGCCGCAGGCAATCAGTTTTCCGGCGTGATCTCCGGTAACGGCGCGCTCGTCCTCAACAGCGGCGAGGAATACATTTCCGGTCTGAACACCATGGCCGGCGGCGTGATCGTCAACGGCGGCACCTTGGACATCGGCTCGACTGCCGTAGCCTACAATATCGCCAATGCCGGCACCGTCGCGTTTTACGGCTCCGGCCAGATTGCCATGAGCGGTGTGATCTCCGGAACCGGCGCGGTGAGCTCGCTCGGCTCTGCGGTCACCACCATTACCCAGGCGCAGACTTATTCCGGCGTCACCACCATCACGGGCGGCTTGATCTCGCTGTCGGGCGACGGCAGCATCGCCAATTCCAGCAATGTGATCGTCAACAGCGCCCTCGACATCACCTATACGAATAACGGGACCTCGCTTCAGAGTCTGTCCGGTTCGGGTGCGGTGCGCGTCGGCACCAATTTTCTCACCATCACCGGCGCTGGCGGCACTTTTTCCGGCACGATCTTGGGCACGGGCGGTCTGATTTTGGCGGGCTCGACGCAAACCCTGTCGGGCGCCAACACCTATACCGGCACGACCACCATCCAGAATGGCTCTTTGGTTCTCGCCTCGGGCGCCAGCTTGCGCTCCACGGTCGTCATCAACGGCAATAACGTGCTCGATGCCTCCACCGGTCCGACCGATGTCGGATCGTCAACCATCGCCTCGCTGACCGGAACGGGCAGTGTCCTTCTCGGCCGCAATACGCTGGTGATCTCCAACGCCGCCGACACTTACGCTGGTGTGATTTCGGGCACGGGCGGTCTTTCGATCAGCAGCGGTACCGAAATGCTAGCGGGCGCCAACACCTATAGCGGCATCACCACCATCACCGGCGGCACGCTTGCTTTGACCGCAACCGGCAGCATCTCGTCGGCCAGCGCGCTCTCTGTCGCGGGCACTTTTGATGCGACGGCGGCTTCTGGTGCGGCGCTGACCTACGCCTCCTTGACGGGCGTGAGCTCGGGCGTGGTCGCGTTAGGGGCGCATAACCTCAACCTCGCCAATGCCTCCGGCACCTTCGCGGGCGTGATTTCCGGCACGAGCGGCATCACCATCGGCGGCGGAACGCAGGTTCTCTCCGGCGTCAACACCTATACCGGCGGCACCGCTATCGCTTCCGGCGCCACGCTGCAGCTTGGCACCGGCGCCAGCACGGGCTCGATCCTGGGCGATGTCGTCGACAACGGCACGCTGGCCTTCGACCGCAACGATTCCTCGGTCTTCTCCGGCGTGATTTCGGGCGCAGGCGCGGTCAACCAGATCGGTAATGGCACCACCATTCTCACCGGCGCCAATACCTATAGCGGTGGCACGATCATCGATTTCGGCACCTTGCAGATCGGCAATAACGGCACCAGCGGTTCCATCACCGGCAATATCACGGACAATGGCATCCTCGCCTTCAGCCGCTCCGATGGCACCACCTACACCGGCGCAATTTCCGGCACGGGCGGCTTGTCGGCCTTGGCTGGCACGACCGTGCTGACGGGCGCCAACAGCTATAGCGGCGCCACCAAGATCAACAGCGGCGCCACCTTGGCGCTGATCGGCTCCGGCTCTATCGCCGGTTCCAGCATGGTGACGAGCAACGGCATCTTCGATGTCTCCGCTGCGACGGCGCCCAACATCGCGTCTTTGGCTGGTACGGGCTCCGTCGTTCTCGGCGGCCAGACCTTGACCTTGTCCAAAGCGACCACGGGCTTTTCGGGTGTGATTTCCGGCCTGGGCGGGCTCAACCTGACCAGCGGCAGTCAAATCCTGTCCGGCAACAACAGCTACACCGGCCAGACGACGATCAATGGCGGCACCCTGACAGTCACCGGCTCTATCGCCAGCTCGGCAGGCGTGACGATCAATTCCGGCGGCACACTCGCTGGTACCGGTACGGTCTCGGGTCTTACCGTAAAGAGCGGCGGCACCGTGAGTGCGGGCTCGGCGGGTTCCACCGGCACCTTGACCGCCAATGGCGGCGTCAGCTTTGCCAGCGGCAGCATCTATAACGTCGCCGTTTCGTCCACCGCCGCCAGTAAGCTTGCGGTCTCGGGCCCGGCTGCGCTGGCAGGGTCTTTGACCGTCACCAGCACCAATGGCACCTACTTGCTCGGCCAGAAAGTGACCGTGCTGACGGCGAGCAACATCACCGGCAGCTTCGCCTATGCTTCGACCACCTTCACGGGCGGCAATGGCGCCCTCTTCAAATCGACGATCGCCCAGACGGGCACGGAGGTCGATCTGACGATCGATCTTGCCAAGCTGTCGCCAGTTCTGCCGAGCACGGCTTCCGGCAACCAGAGCCGTGTCATCGCGGGCATTGATGCATCCTTGGCCGCGGGCAACACCCTGCCTGTTAAGGTCGAAAACCTGGGTAACGACAGCGGCACGCAGCTGTTGTCAGACAGCAACCAGATCACTGGCGAGATCAGCGCCGAACTGCCCGCAGCCGCGCGCTCCTTGTTCGCGCCCTTTGTGGAAGCGATGGTCTCCCACACGGGCAAAGACGAGCTGCAAGCAGCGGGTGGTCATGTTTCTAGCTGGGTCAATGGCCTTGCTGGTGCCACCACCATCGCCAGCAATGCCGATGTCGGTGCGCACAAATTCCGCAGCGATGCGGATGGCATTGTCATGGGTGCCAGCTGGGCTCCCTGGCGCAATGTAATGGTCGGAGCGGCTTTGTCGGTGGAAACCTCGCAGTTCCATCTCACTGGCGATCTCGGCAAAGGCCACGCCAACGCGGTGCAGGGTGGTTTCTACGGCTATATGCAACCGAGCCCGCACTTCTACAATTCCTTCGTCGCTGGCTTCTCTTATGCCCAGATCAAGACCGAGCGTGTCCTCACCGTGTCGGGCACCGACGATCTCACGGCCAAGATCAATGCCATCTCGTTCGGCGGGCGTTACGAGGCCGGTCTCTCCCTCGGCGCGATTTCGCCTTATGTCGCGGCCGAAGATCAGCTGGTGATGTTGCCTTCCTATAGCGAAGGGGCCGCGTCGGGCAGCAACGGTTTCGCGTTGCAATATGCCTCGCGTACCGCCAACGCCGCGGATGTGGAGATCGGCCTCCGCCATCAGGTCGATGTCGAAATCACCCCGCGTTGGATCTTGACCCCGGATTGGACCTTGCACCTGACCGACCGTTTGGCCTGGGTGCATTCCTTCTCGGATAGCGCCTCTGCCGATGCCAATTTCCTCGGCGCCCCGGCCTCCCGCTTTACCGTCCAAGGGGTCCAAGTGGGCCGCGAAGCGGCGCGCGCTTCGGTCGGTGCTGACTTCCTCTTCGTCAATGGTTTTGCCGTTACCTCCCATGTCGACGCCACCTTCTCGAAACAGTCGGAAAGCTTCGCGGGCTTTGCCGGCGTCGGCTACAAATGGTGATTGCGCTGTAAGCATCGAAGAGCGCGGCCGTCTCCTCGCGGGGGCGGCCGTTTTCTTTGTGACCTCAAGCGGATAAGGTGCCGCTTGAGGCTGCACGCCGGGACCAATTCGCGCACCGGGCCCCCTCGTAAGCAGAAGTGCTTGCGCTCAAAGCCGGTGTGTGAAAATTAAATTCCAAACTGCGTCACTTCTGCGCCATTACCGGAATTGCGGTGGGGGGCAGAGGAGGCTTATGTGTGGGCCAAGCCATCGGGACTGGACCCGATTTTTAGATCACCAAAGGACTGGGCACATGGCGTTGCCGCCGCAACAAGGTCTTTATGACCCAAGCTACGAACACGATGCCTGCGGCGTGGGCTTCATCGCCAATATTAAGGGGCTGAAATCCCATAATATCGTCGAACGTGGCCTCGAGATCCTGCTCAATCTGGATCATCGCGGCGCCGTGGGTGCCGATCCTTTGATGGGCGATGGCGCCGGCATCATCATCCAGATCCCGGATGGCTTGTTCCGTGATTGGGCCGCCAATGCAGGCGTCACCCTTCCGGCGGTCGGCCATTACGCCGTGGCGATGTGTTTCCTGCCGCGCGATGAATCGGCCCGCTCCATCATCGTCGGCCAGTTCGAGCGCTTTTTGCATACCGAAGGCCAGGTGCTGCTCGGTTGGCGCGACGTGCCCACCGATCCCTCCATGCTGGGCGAGGCGGTCAAAGAGACCATGCCCGTCATCAAGCAGGCGATCATCGGCTGGGGCCCCAATATCCGCGACGAAGCCGCTTTCATGCGCAAGCTTCTCGCCGTCCGCAAACAGACCCAGAATCCGCTCGAAGCTCTGGCCAAGAAGCACAAGAATCCGGCCATCGCGCACTATTATATGCCGAGCTTCTCGACCCGCACCCTGGTCTACAAGGGCCTGCTCTTGGCGACCGACGTCGGCCGTTTCTATCTCGATCTGCAGAACCCGCTGACCACCTCCGCGCTTGCCATGGTGCATCAGCGTTTCTCGACCAACACCTTCCCCTCTTGGAAGCTGGCCCATCCCTTCCGTTTCATTGCCCATAACGGCGAGATCAACACGCTGCGCGGCAACGTGAACTGGATGAATGCGCGCCGCCGCACCATGGAGAGCGAGCTGCTCGGCGCCGATCTCGACAAGATGTGGCCGCTGATCCCGCATGGCCAGTCCGACACCGCCAGTCTGGATAACGCCCTCGAACTGCTGCTGGCCTCGGGTTATCCGCTGGCGCAAGCGGTGATGATGCTGATCCCGGAAGCTTGGGCCGGCAACAAGCTGATGGATAAGGATCGCCGCGCCTTTTACGAATACCACGCCGCGCTTTTGGAGCCGTGGGACGGCCCCGCCGCCATTGCCTTCACCGATGGCCTGCAGATCGGCGCCACCTTGGACCGCAATGGCTTGCGTCCGGCGCGTTATGTCGTGACCGACGACGATCACGTCATCATGGCGTCCGAATCCGGTGTGTTGCCGATCCCGGAAAGTTCCATCAAGCGCAAATGGCGCCTGCAGCCCGGCAAGATGCTGCTGATCGATCTGGAGCAGGGCCGCATCGTCAAGGATTCGGAGATCAAGCATCAGCTTGCCTCTGCCAAGCCCTATGACGAATGGCTGAAAGCAGCCCAGTATCATCTCGAAGAGCTGCCCAACGCCCCTGACGATGGCGGCGCCAAGCATTACAGCGGTTCCGAACTCCTCGATCGTCAGCAGGCTTTTGGTTATTCGCAGGAAGACATCAAATTCTTCCTCCAACCGATGGCGATCAATGGCGAAGACCCCGTGGGCTCGATGGGTTGCGACACGCCGATTGCGGTGCTGTCGAAGAAACCCAAGCTGCTCTACGATTATTTCAAGCAGAACTTCGCTCAAGTCACCAACCCGCCGATCGATCCCATCCGCGAAGCGCTGGTGATGAGCTTGGTGTCGATGATCGGGCCGCGTCCGAATTTGCTCGGTCACGCCGCTGGTTCGCACAAGCGTTTGGAAGTGCATCAGCCGGTGCTCTCCAATGCCGAGCTGAAGAAAATTCGCGCCATCGAAGAGCTGGCCGATGCTGCTTTCCGCACCGCCACCATCGATTGCACTTGGCCGACCGCTGATGGCGCCCGCGGCCTCGAGACCGCTCTCATGCGCATCTGCATGGAATCGACCGATGCGGTGCTGGCCGATTTCAACATTCTGATCCTCTCGGATCGCGAAGTCTCCGCCGATCGCATTCCGATCCCGGCGGCGCTAGCGACCGCTGCCGTGCATCATCATCTCATCCGCCAGGGCCTGCGCATGCAGACCGGCCTCGTGGTGGAGACGGGTGAAGCGCGCGAGGTGCACCATTTCTGCGTCCTCGCAGGCTATGGCGCTGAAGCCATCAACCCCTACATGGCCTTCGAGACTCTGGAACAGATCCGCACCGACGCGGGCATCAAGCTTTCGGCGGCTGAGGTGCGCAAGAACTACATCAAGGCCATCGACAAGGGCATCTTGAAGGTGATGTCCAAGATGGGCATCTCCACTTATCAATCTTATTGCGGCGCCCAGATTTTCGACGCCGTCGGTCTTTCCACCGCCTTTGTCGAAAAATTCTTCACCGGCACGGCGACGCGCATCGAAGGCATTGGCCTGCTCGATCTCGCTGAAGAATGTGTCGAGCGCCATGAATCGGCTTTCGGCGCCAATCCGATCTATCGCGATGCGCTGGATGTCGGCGGCAATTACGCCTTCCGCCTGCGCGGCGAGGATCACGCCTGGACCCCGACCACGATCTCGAAGCTGCAGCACGCCGTTCGTGGCAATAACTTTAGCGATTATCGCGCCTTCGCCGCCGCCATCAACGAGCAGAGCGAGCGCTTGCTCGCCTTGCGCGGGCTGATGCGCTTCAAGAATGCCGAAAAAGCCATCCCGCTGGATCAGGTCGAGCCGGCCACGGAGATCGTCAAGCGCTTCGCCACCGGCGCTATGAGCTTCGGTTCCATCTCGCGCGAAGCCCACACCACCATGGCGATTGCCATGAACCGCATCGGCGCCCGTTCCAATACCGGCGAAGGCGGCGAAGAGGCCGAGCGTTTCAAGCCGGAAGCCAATGGTGACAGCAAGCGCTCCCGCATCAAGCAGGTGGCCTCTGGCCGCTTTGGCGTCACCACCGAATATCTCGTCAATGCTGACGACATTCAGATCAAGATGGCCCAAGGCGCCAAGCCGGGCGAGGGCGGGCAATTGCCGGGTGGCAAGGTCGACAAAGCCATCGCCAAGGTGCGCCATTCCACGCCCGGCGTCGGCCTCATCTCACCGCCGCCGCATCACGACATCTATTCCATCGAAGATCTGGCGCAGCTCATCCGCGACCTGAAAAGCGTCAATCAAGCAGCGCGCATTTCGGTGAAATTGGTTTCTGAAGTCGGTGTCGGCACCGTCGCGGCGGGCGTCGCCAAATGCCGGGCCGATCATGTCACCATCTCCGGTTATGATGGCGGTACCGGCGCTTCGCCGCTGACTTCCACCACCCATGCCGGTAGCCCTTGGGAAATCGGTCTGGCTGAAACCCAGCAGACGCTGGTGCTGAACGGTTTGCGTGGCCGCATCGCGGTGCAGTGTGATGGTGGCCTTAGAACCGGTCGTGACGTGGCCATCGCCGCGCTGCTCGGCGCTGACGAGTTCGGCTTTGCCACTGCGCCTTTGATTGCCATGGGCTGCGTGATGATGCGCAAATGCCATCTGAATACCTGCCCGGTAGGCGTGGCGACGCAAAATCCTGTGCTGCGCGCCCGTTTCGCCGGTCAGCCCGAGCATGTCATCAACTACTTCTTCTTCGTCGCCGAAGAGCTGCGCGAGATCATGGCGGAGCTTGGCGTGCGGACCGTCGAAGAGATGATCGGCCGCACTGACCGTCTCGACATGACCGATGCGGTGCGCCATTGGAAAACCCAAGGCGTCGATCTTTCCAAGATCCTTTATCAGCCCAAACCTAAGCCGGGTGTAGCGACCTTCCATTGCGAGGAACAGAACCACAATCTCGGCAGCGCCATCGATCATCAGCTGATCGCGGCCAGCAAAGACGCTATCGAGAAAAAGAAGCCGGTGCGGCTGAACTTTACCATCCGCAATGTCGATCGCACTGTCGGCGCCATGCTGTCGGGCGAAATCGCCAAGCGCTATGGCCATGACGGCCTGCCGGACGAAACCATCGCCATCACCTTCACCGGCACTGCGGGGCTCTCCTTCGGTGCTTTCCTCTCGCGTGGTGTCAGCCTGGAACTCGTAGGCGATTCCAACGATTATGTCGGCAAAGGTCTGTCGGGCGGGCGCATCGTGGTGCGTCAGCCCGCTGATACCGGCCGCGACCCCACCATGAACATCATCGTCGGCAACACCGTGCTTTATGGTGCCATCGCCGGTGAGGCCTATTTCGAGGGCGTCGCGGGTGAGCGTTTCGCGGTGCGCAATTCCGGCGCCGTGGCGGTGGTCGAAGGCACTGGCGATCACGGCTGCGAATATATGACGGGCGGCGTGGTGGTGGTGCTGGGCAAGACGGGGCGCAACTTCGCCGCTGGCATGTCGGGCGGCATCGCTTATGTCTACGACCCCGATGGCAGCTTTGAGAAGCTCTGCAACACCGACATGGTCGATCTGGAAAAGATCACCGTCGCGCCAGCCGCCTCGCATGAAGGCGCACCGCAGCAAAAGAGCGTCAGTGTTGCCGATAACGGCATGGGCGATCCCTTGCGCTTCGATGCCGAGCGTTTGCACATCCTGGTGCAACGCCATTTCCACTACACGAAGAGCACCCGCGCGAAGTGGCTGCTCGATCATTGGGATGATGCGTTGAAACGCTTCGTCAAAGTCATGCCAAAAGAATATCGCCGGGCTCTGATCGAGCTGCAGGCCGAAACCCGTCAGGCGGCGGAATAAACATGGGCAAGGTTACAGGCTTCCTCGAAATCGAACGCAAAGACCGCACTTATCAAAAGGCGGCCGAGCGCGTCACGCATTTTCATGAATTTGTGAAACCCTTGGCGGAAGGCGAAACCGTCGCGCAAGCCTCGCGTTGCATGGATTGCGGCATTCCCTTCTGTCATCAGGGTTGCCCGGTGAACAACATCATTCCCGATTGGAACGATCTGGTGTATCGCGGCCATTGGGACAAGGCGTTGCAGAGCCTGCACTCCACCAACAACTTCCCGGAATTCACTGGCCGCATTTGCCCGGCGCCTTGCGAGACCAGTTGCACGCTGAATATTCCCGATACGCCGGTCACCATTCGCAGCATCGAATGCGAAATCGTCGAGCGCGGTTGGGAAGAGGGCTGGATCGAACCGGTCATCACCGAACGCAGCGGCAAGCGCGTCGCCGTGGTGGGCTCCGGTCCCGCTGGTCTGGCGGCCGCGCAGCAATTGGCGCGGGCAGGCCATGCCGTGACGGTGTTCGAAAAGAATGACCGTATCGGCGGGCTGCTGCGTTACGGCATTCCCGATTTCAAACTGGAAAAGCATCGCATCGACCGCCGTCTGAAGCAGATGCAGGCCGAAGGCGTTGAGTTCCGCACCAATGTCGAAGTCGGCATCACGCTGCCGGTCTCCGCGCTCTTGGAAAACTTCCACGCCGTGGTCATGGCGGGCGGTTCGGAAACCCCGCGTGATCTGTCGGTCGAAGGCCGCGAGCTTTCCGGCATTCATTTCGCCATGGAATTCCTCACCCAGCAGAACAAACGCGTTGCTGGTGACGATGAACATCGCGCCGCGCCCTCGGGCAGCATCAGCGCCAAAGGCAAGCATGTGGTGGTGATCGGCGGCGGTGATACCGGCTCGGATTGCGTCGGCACCTCGAACCGTCAGGGTGCGGCTTCCGTGACCCAGATCGAAATCCTGCCCAAGCCGCCGGTGAAAGAAAACAAAGGCGTCACTTGGCCGGATTGGCCGATCAAGCTGCGCGTGTCGTCTTCGCAAGATGAAGGCTGCACCACCGAATGGTCGGCCATGGCGCGCCGCGCGATTGGCGATGGCGGCAAAGTCACGGCCATCGAATGCGTGCGGGTGGAATGGAAAGCCGCCGCCAATGGCCGCAAAGATCCCCATCCGGTTGCCGGCAGCGAATTCGAAATCCCTTGCGAACTCATCCTCCTCGCTATGGGCTTCACCGGTCCGCGCCGGGCAGGTCTCTTGGAGCAGTCGGCAGTGGATTTGGACGCGCGCGGCAATGTCAAAGCCACCGAGCGCGATTACAAAACCACGACCCCGCGCGTCTTTGCTTGCGGCGACATGCGCCGTGGCCAATCGCTGGTGGTCTGGGCCATCCGCGAAGGCCGCCAAGCCGCCCGCGCCGTCGACGAATTCCT
>JARLIR010000168.1 GCA_031291635.1 Rhizomicrobium sp. | reverse complement strand
GTGGAGGCACTGGCAACAAAGGGCATCTTGGGCGGGGTTCCGGCCTCGCGCCTGAGCCCTTCCGATCGTGACCTGCGCGACCTGCTGATCGTCGCCGCCACCGAAACCAACAGCGACGAAGACATCGAAGCCTTCGCCGTCGCTCTGCAGGAGGTTCTGTAAATGGCCATGAACAACCAGGGCCGTCCCTCCCAGCCGGGCGCGGCGGACGCTTTCGACCTGCCGACCATTTCCGGTGACCGGGGCCTCGATCACGAAGAGCCTTTGATTTTCGAGCTCGGCCGGGTCGGCCAATGCGGGGTCGATTTTCCGCCAGTGAGCATCAGCGATGACCGCCTTGGAGGTCAGCGCCGCCAGGGGGCAATCGGTCTGCCCGGCCTCTCCGAGCCGGAGATCGTGCGCCACTATGTGCGGCTGTCGCGGATGAACTACGCCATCGATGCCGGGCTCTATCCGCTCGGCTCTTGCACAATGAAGCACAATCCGCGGCTCAACGAGAAGCTGGCGCGGCTACCCGGTTTTGGCGATCTGCACCCCTTGGCTCCGGCCTCGGCCAGCCAAGGGGCGCTCGCGCTTATATCCGAGCTGATGGGTTGGTTAACCAAGCTGACCGGCATGCCCGCCGTCGCCATGTCGCCCAAAGCGGGTGCCCATGGTGAGCTGTGCGGGCTCTTGGCGATCCGCGCTGCCGTGGCCTCGCGGGGTGAAAACCGCCCTCGCGTGCTGGTGCCGGAATCGGCCCATGGCACCAATCCGGCTACCGCCGCCTTCGCCGGTTTCACCGTGGACGAGGTCAAAGCCACGCCGGAAGGCCGGGTCGATCTCGACGACTTAAGGACCAAGCTGGGGCCGGATGTGGCCGCCTTCATGCTGACCAATCCCAACACCTGCGGCCTGTTCGAGCGGGATATCATCGCTATCGCCGAGCTGGTGCACGAGGCCGGGGCGTATTTTTATTGCGACGGCGCCAATTACAATGCCATCGCGGGACGGGTGCGGCCGGGCGATCTCGGCATCGACGCCATGCACATCAACCTGCACAAAACCTTCTCCACCCCCCATGGCGGTGGCGGACCAGGGGCTGGGCCGGTGGTGCTGTCGGCACGGCTGGCGGCTTTCGCGCCGCTGCCGCTGCTGGTCCATGACGAGAAGGGCTTCCGGCTGATCGAAGAGTTGGAGGGTGTGCCGGAAGGGGCCAAGCCCTTCGGCCGCATGAGCGCCTTCCACGGTCAGATGGGCATGTTCGTCCGCGCTCTTGCCTACATGCTGAGCCATGGCCGCGACGGTATCCGGCAAGCCAGTGAGGATGCGGTGCTGTCGGCCAACTACGTTCTAGCCAGCCTCAAGGATGTGATGAGTGCGCCTTTCGAAGGGCCGTGCATGCATGAGGTGCTGTTCGACGATAGCTGGCTGGCAGGGACGGGCGTCACCACGCTCGACTTCGCCAAGGCGATGATCGACGAGGGCTATCACCCCATGACGATGTATTTCCCGCTGGTCGTCCACGGCGCCATGCTGATCGAGCCGACCGAATCCGAGTCCAAGGAGAGCGTCGACAATTTCATCCATGTGCTGCGGGTGATGGCCGAAGAGGTCAAAGCCGGGAAAAAGGAACGCTTCGAAGGCGCCCCGCGGTTGGCACCGAGACGGCGGTTGGATGAGACGGCCGCATCGCGGAAGCCTGTGCTGCGGTGGAAGGGGGAGTAACCCCACTTCGTCATGGCCGGGCTCCGACCCGGCCATCCATTTCAACGTTTGGTATTTCGGCAGCAAACCAGACGACCGCATCGTCTGGATGGCCGGGTCAAGCCCGGCCATGACGTGTGAAGAAAATGGCCCCGGGGGTGTCCAGTCTCCGGGGCCACATTTCCCACTGCAGAAAGCGTTACTCGCAGACGCGCACCGTCAGGCCTGCGGGAAGGCGGGTCTTGGCATCGCCGCAAGCGCCGTCGAGTTGGGCTTGGGTGAGCCCTTTCGCGCGCGAAAAATCGGTGCCTTTGATCGAGGTGATGACCAGGATGGCGCCGGTCAGATCGGCATCATCCAGCTTGGAATCGGCCAGGTTGGCGCCCGACAGATCGGCGCCACGGAAGCTCGCGCCGCGGAAATTGGCTTTGCTCATGCAAGCCACCACCAGCTTGGCAGAATCGAAATTGGCGCCCGTCAGATCGCCGCCCTTGACGCATTGATTGGTGAGATCGGCTCCGGTCAGCACGCAATGGGGGCAGTTGTGGTTGCCGGCGCGGATGCTGGCGACTCCCGTTTCGGCACGCGCGGAGATCATTGCGGTGAGGGCAATGAGCCCGACTGCGGCAAGGATGGGCCAGTAACGTTGCATGCGGTGATCCAATTCAAGACAGGTGCCAGGGCTATCGCAAAGCCTGTGCCGCGAGATCACCGTCGCGCGCATGCATAGGCATTAACCGATACACCAGTACATTTTAGATCAATTCTTATCTGTGCGTTTACACCCTCAGGCCATCGTCGTGTTGCGCCAACGCCTAGAAGGAAAGCACGACCATGCAGATCTCGGATGTCACTGCCCAAGCCGTCGCTCCGCAGCGGGCACCGGAAGCCAAAGAGGCCCCGGGCGCCGATCATGATCACGACGGTGATAACGCCGCCGCCGTCAAATCGACTCCTCCCCAAGGCGTCGGCAAGAAGGTGGACATGAGTGCCTGAAGGCGCGCCGTTTCCCCAAAACAAAAAGAGCCGGATTGCTCCGACCCTTTTCGCTCATGCCACAGGAAAGTCTTAGCTGCAGCCGCTGGTCGAGCCGCAGGTGTTGCATTTCATGCAGGTGCCGTTGCGCACCAAAGTGAAGTTGCCGCAAGTCCCGCAAGCATCGCCTTCGTAGCCTTTCATGCGGGCTTCGGCGCGGCGGCTGTGGACATCCGGGCCGGTGGGCTTGAGGCGGCTTTCGATGGTGGACAAATGCGCCCCCACCGGGTTGCCGGTCTCATTCGCCACCGCCGCAATCGAGGCTTCCACGCTGGAGGCGATTTCGGACAGATCGACCGTCTCCACCAGGGCGTATTCGGCATCGTGATCATGATCGTGGGCGTGATCATGTTCTTCCAGCGCCATCATCTTGGGCGCTGCCGAGCCGCGCACGACCGCGATGTGATGCACATTGGCGCGCACATAACCGGCTGAGGTCGTGCGACCGACGACTTGCTCCTTGGCGCGCTGACCTTCGGTGACACCGCCGCCGAGGTCTTCGTCGTGATGCGGCGGCACATGGGCCAGATCATTGCGGCCCAGATACGACACCGCCAATTCGCGGAAGATGTAATCGAGCACGCTGGTGGCGTTCTTGATGCTGTCGTTGCCGATCACCATGCCCGCGGGTTCGAAACGGGTGAAGGTGAAGGCATCGACGAACTCTTCCAGCGGCACGCCATATTGCAGCGCGATCGAGATGGCGATGGCGAAGTTGTTCATCAAGCTGCGGAAGGCGGCGCCTTCTTTGTGCATGTCGATGAAGATTTCGCCAGGGCGGCCATCTTCGTATTCGCCGGTGCGCAAGTACACCTTGTGGCCGCCGACGACGGCCTTCTGGGTATAGCCTTTGCGACGGCCGGGCAGGGTTTCGCGCTCGCGCTCGCGCACGATGCGTTCCACCACGCGCTCGACGATGCGTTCGGCAACCACCGCGGTGCGTTGCACCGGCGGCGCGGCCATGACTTCTTCCAGCTCTTCTTCGCCGTCATCGAAGTCGAACACCTGGCTGGCCAAAGGCTGGCTGAGCTTGGAGCCGTCACGATAGAGGGCGTTGGCTTTGAGGCCGAGCTTCCAGCTCATCAGATAGGCTTCGCCGCATTCCTTGACGGAAGCCGCATTGGCCATGTTGATGGTCTTCGAGATGGCGCCGGAAACAAACGGCTGCACTGCCGCCATCATGCGGATATGCGCTTCGACCGAGAGGAAACGCTTGCCGATGCGCCCGCAAGGATTGGCGCAATCGAACACCGGCAGATGCTCGTTCTTCAGCAGCGGGGCGCCTTCGAGAGTCATGGCACCGCAGACGAAGAGGTTGGCGAGTTCGACATCGGCCTTGGAGAAGCCGAGCGTCTTCAGCATGTCGAAATCGGGGCTGTCCATGACCGCCGCCGGGATCTTCAAGGTCTCGACGCAGAACTCTTCGCCCAGCGTCCATTTGTTGAAGACAAAGCGGATGTCGAAAGCGGCTTCCAGCGTGGCATCGATCTTGGCGAGTTCTTCTTCACCAAAGCCTTTGGCTTTCAGCGCCGCGATATTGAGGGCGCCAGTAAAGCCTTCGAGCGTACCGTGACCGACCGCATAAGAGATGATGTCGTCGATCTGCTTTTGGTCATAGCCGAGAGTCTTCAGGGCTTCGGGAACGCAGCGGTTGATGATCTTGAAATAGCCGCCACCCGCCAGCTTCTTGAATTTCACCAGAGCGAAATCGGGCTCGACGCCGGTGGTGTCGCAATCCATCACCAAACCGATCGTTCCCGTGGGCGCGATGACGCTGGCTTGGGCATTGCGATAGCCATACTTCTCACCGACGGCCAGGGCATCATCCCAAGCTTGCTTGGCAGCGCGCGCCAACTCGTTCTGGGTGATGGCGGCGAGGTCGAGCGGCACCGGGCTGATCGACAGGCTTTCGTAACCGGTGGCTTCGCCATAAGCGGCTCTACGATGGTTGCGCATGACGCGCAGCATCTCTTTGGAATTGATGCGGTATTCCGGGAAGGCGCCGATCTCGCTCGCCATCTGGGCACTGGTCAAATAGGAGATGCCCGTCATCAGCGCGGAAATCGAACCAGCAATGGCCCGGCCTTCGCGGCTGTCATAAGGAATGCCGGACGACATCAGATAGCCGCCGATATTGGCGTAGCCGAGGCCGAGGGTGCGGTAATCGTAAGAGCGCTGGGCGATCTCCTTGGAGGGGAACTGCGCCATCATCACCGAGATTTCGAGCACGATGGTCCAGATCTTCACGGCATGCTGGAAGGCATTGACGTTGAAGATGTTGCGGCCATTTTCTTCCTGGCGGAAGGTCATCAGGTTGAGCGAGGCCAGATTGCAGGCCGTGTCATCCAGGAACATATATTCCGAGCACGGGTTGGAAGCGCGGATTTCGCCGCCAGCCGGGCAGGTGTGCCAGTCATTGATGGTGGTGTGGAACTGGATGCCCGGATCGGCACAAGCCCAAGCCGCATAGGAAATCTTATCCCACAGCTCACGCGCCTTGAGGGACTTGATCACTTTGCCGTCGCGGCGGGCGGTCAGGTGCCAGTCTTCGTCGTTGAGCACGGCGTGCAAGAACTCATCGGTGACGCGCACCGTGTTGTTCGAGTTCTGGCCGGAGACCGACAGATAGGCTTCCGAATCCCAATCGGTGTCATAGGTGCGGAAGTCGATCTCTTTGTAGCCCTGCTTGGCGAAGGAGATGACGCGCTCGATGTAGTTGTCGGGGATCATCGCCTTGCGCGCGGCTTTGACTTCGCGGCGCAGGGCCGGGTTCTTCTTGGGATCGAAGCAATCGTCGTTGGAGCCTTGGCAATTGACGGCCGCTTTCATCACCGCCGAGAGGTGCTTTTCGGCCAGCTTGGAGCCAGCCACCATGGCGGCGACCTTCTGCTCTTCGATCACCTTCCACTCGATGAAGGCTTCGATATCGGGATGGTCGACGTCGACGATCACCATCTTGGCGGCCCGGCGCGTGGTGCCGCCCGATTTGATGGCGCCCGCCGCGCGGTCACCGATTTTCAAAAAGCTCATTAGGCCGGAGGACTTGCCGCCGCCCGAGAGGCGTTCATTTTCGCCGCGCAGATGGGAGAAATTGGTGCCGGTGCCCGAGCCGTATTTGAACAGGCGGGCTTCGCGGGTCCACAGATCCATGATCCCGCCTTCGTTGACGAGATCGTCCTGCACCGACTGGATGAAGCAGGCATGGGGCTGGGGATGCTCGTAAGCGGTGCGCGAACGCTCCAAACGGCCAGTGTTGGGGTTCACATAGTAATGACCTTGGCTGGGGCCATCGATGCCATAGGCCCAATGCAGACCGGTGTTGAACCATTGCGGGCTGTTGGGCGCGGCCACCTGGGTCGCCAGCATGTAGCAAAGCTCGTCATAGAAGGCCTTGGCGTCGGCTTCGGCATCGAAATAGCCGCCCTTCCAACCCCAATAGGTCCAAGTGCCCGCCATGCGGTCGAAGACCTGCTTGGCCGAGTTTTCGCCAACGATCTCGTCGCTGTCGGCGGTCTTGCGCCACAGCCATTCCGGCATGCCTTCTTCCGGCACCGGCTTGAGGGCGGTGGGAATACCGGCTTTGCGGAAATACTTCTGGGCCAGGACGTCAGCGGCCACCTGGCTCCAGCTCTCGGGAACCTCGATGTCGGTCTGGCGGAACACCACCGACCCATCCGGATTGCGAATTTCGCTCGTGACGCGCCGGAAAGCGACGGTCGCGTAGGGGGAACGTCCCTCTTCCGTGTAGTGGCGGTGAATACGCATTGTTGGCCTCAAGTCTTAAAAACGGTCCCATCCCGCACCGTGCTCGCCAGCCTTTAGGGGACAGTTCGCCCTCCGCGGTGCTTAGCTGGTATGGCTAAAGCTTCCGCGGCGAGGAATGGTTCGATCCGCCAGATTTGGTGTCGCGAGCAGCGACGCAGACTAAGTATTGGATATGTCCGGGGGGACAGGCAAGGAATAAGTGGTAAACGAATGGGCCACTACCACATCTTGTGGGTTAACGGTTTCTCAAAAAGCCGCGAGTCAAGCGGGCTTCGAGAATCGCGCAGAAATCTTTTTCGCTAAGATGACACACAGGGCAAAGATGGGCTTGTGGGCGGGCTGTGGACAGTCGTCCGGACGTCACCGTTTCGTCGCCAAAGCGGAGGCTTAATTTCCAGCATTTCGATAAGTGATTTGCACCGCTCCGCTTGGAAGGGCGGGGGCGGGACCATATAGTCGGCACGAATCCTGGACGAGGAAGACGGCCCTATGAAGTTTCTGGCGACGATTTTTGGCTGGGCCTTTTCCTGGTGGCACGACGCCACCCCGGGCACCCTTCTCAACACCTGGCTGAATGGGGTGAAGGTGGGCGACGATTCTTTCGGCAATCGCTACTTCCAGTCTAAAGACGCCAAGCGCCGCTGGGTCATTTACAATGGCATTGTCGACGGCTCGCGGGTCCCGGCCGAATGGCATGGCTGGCTGCATCACACCCATGATGAGATGCCCGATCCGGACGTGAAGAAAAAATCATGGGAAAAGGACTATTTGCCCAATTTGAGCGGTACGGAAGGGGCGTATCATCCCGCTGGAAGCTTGGCCGCTGGTGGTATCCGCCAGGCCGCGACCGGCGATTACGAGGCCTGGAGTCCCAATGCATAACGAGACTGTCGAGACCATCATTGGCGCCATTGTGGTGGCGATCGCGGTGGTTTTTGTGATCTTCACTTATAGCTCCACCAGCGCGGGCAGTATGGGCGGCTATCCGCTCACCGCCAAAATGGTGCGCGTGGACGGGCTGGCGGTCGGTACCGACGTTAAGCTTGCTGGCGTCAAAGTGGGAACCGTCAGCGCCCTCGAATTGGCGCCCGACTATCAGATCACGGTGCACATCAATATCCACGCCGATGTGAAGGTGCCGGACGATTCCTCGCTGGTGGTGACCTCTTCGGGTCTGCTCAGCGGTTCCTATCTGTCGATCCAGCCCGGTGGCTCCGACAAGATGCTGGCCGCAGGCGGCGTCATCAAGAATACGCAAGGCGCCATCGATATGATGGGGCTGCTCAATAAGTTCGTGAATTCGAGTTCCGGCAGTTCCTCCGCCCCAGCCGCTGGGGGTGCCGCACCGGCGCCCAGCCACGAGTAGAGTCATGCGGAAGATCGTCAGTATTGCTCTGGGAACCGCGGCGCTGATGGCCGTCGCGGCGGCTTTGGCGCAGACGGTGCCGTTGATCGCGCCTGCGCCGACAGCCACACCAGCTCCTGCACCCGATGTGGCGCCGATTCCCGAAGCCGCCGTGGTACCGCCACCGTCAACCCCGGTTGGCCCGCCTGCGCATGCGGTGCTGGAATTGCGCGCCCTCGATAAAATTACCGGCCGCGCCTCCATCATCATGGCGCCGCTCAACAAGACGGTGAAATTCGCCACCCTCGAGATCACGGCGCGCACCTGTTATTCGACGCCGCCGAGCGAGACGCCGGAAACCAGCGCCTTCTTGCAGATCGACGATCATCGCGCCGACCAATCACAAGGCCGCGCCTTTTCGGGCTGGATGTATGCCTCTTCGCCGGGCCTCAATTCCTTGCAGCACCCGCTTTACGATGTTTGGGTGATCAGCTGCATGGCGAGTTCGCCGGGCCAAGCGCCTGCCGTCATCGCTGCGGCGCCGGTCAAAGTGCTGTCGCCCAATGCCGGAGCCAATGAAGCCATGCCGGCCTTGCCGGAAGATGCTGGCCAGTAAACCGGCCACGCCGCGGGCGCTTCGAGCGCACTGTTAAGCTGCGCCAGATAGCGGGCCCGTGGGATTTCGATAGCGCCGAGGCTGGCCAGATGCGGCGTCAAGAATTGGGCGTCGAGCAAGCTGAAGCCACCTGCTTTCAACCGCGCCACCAGATGGACGAGGGCAACTTTGCTGGCGTCGGTGGCGCGCGAAAACATGCTCTCGCCGAAAAACGCTCCCGCCAGATGGACGCCATAGAGACCGCCGACCAACAGCCCGTCCAGCCATGTTTCCACCGAATGGGCATAGCCTGCGCTGAAGAGCGCGGTATAGAGCGCCAGGATTTCGTCGTTGATCCAGGTCTCTTCGCGGCCTTCAGCAGGCTCGGCACAAGCCTCCATCACGTCGCGAAAGCTGGTGTCGACGGTCACCGTGAAGCGATCCGAGCGCACCGTGCGGGCCAGGCGCTTGGCAACCTTAAAGCCGTCGAGGGGAAAGACACCGCGCGCGTCCGGCGAGACCCAAAACAGCGACGGGTCATCGCGGCTTTCTGCCATCGGAAAGAGGCCCTCGGCATAGGCGCGGAGCACGATCTCCGGAGTGAGCTTGGGCGCGTGCATCGGCAAACATTAGAGCATTGTCCGCCAGGACCAAAACAGCTTGTGCGCGGCTCCGGTCTAGATCGGTTCCATACGGATTTTTTCCGCGGTGCGGGCGCGGGACTTGCGGCTGGAATCGGGCATCGCCAGCGTATAGGCCAGGATCAGCATAAAGCCGGCGGCGGCAACGAGCAGCGTTGCGCGCGGCGGGAACGCCATAAGGAAGTGATAGGCAACGGCGCCCAAAGCTCCGCCCATGGTGATCACGGCCGCGGCGAGTTTCATGCCCAAGCCGCGCCCGCCCACCGCCAGACCGAAAATGGTCGGCCACGCCGGACCAATGAAAAAGCTCAACGCTAGGCAGGCAAAGGCGGCAATTTCTCCGCCGCAGAGCGAGCCCAAGAGGGCCGAGGCAACACCGCCCAGCGAAAAGAAGAAGAGCACGCGCGCGGGACTCAGCTGCCACATCAAGGCTGTCGCCGCGATACGGCCGAGGGCAAAGAGGATCAGGCACCCGACGAAGACATTGGCAATGGCGCCGTCCGACAATTGGGCGAAGGAATCCCGAAAGAAATGATCCGCTAGGAACCAGCTCGTGCCCAAAACCAGAATGCCCGAAAATTGCGCGACGATGGCAAAGACGAACAGCGGCTCGGATAATAGGGCGCGGACTTCGGGGATGACGCCTTTCAGCTTCGGCCGGCGCTCTTGGGCAGAGGGTGGAAAGCGCGTCTCTTCGAACAGATAGGCGAGCAAGAGGACGCTGACGCCGAGCACGATATAAGGATGCGCCATCGAATACGTGAAGCCCTGCTTGGGCAATGCCAGATCGGCTTGCAGAAGCCAGCGCGCGCTATAAATGCCGAGCAGCGAACCGAGCGGGTAAACCGCCTGCACCAGATTAAGCCGGCGCACCGCGGTGGCAGTACTGCCCAAAGCCATTGCCAAGGGGTTGCCCGCCACTTCGAGCAAGATCCAGCCGAACGCCATCACCATCACGGCGAAGAGGAAGTAGGAATAGCCTTGCGTCTCGGCGGCGGGATAAAACGTAAAAGCCCCGATACAAACGCTACCCAGTCCGATCAGGATGGCGATCTTGTAGCCGAAGCTGCGCGCGATAATGGCTGCCGGTATGGCACCGAAAAAATAGACGATCTGATAGCCGCTCTCGGTCAGCGCGCGTCCGGTGCCGGTGAGACCGAAGACAGCCGCAAATTGCGGCAGCAAGGTTTCGTAGAAGCGATGACCCACACCCCACAGCAGCACAAGCACGATCAGAAGCGCGAAGGCTGTGGCATAAAGTCGATCGGGTAAGGTTCTTTCCGACAGGCGCATGGCCCTCTCTCACATTAGGGAAAACCCTAAGCGCATGCACTTAACGAACGCCTACGCGATAGCGAAGAATGCGGGGCATGATTACGCTACCAGACTAAAAAAACCAATTGTTGCGCGGTACAACGCGATTGGTTTGTGAGGCATTTGGTTTGCCGCACGCCCACGCGTAATACACAATTACCGCTATGCTTAGGGCTGCAATCGCCATCTCCGCGGCATTGCTGAGACCACCAACGGCCAAGAGCGTGATCTGGGAGATCACCGCGCCCAGCGCACCGGCGATGGTCAGAAGGGCGGTCGCGACTTTCATCTCTTGTCCGAAGCCTTGGATCGCTAGGCCCAAAATGGTGGGCCAAGTGAGGGAGAGCGCGATGCCGAGGCCGAGCACACCCAAAACCGCAAAGCTGCTGACGGGAACCGCTGCAATGGCTGCGCTGACGATGCCAAGCAATCCAAAGATGAGGAGCACGGTGGCGGGTGCAATCCTCAGCATCAGCGGTGTGCCGATGAGGCGCCCGATGCCGAACAAACTCATAAAGAGCACGATGGTATCGTGCGGCTGCAGGAAGGTTAAGTAAGGTATGCCGCGGCGCACCGCGTCTGCGGTCACGCTCCAATCCATGCCGACCGCGACGATGCCGAAAAATTGCGCCGCCAATGCGGTGCGCATCCTGGGCTGCGCCATGAGGCCTTTGATCTCGCGACCAATTCCATTGAGGCCGGGAATGCGGATTTCGGCCACACTGGGAAATTTGGTTTCCTCAAAAACAAAGGCGAGCAGAAGCACGCAAGCACCGAGGACAATGTAAGGATGAGCGACGGCATAGGCCGCCGCCTCCTGAGGCAAAGCGAGATTGTGTTCGAGCAGCCAGTTCGCCACGAAGATCCCAACCAGCGCACCCAGCGGAAACAGACACTGCGCCAGGTTGAGCCGGAAGACGGCACGCTCAGTGCTACCCCAGGCGGCGAAGAGTGGATTGGCCGCGACTTCCAGCACCAGCCAGCCTTGCGCCATGCAAATGGTGGCGATGAGGTAATAGCGAAAGGCTAGAGTCTCCGCTGCGGGGTAAAAGGTGAAAGCACCCACGGCCACCAAGCCGAGCCCCAGCAGAATCGTCGCCTTGTAACCGAAGCGCCGCGCATAAAGCGCCGCGGGTAACGCTCCCACGACATAGACGAAATTGTAAACGTTGGTGATCAGCGTCAGGCGCAAGCCGTGCAACTGAAAGACGTCGCCGAAGACTGGCACCAGTGTGTCGTGCAGCCGATGCCCAAAGCCCCACAGCGCAACCAGGCTGGCGACCAGCGCGAAGGCGAGAATGAAGGTCTTGTTGGGCTTGTTGCCGCGCTCGGGATTGGGCACTCGACGTCCCTCTGGTTCGTAGGGGAACGCTAAGCACTGGCCCTTAAGGAACGGCTACTTTCCCTGATGGGAAAACTACCTATGGGGTGTGGTGCGGCATCAGCGCGATTGCGGATAAACGCCAGCCGTCACCCCGCCTTTTTCTCCGCCAGATATTTTTCCAGCCAATGGATGTTGTAGTCGCCATTGATGATGTCGGGCTGGCGTACCAGCTCGTTGAACAGCGGAATGGTAGTCTCGATGCCATCCACCACCAGCTCGCCCAGCGCCCGCTTCAGCCGCATCAGGCACTCGTTGCGGTTCTTGCCATGGACGATCAGCTTGCCGGTCAAGCTGTCGTAGTAAGGCGGAATGCGATAGCCCGCGTAGATGTGCGAATCGAAACGCACGCCAAGCCCGCCCGGAACATGGAACTGTTTGATCAGGCCGGGTGAGGGCTGGAAGGTGAAGGGGTTCTCCGCATTGATGCGGCATTCGATGGCGTGGCCCGAAAAGACGATGTCTTCCTGGGTAAAGGGCAAGGGCGAACCATCGGCGATGCGGATCTGCTCGCGCACAATGTCGACGCCGGTGATGGCTTCGCTGACCGGATGCTCGACCTGCAGTCGGGTGTTCATTTCGATGAAGTAGAAATGCCCATTCTCATACAGGAACTCGATGGTGCCAGCGCCGAGATAGCCGAGCTTTTCGAGGGCGCGCGTAACCACGCCGCCGATCTCGTCGCGCTGGCTGTCGTTAAGCGCCGGGCTGCCGGCTTCTTCCCAAACTTTTTGGTGACGGCGCTGCAGTGAGCAATCACGCACGCCCAGATGCACCACATGACGTTGGCTGTCGGCGAGGACTTGCACTTCGATGTGGCGCGGGGTTTGAAGATATTTCTCCATATAGACCGCGTCATTGCCGAAAGCGGCTTTGGCTTCGTGGCGGGCGGAGGACAGTGCGAAGGACAGTTCGGACGGCTGTAGCGCCACCTTCATGCCGCGACCACCGCCGCCAGCCGAAGCTTTGATCAGCACCGGATAGCCGATCTCTTCGGCAATCTTCATGGCATCTTCGTCGCTGCCGACGGCGCCATCAGAACCGGGCACGGTCGGAATGCCGACTTCTTTCACAGCCTGCTTGGCAGCGATCTTATCGCCCATCAAACGGATATGCGCCGGGGTCGGGCCGATGAAGACCAGGCCGTGTTCCTCAACGATCTCGGCGAAGCGGGCGTTCTCGGAGAGAAAGCCATAGCCGGGATGAATCGCTTGCGCGCCGGTGATCTCTGCCGCCGCGATCAGCGCCGGAATGTTGAGATAGGATTGAGCCGAGGCTGGCGGCCCGATGCAGACGCTTTCGTCAGCCAGGCGCACATGCATGGCATCGGAATCAGCGGTGGAATGCACGGCCACCGTCGCGATGCCCATTTCCTTGCAGGCGCGGTGGATGCGAAGGGCGATCTCGCCGCGATTGGCGATGAGGATTTTGTCAAACATCAGACGATGACAAGAAGGGGCTGACCAAACTCGACGGGCTCGGCGTCTTTCACGAGAATCTCGGTGATCGTGCCGGAGCGCGGCGCCTGGATCGGGTTCATGGTCTTCATGGCTTCCACGATCAGCAGCGTGTCGCCTTCATTGACCTTGTCGCCGACTTTGACAAAGACGGGCTTGCCGGGTTCCGGCGCCAGATAGATGGTGCCGACCATGGGCGAGGGCACGGTGCCAACCGCCGGGCCTTTGGCCTTGGGAGCTTCGCCGCTGGAGGGGGCTGGGGCGGCGCTGCGGGGGGCTTCGGAGACGTAGGACGCGGTCACTTGGCGCGCCACGCGCACACGCGAGCCGTTTTGTTCGATCTCGATCTCGGTGAGACCGGTTTCAGTCAGCAGGTCCGAGAGTTCGCGGATGACGGAAGAATCAATATTGGGCATGCTTTTCCCCTTCCCAAGCGGGAGACGTGCCCCGATGGATTTAACGTCCTTCATATTCATTCGGCCGCCTCTTCAATCAAGGACGCAACCGCGTCCACGGCAAGGATATAACTGTGGGCGCCGAACCCGACGATCACGCCCGATGCCACCGCACTAATATAGGAATGATGGCGGAACTCTTCGCGTGCAAATGTATTCGACAAATGAACTTCCACAATGGGGCAGTCCAGCGCCCGTAAGGCGTCGTGGATGGCCACCGAGGTGTGGGTGTAGGCACCGGCATTGATGATCAGGCCGGAGGCCTCGCCGCGGGCCTCGTGGATCCACTCCACCAGCTCGCCTTCGTGGTTCGATTGGCTGAAAACCATCGTATACCCGAGCTTTTCCGCCCGGGCAGCCGTCATATCGGCGATATCCGCCAAAGTGGTGCGGCCATAAATGTCCGTCTCCCGCGAACCGAGAAGGTTGAGGTTGGGGCCGTTGAGGACATATATCGGTTTGGCCCTGGACTTCTTGGGCAAGAAATAGGCTCCGTCTGAAACTCGGAGTCGCCTTATAATCGTCTATCGGGACGGCGCAAACACCAATCGGGATCAGGCTTTATGGCTGTGACAGTGACAATCAACGGAGAGACCCGTGAACTGAACGGGCCGGTCAGCGTGGCAGGCCTTCTGGTGGAGATGGGGCTGGACCCCGCCAAGATCGCGGTAGAGCGCAATCTGGAGGTGGTTCCCAAGTCCCAATACCAGGAAATTACGCTGGGCGAGGGCGACCGGCTGGAAATTGTGCAGTTTATCGGCGGCGGCGATCAGCCTGTGGATAAGCCGCTGGTGATCGCTGGGCGGACGTTCGCATCGCGCCTCATCATCGGCACCGGCAAGTATAAGAGTTATGCCCAGAATGCCGCGGCCCTGAAAGCCTCGGGCGCCGAGATGGTCACCGTGGCGGTGCGCCGGGTCAACCTGACCGACAACGCATCCGAGAAGCTGGTCGATTTCATCGATCCCAAAGAATACGTCTACCTGCCCAATACGGCGGGCTGTTTCACCGCCGAGGACGCCATCCGCACCCTGCGCCTGGCGCGCGAGGCGGGCGGCTGGACGCTGGTCAAGCTGGAAGTCCTGGGCGACAAGAAGACGCTTTACCCCAACATGATCGAAACCCTGCGCGCCACCGAGCTGCTGATCGACGAGGGCTTCCAGGTGATGGTCTATTGCAGCGACGATCCGCTGCTGGCCAAGCGGCTGGAAGAGCTGGGGGCTTGCGCCATCATGCCTTTGGCGGCGCCGATCGGTTCCGGCCTGGGCGTGCAGAATCCCGTCGGCATACGGATGATCATCGAAGAGGCGCGCGTGCCGGTGATCGTCGATGCCGGTGTCGGCACCGCTTCGGACGCGGCGATTGCCATGGAGCTCGGCTGTGATGGCGTGCTGATGAACACCGCCATTGCCGAAGCCAAAGACCCGGTGCTGATGGCCGCCGCCATGCGCCATGCCGTGGAAGCGGGGAGATTGGCCTATCTGGCGGGGAGAATGCCGAAGAAACGCTACGCCGATCCGTCGAGCCCGATTGGGGGGCTGATTTAGAAATCACCTCGCTCTTTGGGGGAGAGGTCGGCGCGTAGCGCCGGGTGAGGGGGCCTTTACGATTCAGAGCTGTTCGGGAAATCGGCTGATGCTTTTACGGTTGCCTATCGGAGCCAGTGCCTTGAGGCGGTTTGGATGACGGATCTGCGACAGGGGGCGGCGTAATAGGGGCAATTTGAAAACTGCCTTCTATTTGGACAGGCCGTTTTCCGGGTTCTCCTGGCTGAACATAATTGGGCGGTGGTTCTGGCAGCTGCACTTTGATTTGATGATTGGGAGCAAAGTACATATTTGGATCAGCCACTACGCGCAGCTTGCCGCTGCTCGCTGAATTTCTACCGATCATTTTCATCGTGGCTTCATCTGCGACGGTGATCGTCGCCCATTCAAATGGGCTTTGGTTCCAAATATAGAATGTGTAAGCGTTATCTGAACCAGGATCGAGGCGATCAATTGGCACGATATGGATCTGTTGTTTTGTTATCTCACCCCAGATTGTTGTAGTTTGATTTTCTCGAACAGTTTGGAATGCCTGTCTCCATTCAACATTGAGGACGACATCAACCGTTGTAAGCGTCTCAGCCGTGTAATTGACGACTTGGCATTTGTATATCGTCTCAGTGACTAAGCTGCCGTAGTTGGGGTGATCATTTGGTGGAAATTCTTGAACCCCCACAACCTTGTTGTCGTAGTGGTTCGGAAATAGTTGAACCGTATGGAGCCCCTCGGGGATAGAGTTTGGAAGGCCAATTGCGCGCTGACACCCTACAAAGACCTTATCGTCGATTTCCGCAGTTGAGTGATTCGTTTGTCCCCAAAACTGGCTGGCAAATATCGCGGCGCATACCAACGCGGCAACAAAAAAGACAACCATAGCCCAGAAGAAAAGCATTCGTTTTCCCCGCCGAATATTCCAAAGATGAATCATGGCGCCAATTGTACCAAGGGCTAACAGTACACCTCCCGCACAAAAAAGGACGTACTGCCAAACGCCTGGAAGTACAGTGGCGGCAAAGGCGCTCATGAGACCAACTCCGCAGGAGCCCGCGTATTTGATCCACCATGGCCAATCTGAGTTCAGCATCCCAGATTCCTCCCATGAGTCCCAGCTTTCGCCAAGATGACCGGGCGTGAGAGTGATTCGCGCGATTGGTCTGACGGTTTCTTTCACCTTATCCCTTTGGGGCCGGGCAATTGCATGGGGAACGCGCTCCGTTCTTTCCTCCCCTGCGGTGCTTCGTTCTGGCCGCCGCTTGATGGCGAAATAGCGGGGGAGGTGCCGAGCCCTTCGCGAGGCGGAAGGGGCCGCTAGATCGGTGAGTTTTGGCGGGTGCAAGCCCGCGCAGTCTTCGCTCACCCCTCCGGCTCACGGCTACGCCGCGATCGCTCGTACGCTGTCGCTAACTCGCTCCCCGCTATTTCAGCAATGTGCGGTTCGCAGTGCGGTGCACCGCAGGGGGGGAAAGATCGATTGGGGGGCTGATCTGAACTATGTCCCCTTCTTGTCATGGCCCGCAACAGCGGGCCATCCAGCTTTCGCGGCACGATTGGCTTAGGAAATTGTTTGACTTACGGCTCTTAGAACGGCGCAACACCACCTGGATGGCCCGCTGTTGCGGGCCATGACAATGGGGTGGCCAAAACGCGCGCAGCGCGAAAGAGATCAGCCCTTCAACAGCGCCTTCAGCTCGGCTTCGGTGATTTCGCCCGCATGCACTTTGCCGTTGATGATGAACATCGGGGTGCCGCCGAATTTGGCTTCGCGCGCCAACCGGTAACCCGCCAGCATGGTTTTTTGCGAGGCCGGG
>JARLIR010000167.1 GCA_031291635.1 Rhizomicrobium sp. | reverse complement strand
TATCAGACAAATATACGCGAGCGCGTCTTAACCTCACGTAAGAATAGAAGGGTTTGGGACCGGTTGGTGATATAGTGTCGCGGAAAACCAGGGTGGACAACCGTCCTATGCGACCCTTTGTACCGAAAGACTGGCTGGTCGCCGGGGCACTGGTTCTCGGGGGACTATTCATATTTTTCGTGGATCTGTCGCCGCTGCAAGGGGCGGATGACGGCGCGGCTTACGGCTTGGTCGTCGCCTTGGCCGCCTATTTCGGACGCCGGCAAGTGATAGCCAGTGCCATTCTCGGCGGCGTTCTCACCGTGGTGGCGCCCTTTGTGGGTGGTGACCCCGGCGAGAGCATGCTGGCGGTCGTCTCTGGGCGTTTGTCCGGTTTGATAGTGATCACTATTTTCACGGCTGTGCTGCTGCATTTGATCAGCACCAATGCGACAGTCGCCGCCAGCGACAAAGAGATGGACGCCTACCAGCAGGCGCTCAGCAAGATTACGCGCCTTGCTCTATCTGACACGCGGCCGTTGCTTGAGCGCTTCCAGATCATCACAGAACTGACCACGCAGGCCTTGAACGCGCAGACAGCTTGCGTGGCGCGCGTCGTCGGCGACGTGCCCCAGCTGCGTCTCTATGATGTTTGGGACCAACGGCTCGGCCAGCATCTTGCCGGTTCGCCGACCGGTCCATCCAGTTCCGGCGACGAAATCAGCTTGGCCATACAAAACGGCGGCGCTTTAGCGATCGAAGATTTGCGCCTTTCGCCCATCCACAAAGATGTGCAGCCCTTTTTTGAAAACCTTAAGCTTCGCGGTCTCTTGCATGCGGTGGCGGTTTATCGTGATGCCGCAATCGGCTCGATTGTCGTGGCTTACGAACAGCCTCATCGCTTCAGCGAGCGGGAAATCGCCTTTGCCAAGTCCGTGGCGCAGGTTGTGGCGCTGACCTTTGCCTTATACCAGAGCGAGCGCACCGTGCAGCGGTTGGACTATGTCAGCCAGGGCATTTTTGTCCTCGGGCAAGACGGCGATGTGGTCTATGCCAATCTCGCGGCCCGCCAGCTTGCCGATTCCGACGATGCCGCGCCGCCCATGCCCTTTGCCCTGCCGCCCTTGCTGGGCGTCGGTGACCATCATCAGATTCGCATCGGCGAGCGCGAATACGAAATTTTCCGCTCGCGGCTGGCCGGTGAGGAGATCCTTGTCCGCATCGACGATGTAACCGCGCGCAACGTCGCTATGGCGGAAGCGGCCTATCTCGAAGGGCAGCTGAAAGAAAGCGCCAAGCTCGAGGCGATGGGCCAGATGGCCGCTGGCGTGGCACATGATTTCAACAATATCCTTGCCGCAATTACGGGCTTTGCCCTGGGGCTCAATCGCAAGCTGGATGGCCTGACGGTGGAGCGCAGTGTGGTCGAGCGCATTCTGGGCGTGTGCAAAAAGGGCCAAGCGATGACCAAGGAAATTCTTGGTTTTGCCCGCACCGCCACCGTCGCCCGCGACCCGATCGATCTGGCCGCCTTGATCGCCAGCGATCTCGACGAAATCCAAGGCGAGTGTGAGGGCGCCGCCATTCTATCGGTGCAACAGCCGGACGGGCCGCTGCCGATTTACGGCAATCCCGCACAGCTGACGCAGCTGGTGCAAAACCTGATCGTCAACGCCACCCATGCCTGCGAAGGCGGCGACGGGCGCATCACCGTGACAGCGGGGCGCGCAAGCCGCGAGGAATTGCGCAAGCTTACGGCCGCCGCCGGGCGCTCGCAGGAGCGCTTGCTCGGGGTGGTCAACGACAGCCACGCTTACTGCTATCTGCGTGTGGCCGATAACGGCCACGGCATCCCCGCTGATGTCTTGGATCACATTTTCGAGCCCTTCTTCACCACCAAAGGCCGCCGCAAGGGCTCCGGGCTCGGCCTCGTCATCGTGCATGGGGTGGTGGATTCGCACCAAGGCTGCTGCCATGTGCGCTCCAGACCCGGCGAAGGCACGGTGTTCACCATCTATCTGCCGCTGCTAGCCCAAGAGGCCATCGCGGCAGCGTGAGTTTTGTGGGCGAGTGAGGGTAGGATTCATGCCTCAGCCTGCGCTACACTCTCACAATGATGGATAATACCCCTTCAAAAGGTGCGGGCGCTGTCGCGAAAGGCAGCGCCCTTTTCATGGCCTTGGTCCAGATCTTCTCAGGGTCCTTGGCCCTCTCAAGATCATGGAGCCGCGTAGGCCGACCGGCCCGACTGGCGGGCCCGTCGTTGCACCTCATTTGCCCTTACGAGACAGGTGCTCGAGACACCTGCTTTTACGAGCGAGGCAAGAACGAGTATGCATTGTGGCGAGAAAAAGTCAAGAAAATCCGTCTGTATGTGAACCATCCTATTGCCGCGCCGTGCGTGCGTGATAGCTATAATCCACAGTCTTTTTTTCCAGTAACGGCGACATCATGAACACTGTGTTGAATGCGACGATGACGAACGGGCGTGTGGATTTGTTCTCCGCGCGTGTGCCGCGTTACACCTCTTATCCCACCGCGCCGCATTTTCATGCCGGGGTGACGGACGCGACGCTGCGCCAATGGCTGGCTGATTTGCCTGAAGGCATGCCGCTGTCGCTCTATGTGCACATTCCCTTTTGCGACACGCTGTGCTGGTTTTGTGGTTGCCACACCACGGTGGTGAACCATTATTCGCCGCTGCAATCCTATCTGAAGAATTTGTACGCCGAGATCGCCAATATCGGCCCGTTGCTGAAGGGCCATCCGGTGACGCATCTGCATTGGGGCGGCGGCTCGCCAACCATTCTGCAGCCGGACGATGTGCGCGGCGTCAAAGCGGCGCTGGAGGCGAGTTTTGAATTTGCGCCCGATGCGGAATTTGCCGTCGAGATCGATCCGCGCGGCATGAAGCAGCCGATGGTGGACGCGCTGGCCGAAAGCGGGCTGACGCGCGCTTCCATCGGGGTGCAGGATTTCGACCCTCAAGTGCAAAAGGCGATCAACCGCATTCAGCCCTTTGAAGAGACGCGCGATGTGGTCGCCGCTTTGCGCGCCGCCGGGCTGAAATCCCTCAACATCGATTTGATCTATGGCTTGCCTTATCAGACGCAGGCGATGGTGGCGCGCACCATCGAGCTGTCGCTGTCGATGCAGCCGCAACGCTTCGCGGTGTTCGGTTACGCCCATGTGCCGCATTTCAAAAAACATATGCAGCTGATCAAGGAAGAGACGCTTCCGGGCGCCGAAGAGCGCTTCGAGCAATTCGAACTGGCGCATCGGCTGCTGTCCACGGCGGGGTATACCGCGGTGGGCCTCGATCATTTCGCGCTGCCCGAGGACAGCCTCGCCATCGCGCAAAAGAACGGTACGCTGCAGCGCAATTTCCAAGGCTATACCAGCGATGATGCCCCGGTTTTGATCGGGCTGGGTGCCTCGTCGATCAGCGCCTTGCCGCAAGGCTATATCCAGAACAAGCCCGAGGTGCCGGAATGGCGCAAGACCATCGAGGCAGGCGCTCTGCCGGTGGCGCGCGGCATTGCCATCAGCGAAGACGACAAGCTGCGGCGCGGCATCATCGAAAAGCTGATGTGCTTTTTGGCGGTCGATCTGGCGGTCTTCGGCAAGAGCGTTGCCGATTTTCCGGCCGAGATGGAGGCGCTGCAGCCGCTGATCGCCGAAGGCTATGTGGTGGTGGAAGGTAGCGTGCTGCGCGTGCCGCCAAACGCCCGCGCCGCGGTGCGCCTGGTGGCCTCGGTCTTCGATGCCTATCTGGCAAACAGCAAAGCCGTGCATGCGGTGGCGGTGTAGTATTCAACCTCGCCCCCTTTGGGGGAGAGGTCGGCGCGGAGCGCCGGGTGAGGGGGCTTCGATGTCGCTTCGCTGCTTCAGAAATCGTACCTCGCGCGACGGCCCCCTCTCCCGCTGATCGCTGCGCGCTCATCGGCCTCTCCCCCAGAGGGGGCGAGGCGAATTTTCTCAATGCCCGAGCGGCGGTTTGCCGTTGTTCACGTGGCGGGGCGGTTTGGGGGCGATCCAGACCACGGCGGCGGTCACCAGCAGCACCACGCCGACGGCGAGGAAAGTCTGGTTGGTGCCGAGCTGGGCGGCTTGTTGCAGCACGCCCATATCGAGCAGGCTGCGCGCTTTGGCTTCGGAGAAGCCGGCCGCCTGCATCGCGGACAGCATGTCCTGCCCGTGCTGCAGCGAGCCTGCCAGCACCGCCTTGTTCCATTTGATGGCATTCTCCCACACCGCCACCACCAAGGCCGTGGCGATGGCGCCGGAGAGCGTGCGGATGAAGTTGAATTGCCCGGCGCCGGAGGCGGTGTCCTTTTCCGGCAGAGAGCTGACCGACATATCCATCAAAGGGATCATGATCAGCGGGAAGCTGGCGCCTTGCAGCACTTGCGGCCAGAGCAATTGCTCGAAGGTCATCTCGCCGTT
>JARLIR010000166.1 GCA_031291635.1 Rhizomicrobium sp. | reverse complement strand
ACCAATCTCGTGATCAACACCGACAGGCGCACCTATCATTTGGAATTGCGCTCCGATGCCAAAACCTACATGGCATCGGTCTCCTGGGCCTATCCGCAAGATGAGCTCATTGCCCTGCGCACCCAGAACATCGCAGCCGAGACGCAAGCACCGCTCGCATCCGGAATTGACGTGACGGCCATCAACTTCCGTTATCATGTCGAAGGCGACAATCCGCCCTGGCGACCGTTGCGGGCGTTTGATGATGGGCGCCAAGTGTTCATCGCGTTCCCATCCGGCATCGCTCAAGGCGAGATGCCGCCACTTTGGGTCATTGGTCCCAAGGGCGATGGCGAGCTCGTCAATTATCGCGTCCGCGGCAATTACATGATTGTCGACCGGCTGTTCGCCGCAGCGGAGCTCAAGCTTGGTGCCGACCCGCAACAAATCGTTCGCATCGTACGCAACGACGGAACGCAGTCATGAGCGATCAGCCAATCAAGCCCGCTCCGGATGCCGAACAAGATCGGCTCACTCCAGCGCATACTCGTGAAATGCGCCTGCATCCTGAGCGCTCGCCGGTGACGCGTTTGTCGCGCAAGGTGTTGCTGGGTCTTGGAACCGTCGCCGCCATCGGCATTGCCGGTGCAGCCTTCTTTGCGCTCATTCCACACACTCAGAAGAAGCCGCCCGAACTTGTCAACACCACCAGCCGAACAGCACCCGATGGCCTCGCCACTCTGCCTCGCGACTACACGGGGTTGCCGCGTAACGCGCCCAAACTGGGACCGCCGCTTCCTGGCGACCTCGGCAAACCGATCCTCAATGCAGGCGCGCCAGTCCCCGGCATGGCTGTTCCAGGAGCCGAAAGCTCGCAGCAGCAGCGCCTCGTTCAAGAATACGATGCGGCACGCACCAGCCACCTTTTTGCGACGGCCAACACGGGTCAAGGCGCATCGCCACCCGCGCCTGCGATCCCAACGAATGGAAGCGCTCCGGGTGTACCGGCGCCTGCTACGCCCAGCAACAGCGAGCTTTCTGATCACAAGCTCGCCTTCCTCAACGCGCCGACGGATCATCAAACACAGAGTTCGGACCGCATTGAGGCCGCGCCCAGTCCCTACGTCTTACAATCTGGCGCGATAATTCCGGCGGCGCTGATCACGGGGTTGAGGTCCGATCTGCCAGGAGAAGTGACGGCGCAAGTGACGCAAAATACCTACGATCGTCCGACGGGCAGGATACTGCTGATACCACAGGGCGCCCGGCTTATCGGCCAGTACGACGCACAAGTGAGCTTCGGTCAATCGCGCGCGCTCCTGGTGTGGAACCGTCTCATTCTGCCGAATGGACGGTCCGTCATGCTCGAGCGTCAACCCGGAATCGATACCGAAGGCTATGCCGGTCTGGAAGACGAAGTCGACAATCACTGGGGCGCGCTATTCAAGGCCGCCGTATTGTCGACGGTTCTAAGAGCCGATCCAAGAAGTTGGGATTCAGGCGCAATCAGATGACTTGGTCAAGCGTCGCAGCATGATCTTGATCATGGCGAGGCGGACGAACGCGGCGACGGTTGAAGTGTAGCGTTCGAAATCGCGGGCCAGGCGCCGGTTGCGGCTTATCCAGGCCAACGTTCGTTCGACAATCCAGCGCTTCGGGATAACCACGAATTTGTGCAGTTCGTTGCGTTTAACGATCTGAACGATCCAACTGCCTGTGTTGGCGGCGGCTTGCGCCACACGCGGCCCTTGATAGCCACCATCGGCGAAGATGCGCTGGATGAACGGAAACAACGCCCGCGTTCGCTTGGTCAGAACCAGCGCGGCACCGTCGCGATCCTGGATGTCAGCGGCGTGAACGGCTACGCTCAATAGCAGGCCGAGCGTATCGACGAGGATATGGCGCTTGCGCCCCGTGACCTTCTTGCCCGCGTCGAAGCCTTGCGGATCGATAAAAGCCCCCCTTTGGGAGCACCCTTGGCGCTCTGGCTGTCGATGATGGCCGCGGTGGGGCTTGCCTCGCGTCCTTCCTGCTCGCGCACAGCCACGTAAAGGGCGTGGTGAATCCGTTCCAGCGTACCGTCCCAGTTCCACAACATGAGGTACCAATGCACTGTGCTCTTGGGCGGTAAATCCTTCGGCAGCGCCTTCCATTGGCAGCCCGTCCACAGCACATAGAAGATCGCGTTGAGAACCTCGCGGACGTTCACGTCGCGCTTGCGACCGCCACGCTTGGACGCCGGGATGAGCCGTTCGATCAACGCCCATTCTGCGTCCGTCATGTCGCTGTCGTAACGAAGTCCCTTCCGGCACGCGGCTTTGCGATGCTCAGGCTTCCACATTGGCGGCACTCCCAAAAGAATCACCGCCAACTACAGAATCACATCCGATTCTCGGGACACAACAACTTCTTGGATCGGCTCTAAGTGTCGGCTCGGAGGCTGGAACGAGCAACAGCGAGAACAATCTCGCTCAGGCCATCCGTCAAGGCGCTTCACAGAACTTTAGCCAAGCCGGTGAACAAGTGGTGAGCCGCTCTCTCAACGTGCAGCCAACAATCACCATTCGTCCGGGCTTCCCCGTCAATGTGCTGGTGACCCGCGATCTGATCCTAGAGCCCTATCACGCCTAGCGGAGACATAAATGGCAAAACTAAAGCTCGGCACCATCGAAAGCGATAAGCCCGTGCGCCTGACCATCGAGCTGCCGGCGGCGGTTCATCGTGATCTTCTTAGTTATGCCGAGGCTCACGCAACGGAAATGGGCCAGCAAGCGTTAGAGCCGGCAAAGCTCGTTGCGCCGATGTTGCAGCGGTTCATGGCGACCGATCGCGGCTTTGCGAAATTCCGCCGCGGGAATGAGAAACCAAAGACGAGCCCGCCATCAGGTAAAGCGCCGTGAACGGGCTTCGTCGCGCATAAACGCTACGAATCGGCCGACCACGGCTTCTTTGTTCTCGGGCGCCCAAACGATGTCCACCTCGAGGAAGGCATTCTTCTCAGTGACTGGCCTATACACCACCCCCGGAAACCGCACCTCGGCCTGGCTCTTGGTCACCAAGGTCATGCCGAACCCTGCACCGACCAACGCCAACACCGATTGCTTGCTCGCAGCATGAGCCTGATAGTTTACACCGCCCCCAAGAAAAGACACGTAGAACTCGCGGGCCGATTGGCTTTCGTCCCAGCCCTGAACCAGGAATGTCTGATCGCGCAAGTGGCCCCACTTAATGATTTTGCGTGACCTCAAGGGATGGGTCTTGGGTAGCGCGAGCAAGACGGGCTCACGATAGATGGGCTCGGTAACTGCGTGAGGCCACAGCGTGTGCTTAGCCATAAGAGCCGCATCAATCCGGCGCTCTTCGATTCCCGCCTGAATGTCCCGCTCATTCATCTCGTAAAGGATGACATCTGCTCCGGGAAACCGATCACGCCAATGCTCCAGAAGCGCCTGCAGCGGTTTGCCAATGGGCGGCATACGTATACCGAGCCGTATCTGGCCGACGTGTCCGTTCGCATTGCTTTGGGCCGAGGACCTTACCGCGTCAAGATCGGCAAGTGCGCGCCGGACATGGACCATGACACTGCGACCGCCGCTGGTCAGGCGAATACCAAAATGTCCACGCTCGAAAAGGGTCAGCCCAAGCTGATCCTCCAGCTGCGAAATCCTGCGGCTCACCGTCGAGGTCTGTACACCGAGGTGAATGGCGGCGCGACCGAAGTTGCCAGCGCTTGCTGTAGCGGAAAAATACCGAAGAGAATCCAAATCGATTGACGTGTTTCGCATAGTACGCATGCGATGTCCTTCCTTCGCGATTGCCCTCCTCGCTCGCATCGCAGAAATGAATTTAGTCGTTAGCCGAGATCCAACGCCAGTAAAACGCGCGAGAGCCCTTCCGCCAAGTCACACTTCGGCACGGGTTATGGTCTTTGCGGAGACCGAATGTTGACAACACATTCTGATCGTGCGGCGCCTTCGTCCTTTATCTATCCCGCGATATCCAATTCGCTGAAGGCCCTTTTAAGGGACTTTGATTATCTCTCGCTCACGTTCACGTTGGCACCATGAACCCGCACCACCATGAGAATTCAATTGGCACGTTCTTCAGTTTATAGACCACAAATGACTCAGCGGCCGCAAACAAATGAGGATGCGGCAGGTTATGTTGCGCTTAGCTCACGCTATGTGCGCATCAACAAATTCGTTGAGCTTACCGGCTATACCGACAAGGCTGTTCGGTGCAAGATTGCGGAAGGCGTCTGGCTCGAAGGCAGACTGTGGAGACGGGCACCGGACGGAGCGATACTTGTAGATTTGCTGGGGTATCAGCGATGGGTCGAGGGAAGAGAGGCACAGGCGTAGAGGTTCGTAAGCACTGCTTGCGAATTCGGTTTACCTATGGCGGCAAGCGCTGTTTGGAGACAATTGATCTTCCCCCTACCCCGGCAAACATCAAAGCTGCGACCAAGATGGCCGCGAAGATACGTCAAGAGATTGAACTCGGCGTGTTCGATTATGCCACAACTTTCCCAAAGTCTGTCGACGCCCAAAAAAGAGAAATCCCACTCTTTGCGGACTATGTGAAGACGTGGCTTGCGACGCTGACCTGTGAAAAGTCGACGGCGGACGGGTATCGCACCACTCTGGAGAATTTCTGGTCGCCGACTTTCGTCGGAAAGCGGCTTGACGAAATCAAGCACACCGATGTTGCCAAGGGTGTTGCCGAAAAGGCCAAGACCCCCAGCGCCAAAACCACGAACAATCTACTGATCGCGCTGCGGGGCCTCTTTGCGGCCGCCGAAGCTGATGGCTATATCGAGCAACCTCCGACCGACAAAGTGCACAACCGCAAGCACCAGCGCGCCGACATCGATCCGTTCGAGCCCGATGAGATGGAGGTGATCGTCACGCGTATGGCCGAGCGCACACCCGAGGTCGTGTGGGCCTATTACGAGTTCGCCTTCAACACGGGCCTTCGAACCAGTGAGCAGATTGCTTTGCGTTGGGGCAACGTCGATTGGCGGCGCCGGATGGTGAAAATCGTCAACGCCCGGGTGCGCCACCAGGTCAAGGACACCAAGACCCATCATGCGCGGGATGTGGACTTGAATGACCGCGCGATGGCCGCGCTCGCGGTCATGAAGAAACACACTTTCTTGAAAGGCGCCGACGCGACGATTTTCGCAGACCCCGATGGGCGCCCGTGGACCAGCGACCGCAAGCAGCGGGAGGAGTTCTTCTATCCCGTCCTGAAGGCCCTGGGGATCCGGCGGAGGCGCGCCTACAACACGCGACATACTTACGCGACGGTGGGCCTGATGGCGGGTGTGAACCTCGCTTACATCGCCCGACAGCTCGGCCACAAAGATACGTCGATGCTGCTTAAGCACTATGCCAAATGGATTGATGGCGCCGATAAAGGGGCCGAGCGGGCCAAACTCAACGCCGCCTTTGGCGTGAATTGGCCCCGAACTGGCCCCAATAATCACCAACCTCAAGAAAATCAAGAGGTTGATGGCGGGAGCGACGGGGCTCGAACCCGCGACCTACGGCGTGACAGGCCGTCACTCTAACCAACTGAGCTACGCCCCCGCGGGCGTTTTCGACGGGCTGTCCCGCGAAAGGAGGGTGGATGTAGGGCCCAGGCTTTGCCAAGTCAAGCAGGGGATTAGGCGCTTTTTGTCCAGTCCGCGTTTTTTTTGTGGTCAAGCGGGAAAAGGCCTTGTTTTCAGCCCCCTGGCCCGCCGCCCTGCGGCTGGCCGCCACGGCGTTTGCGCGGCTGGCCACCTTGTTCAGGGTCGCTTTTGGCGGGCGTGGTATCCGCGCCCGGTTTTCTCATCCGCAGCTGCTCCGCCGTGATCACGCCCTTGCCGTCGCGGTCCGCTTCGTTGAACAGGGCGCGCGCGGTAGCGGAAAACTCATTGAAATCGATGACGCCATCGCCGTTCCAATCCTGCAGCGGCGAAATCGCGGACTGATCTTCCATCCAGCGTTGCTGATTGACGGCACGCATCTCATCAGGCTGCAGCACACCGTCGTGGTTCGTATCGGCGGCGTTGAAATCGCGGCGCAGACCTTCTTCCAGTTGCTTGCGGGTGAGACCGCCATCAGGCCCGGCGAAGTGGCGCAAGATGCTGATCGGAGCGTGCCATTCCTCGGCGCGCGGCGGACCAGGAGGCTCTTTGCGACCGCCGCCACACGCTGCCAATCCCACGGCCGCAAGGCCGATCAACGCAATGCCGAACACAGATGATCGCATGAAGGCTTCCTTCCGGGGCGCACCCTAGTGGGCAATACCGTCCCCGCGAAGCGATATTCGGCGAGATTGCGGCGTTTCCATACACTTGGCCGCAGCAACCTTAACGCGCGCTCGCCGCCGCAATCCGGGTTGTTAAGGACTTTATCGCACAGTTGCAGCGTTCATTTCGGTGCCGCCCGGCCGAGGAAGACGCTTGAGTATCGCCCCTATCGCTCCATCGCCCCTGCCCGCCTTGGCTCCCAGTGGCGCGGCCCAAGGCGCCGCAACGCCAGCCAGCCAAACCGCGGCGGCGACGCCAGCCCTTCCCGCCTCGCCGCCCGATCCCGCCGCAGCCTTGCAGAGCGCCATGACGGCGCTGCGCCAGAGCGCCGTGGTCAAACAGGATGGACTCGCCAATCTGATGGCCAATGTGCTGCGCGCCGTCAGCAGCGGCAGCCTGCCTCCGGCATTGCAATCGGCGGTGCAGCAATTGGTCGATATGCATCTGCCGACGGATAAGCCGCCCTCTGCTGCTGATATCAAAACCGCCCTCGCCAGCTCCGGGCTGTTCACCGAATCCGATCTGGCCAAAGGCGGGGCGCCCAATGATTTGAAATCCGGCCTCGGCAAACTCAATCAAGCCGCCCAAGCGGCGGCGAAGTCGGCGCCGGATGGTGCCGAGGTTCCACATCAAGGCCCGAGTGTGCCGCCGCCGATGCGGGGCGGCGTTCCCGTTGCGCAAGCCGCCACCCTGCCGACTTTACCCAAAGGCGCCGATGCAGCGCTGACCGCCAAACTGCTCGCCACGGGCAGCGAAGCCGCACTCGCGCGCCAGGATTTGCTGCAGCTCGCCTCCCTGCCCGATCCGCAAAATCCTAGTGACAAACGCTGGATGGTCGAGGTGCCGTTGATGACACCGCAAGGCCCTGCCGTGGCGCAACTGGTGATCGCACGCGATGGCCGCAGCACCTCCACCGAAGCCCCCGAACCGGTTTGGCGTGTCGGCCTTGCGGTCAATCTCGAGCCGCTGGGCCCGGTGCGTGCCAATCTCGCGCTGAGCGGCGGCCACGCTTGGGTCACCATCGCAGCGGAGCGGCCCGAAAGCCTCGACAAATTACAGCAAGACGCAGGCTGGCTGAGTGGCGCGCTGCAAGAGGCCGAGCTGGAAAGTGATCTGGCCTTCCAATCTGCGGCTCCGGCCAAGCCGAAGCGCGGCGGTTACGGGCCATGAGTAAGCCGAACCAGATTGCCGTCGCGCTGAAATACGAAAAGCCCAACGCCCCGCGGGTGGTGGCGACGGGCCGTGGCCCCGTGGGTCAGGCCATCATCGACAAGGCCAAAGAGCACGGCATTCCGGTGCAGGAAAACCCCATGCTGGCCGAAGCGCTTTCGACTCTGGAACTCGATCAGGAAATTCCCGAAGCGCTGTATAAAGCCGTGGCCCAAGTCCTGGGTTATATCCTGCGCACCGCCGGGCATTTGAAGTAGCAGCGTTAGCCGCGCCAATCTTCCAGCCGCAAACCGCTCAGCCGCGAAAATTCGCTTGTGTTGTGGCTGACCATGATCAGGTTATGGCGCAGCGCCGTCGCTGCCAACAACAGATCATAAGCCCCAAGCGGGGTTCCTTGCGCCGCGAGTTGGGCGCGGATGGACGCCGCCATGCGCGCGTCCTCGCGTTCCAAAGCAAGCACCGTGACGGCACCCATGAGGTCGCGCATCGCCTCCACCACAGGCGCAGGCAAATGAGGTGCCCGCTGCAAACCATATTCGACTTCGTGCTCCGTGATGACGGAGACAGCAAGGTCGCTTGGCGCACGCTGACGGATTTGCGCCATCACGGCCGCATTACCGCGCACGAAATCGCTGAGGACAGCGGTGTCGAGCAGATACCTCACGCCAGCAGTTCTTCCGAGGGCGCAACGAGTTCGTCGCGATGGCTTTCGAAGGGCGCAATCTCGGCTGACTCATTCCATTCCAGCACCGAGCGCGGCCAGCCGGGATTGCCGAGGGCTTTCTTGTCCAACCACTCGCGCACCGCTTTGCGAATGAGGCCGCTACGGCTTTCGCCCATCTCTTCTGCGGTCTGGTCCAGGTCTTTGGCGGTCTGATCGTCGAGATAGAGGTTGAAGTTCACCAATGCCTCCATATAACCTACCATAGGTTATATTAAAAGAGCGCCGAAAACACAACGGAATGCGCCGTCCTTCACCAAGGTTTTGCACAACAACCGAATTCTGTTGCTTGATGTTTCTCGACGAAAGATAAGTCTAATATGCAAATCGACAAAATTGCCCCCGGCACGAACCCGCCCTACGACGTCAATGTTCTGGTGGAGGTCCCCATCGGGGGCGAGCCCATCAAATACGAGATCGACAAGGAGGCCGGTGTCCTGGTCGTGGACCGCTTCCTCCATACCTCGATGCGCTATCCCGGCAATTACGGCTTTGTCCCCCACACCCTGTCGGGCGACGGCGATCCGGTTGACGTGCTGGTCTGCAACACCCGCGCGCTGGTGCCGGGTGCGCTGGTCAATGTCCGTCCCGTCGGCGTGCTGCTGATGGAAGATGATGGCGGCCAGGACGAGAAGATCATTGCCGTGCCGTCCTCGCATCTGACGCTGCGTTATGAGGGAGTCAACAACTACACCGACATTCCCGCCATCACCCGCCAGCAAGTCGAGCATTTCTTCCAGCACTATAAAGATCTCGAGCCTGGCAAATGGACCAAGATCCTGGGCTGGGGCGACGCCGATATGGCCCGCCGCTTGATCAGCGAAGGTCTGGAACGGGCCGCCGCCGCCAAATAATTCCGGCCGATCCTCTCAGCGCCACGGCTTTTTTTACAGCGATCCGGGAACAAAAAGTTCCCTGTGCGGTTTCACTCCTGCCTTCCGAGTTGAAGGCAGGGGCCGCGCGATAACGCTAAGCCTTTGAAACACCTCTTAAGGATTCCGACGTTTGGGGCGGTGAAACTGCCTATGCGCTCACTGGGTTTGGGGGCCCGTACGATGCGTGATGAGAGCGCCAGTCCTGATTTTCTCGCTGGTGGCGGCGAGATGGGCGCCCGGATGCGGGCCCATGATTGGAGCAAGACCGCGCTCGGCGCGCCGCAAAGCTGGCCGCAGAGTCTGCGCACGACCATTCGCATCCTGCTGACCTCGCGCTATCAGATGTGGATGGGATGGGGCCCCGATCTCACCTTCTTCTACAACGATGCCTATCGCCCGACCTTGGGGGAAAAGCACAATTTTGCCCTCGGCGCCCCGGCCAGCGAGGTGTGGAAAGAAATCTGGTCCGACATCGGCCCCCGGATCGCGCATGTCCTGCAGAGCGGCGAAGCCACGTGGGACGAAGGCCTGCTGCTCTTGCTGGAGCGCAACGGCTACCGCGAAGAGACCTATCACACCTTTTCCTATTCCCCCTTGGCTGATGACGACGGCAAAATCGTTGGCTGGCTGTGTGTGGTGACGGAAGAGACCGACCGGGTTATCGGCGAAAGACGGCTCTCCAGTTTACGCCTCTTGGCCTCCGAGATCGCAGGCAAGAACGTTCCTGCGCAAGTGATCGCCGCAGCTCAGCGTTCGCTGCAGAGCAATCCGCGCGACCTGCCCTTCACCTTGATCTATCTCTTCGACAAGGACGGTGTGGCACGGCTGGCTTGTGCTACCGGCGTTGCCGCCGGCCATCCTATCGCCCCTTCGGTCATCGCTCAGGGTGACGATGCAGTGTGGCCCATTGATAGGATTTTGGCCGAGCGCAAGACCGTCTTCCTTCGCGACCTCGCGCGCTTTGAGGCCTTGCCCACCGGCGCTTGGGAGGGCCCGGCGCGCGAAATCGTCATCGCGCCGATTGCGCGCCAAGGGCAGGATACGCTGGCAGGCTTCCTCGTCGCCGGGATCAATCCGCATCGCCGCCTCGACGAGCCTTATCTCGGTTTCATCACCCTCGCGGCCGGACAGATCGCTTCCGGGCTTTCCAATGCCACGGCTTATGAAGAAGAACGCAGCCGCGCCGAAGCCTTGGCCGAAATCGATCGCGCCAAGACCACCTTCTTCTCCAATACCAGCCATGAATTCCGCACGCCGCTGACGCTGATGCTAGGGCCGCTGGAAGATATGCTGGCACGGCGCCAAGCTTCCGCGCCGGTCCTGGCGCAGGACGACGAACTCGAAGTCATGCATCGCAACGGGCTCCGCCTGCTCAAGCTCGTCAACTCCTTGCTGGAATTCTCGCGCATTGAGGCGGGCCGCGTACAGGCGCGCTACGTCCCCCTCGATCTGGCAGAGTATACGGTGGGACTGGCGAGCACGTTCCGCTCCGCCATGGATAAAGCCGGTCTCCAATTCACCGTCGATTGCCCACCCTTGCCTGAGGCCGTTTATGTCGATCGCGACATGTGGGAGAAGATCGTCCTCAACCTGCTTTCCAATGCTTTCAAATACACGCTGAACGGCGGCATCACCGTCACCTTGCGGCAGACGCCGGATTGCAGCCATGTCGAACTCGCGGTCAGCGACACCGGCGTCGGCATTCCGGCGCAAGAATTACCGCGCCTGTTCGAGCGTTTTCATCGCATCGCAGGCCAGCACGGGCGTACGCAGGAAGGCACCGGCATCGGCTTGGCCCTGGTACATGAACTGGTGCGCCTGCAGGGCGGTGCGGTGGCAGCGCAAAGCACCCTCGGTTCTGGCACCACATTCTTTGTCACCATTCCGTTCGGCCGCGAGCATCTTCCCGCCCATCAGATCGAAGCAGAGACGTCCCCGCCTAACGCCAGCAGCACAGCTGAAGCCTTTGTCGGCGAAGCCTTACGCTGGTTGCCTGATGTCGAAGCGGACCTCGCAATCGAAACCGGACGGGTGCCCATCAAGGCGGGCGCCGCGGCGACCATTCTCTTGGCCGACGACAACGCCGATATGCGCAACTATGTGCGCGGACTTTTGGCAGGCCATTATGAGGTCCAGATCGCTGAAGATGGTTTGGTGGCGTGGGAGATGGCACGCGAAAAGCGCCCCGATCTGATCTTGAGCGATATCATGATGCCGCGCTTGGATGGCTTTGGCTTGCTGCGCGCGCTGCGGAGCGATGCGGAATTGCGCGACATACCTGTGATCCTGCTCTCGGCCCGCGCCGGTGAAGAAGCGAGCATCGAGGGGCTTGAGGCTGGGGCCGATGATTATCTGGTCAAGCCCTTCAACGCCCGCGAACTCTTAGCGCGCATCCGCGCCAATCTCGACATGGCGGCGCTGCGCCGCGAAGCCTTAAGCAAAGAAGCGCAACTGCGCCGCGAAGCCCAAGAGGCACAAGAGGCGCTGCGCCAGCTCAACGAGACGCTGGAAGCGCAGGTGGAGCAACGCACGCAGGAAGTGCAGAACAAAGAAGCGCGGCTGCGCAGCATTTTCGAAACCAGCTTCATCTATCAGGGCTTGATGGCGCTCGACGGCACGCTGTTCGATGCCAATACCACCTCGCTCGAAGGCATTGGCAAGACACTCGATGAGGTGGTTGGCCTGCCCTTCTGGGAAACGCCGTGGTTTGCCGATACGCCCGGCATGTCAGAGATCGTACGGGCCGCCATTCCGCGCGTCGCGGCGGGCGCGACCTTGCGTCAGGAAATTCGCGTCAAACTGCCGGTCGGCGGCTGGCGCTGGTTTGAATTCATGATGCGGCCGATCCGCGACGGCGACGGTAAGGTGGTCGCCATCGTGCCCGAAGCGGTCGAACTGACGGCCCGCAGAGAAGCCGAGGAAGCCTTGCGCCACGCGCAAAAAATGGAAGCGATCGGCCTGCTCACCGGTGGCGTAGCGCATGATTTCAACAATCTTTTGACCGTCATCCGCTCTTCCGCCGATCTTTTACGCTTGCGTGATCTGCCGGAGGACAGGCGCAGCCGTTATGTCAATGCCATCTCCGAAACCGCTGACCGCGCTGCCAAGCTGACCAGTCAGTTGCTAGCCTTCTCGCGTCGTCAGCCACTCAAGGCGCTGGTTTTCGATCTGGCCCAGCACATCGAGAGCATCGCCGAGATGCTGAAGACCGTGCTCGGTAGCAATATCACGCTTAAACTCGAGATGGCCGAGCGCCCCTTGGTGGTGGAAGCGGACCTCAGCCAACTCGAGACGGCCTTGGTCAACCTCACCGCCAATGCGCGCGATGCCATGGAAGGACAAGGAACACTCGTCATCCATTTGGCGCGCACCCAGACGCCTCCGCCGGGCGTCTCGAAGGTTGGGACTTACGTCGCCATCGCCGTCAAAGATACAGGCTGCGGCATCGCTTCCGGCAATCTGGAGCGCATTTTCGAACCCTTCTTCACCACCAAAGCGGTGGGGCGCGGCACCGGGTTGGGCCTAGCCCAGGTTTACGGCTTTGCGCAGCAATCCAAAGGCGCCGTGACGGTGGAAAGCGAAGTCGGGCTCGGTACCACCATCACCTTGCACCTGCCCGTCAGTGACAAGCCGCTCAGCGCCACGCCGGAGCAGAGCGCAGAGGATCAGCTTCCACCGGCCCGCGGCTGCATTTTGGTGGTGGAGGATAACCGCGACGTCGGCGAGTTCTCCTCCCAGCTCTTGCGCGAGCTTGGCTATGATTCCGTGCTTTCCGCCAATGCCGAAGAGGCCTTGCGCAAGCTCGGGGAGAACGCCGAGCGCTATGATCTGATCTTCAGCGATGTGGTGATGCCGGGGCGCGATGGCGTCTCCTTGGCCCGTGAAATCCGGCAGCGTTGGCCAGACAAACCCGTCATTCTCACCAGCGGCTACAGCCAAGTGCTGTCCAGCGAAGGCAGTCACGGTTTTGACCTTTTGCAAAAGCCCTATTCCGTGGAAAATCTGGCGCGGGCATTGCGGAGCGCTCTCGCCAATCGCCCCGCGGAGAAGACCGGCTCCGGCCCATAGCTACCGGAGCCAGGCCTGTTAGCTCTGTTTCGAAGCGTGGGAATTGTCGCCGTGTACGGGGCTCATTTTCACGAGCTCGGCGGCGTGGGGCTCATCGCCTTCGCGTTGCAGCGAAATGAAATGCGGCGGCGCGTCGGCTGGCGGTTCGGCCATCAGTTCCGCTTTGCGAGCGGCTAAGTGTGCGCCCACGGCCATCATATCGACACCCGCCTTTTTCGCTTTGGTAAAGATTCCGCTCTTCGGCATTTCTTCTTCACCGACGTGATGCTTGATATACTCCGACAGCACTTTGACCTTGGCGTCGAAATAGTCATCGGAGGGTGATTGGCTCATCACTTCGCGAATGAGAACTTTGGCGCCATCGTGCTCGACTTGGGCCTCGTCGAGATCGTCATGCTCGACGTTTTGCGCGCGGCAGGCCGGATAAAAGATCTCTTCTTCCAGCGTGGTATGAACCACCAGTTCGAGACAAATTTGCCTGGCCAGTTTGGCCTTGCTGGAGTCGCGGCTGGCCGCTTCATATTGTTCGAACAAATCTTCGACCTTGCGGTGGTCTGCTTTGAGCAGGGCCACGGCGTCTGGCCTCGGCGCCTTCTTCGTGCCGCCACGGGTGGCGGCTTTGGCTGTCGACGTTTTTGTGTTTTTCATGATAGCTCCCGCTGTTGTGGCGATGGTTGCGCCTTGTGCGGAAGCAACGGCAGGGCCGAGACTATGTTCCGCCTGGGTCAGCTACGGGCGGCATTTTTGTGAGCGCCTACCCCAAAAAATGCCGGCAAAAATTGACTCCCCTGCCGGAACCCGCCGCGGGGCCAGCACATTGTATTAGCGCGAGCGGGACTTCGAGGCGGCGCGCCCCAGCCCCCGGATCCCCGTATTGAAGGCCCGCTTGCATCCCCTGTATTTGGCTGAGGACGACAACGCAGGCTAGCGCCGCGTGCGCGTGATAGGGTGGCGCGACGCCAAAATACGCCGCGCGCCGGGTTGCAAGACGGCCCTAAATTCTTCCGGCCACCAACAAGACAATCACAATGATGAGGACGATGCCGAGACCGCTGCTGGGGTAATAGCCCCAACCGGAACTGTATGGCCAACTCGGCAGCGCACCCACCAAAGCGAGGATCAAAAGGATCAACAAAATCGTACCAAGGCCCATCGGTTCTCTCCATGAAAGCGCTGTAACGACGCCCAGTGCTAATGCGTGAGTGCGGCCGCTGTTCCAGTCCCGCCACCTGATGGCGGGGGCGCAACGCCGTTATTGAGGCGGGTTGGGAGTGTTGGTATCGGGCGTCGGCGCAGTCCCGGTCGCTGGCGTCGACCCGGGCGTGGTGCTGCTGTCAACCGTGCCCGGTTGCGGCGCACCGGTTTGATGCGAGGACGGTGCGGCTGGCGCCAATTGCTGCGCATTGAGCTGGTCCGTCGCGGCCTTCTCTGCCGCGGTCGAATCCATGTTCGGCTTAATATGGGCGCGATGGTGTTTGACCTTTTTCGGCGTTGCGGTGCTGGTAGCATCCGGCATAGCCGTGGCACTTGGCGTCGCGGGGATCGCGCTGTTTTGCGCTTGGGCATTGGCTGAGATCCAAGCAACCGTTGCGATAGCGATGCCGGTCAGCAAAACGGAACGTAAATTCATGGCCTCACTCCATCGAATTTTGCGCATGGCGTTAAATTCCAAACGCGAGCCAGGCCAGATCGTTCCGCGCCCAGCCTGCTATTGCACCCCGGCAATCAACGTCTCGCTGTGACCGCTACTGTCGGTAAGCGTGTCGCCCAATTTGCGCACCAAAATGCTGCCGCAATCGGGGTTCCGCACCATGGGCAAAGGCGGATCAAAATCGCGGCAGATTGTGCCGTCGCTTTTGCGCAGCCAGCGTCCCTTGAGGGAGTAGGCATAAGCGGGCACGATGCCGGTGAAGGTGTGATCGGGCTTGTACCAAAAATGGCTGACGATGCCGCCGTCGCGGGCGACCAGCGTGTTGCCGTAAAGGGTCGAGAGTTGGTCATCGGTCGAAGCGGCCTGAGCGGCGAAACCGCTACAGAGCGCAACGACAGCGCCCGAAATGAGCGCAGTCCAAAGGTGGGCACCAGCAACACGGCTCATGGCTCTGCCCTCGCCGCCAGAGCGGTTTGGCGAACAGGCACCGCCTCGCCGCTCGGAACGCCCTGCGTTTCGCATTCCGTCTCCAGCTCGTAACAGCCGAGACCTTCGTCGTAACGCAGCATCGCCCAGGGAATGGGGAAAAAGCGGCTGCCCATGCCGAGAAAGCCGCCAAAGCGCACCACCACAAAAACCGCTTGCCCGGATTTCTTGTCGATCATGACGTGCTCGATGGTGCCGAAACGCTCGCCGTTACTGCGAACAATGCAGGCCCCTTCGACCTTACTACTGGCGATCAACTCCTCCGTTTCCCGAAACGTGAGGTCCGTATCCAACATCCCGCATTTCCTTTCGCAGCCTCGTAAAAAGGCTAACGCAAGATTTAGGTTTGGGTTCCGCAGCGGGGGGCAAGACGCCGGAACTTCTGCACCGCCGCACCGTTGTTCGTCCGCAATCAGCGGAGTGCAGAACATGGCATTGGCACAGCGCAGCGAACTTTCAGCGCGAGAAAGCGGCAATTTGATCGGCAGCGATAAGGTAGAAGGCACACCAGTCTATCGCCCCAATCAAGACCGGGTCGGCACCATTGAGCGCGTGATGATCGACAAGCTGACCGGCAAGGTCGGCTACGCCGTCATGAGCTTTGGCGGCATTCTGGGTATCGGCGACGATTACTACCCCATCCCCTGGTCGCTGCTGACCTACAACACCGCTCTCGGTGGCTATGAGGTCAACATCACCGAGGACCAGCTGAAAGGCGCGCCCAAATTGCGCACGCTGGATGCGTGGTCCTACCACGATCGCGAAAAGGAATCAGAATTGCTCGATTACTACGGCAGCCATCCCTATTGGTGATCATAGGCTCACGTCGTTGACGCAACGGATGATCACATCTGTTGCAGGAACATCACGGCCTGCACCAATAGGGCTGTTGCGGGGAACCTGACGCAGCGGGTGCCGTTGTACCACCCGACAACATTGGGAGAGCGCCATGGCCTTATCAGGATGGGAACCGGATCAGCGTGACAATTGGATGGCCAATGTCGTGCCTGTGTTCGAACAGCGGCCACGTCTGCGCTTGCTCACGCCCTATGGGTGGTTGGTGATTTTGTCTTTTGTCTCGGTCGTGCTGGGTGCCGTGATCGGCTTTGTGACCTGAGACGACGCCAAGACACGGCGCTATGGGAACTTCGCCGCGCCTCTGGCGTTCCATTGCAACAAGCAAAACAACGGAGAATAAAGATGGCGACACGAACCAAGGCGCTTGATGATAGCGCCATCGACAACCGCCTGGACGCGCTGCGCTCCGATCTCGACACGCTGCAAACCGATGTGAAGGGACTTGCCAATGATGCTGGCGTCGTTGCCAATGAGCGCATCAGTATGGCGATCCGCTCCGCCGAAGATGTCGCCAAGCGCGCCCTTCAGGTGGCTGAAGATGCGACCTCGCAGGCGATCGGCAGCGTCGAACATTGGGCCGGTGACAATCTGAATAGCGTCCGCGGCTCGATCCGTAACCAGCCGCTCTATGCGATTGGTATTTCGATGGGTGTCGGCGCCTTTGTCGGCGCTCTGCTGTCGCGACGCTGAGCCCTAGCACCAGATGGTGAGCGCAAGAAAAGCTGTTGCCGGCGTGCTGGGCGTCGCCCTCATCCTGGTGGGCGTATCCTTCCTGGGATTTGGGTTGGCCACTGCACTGGCGCCAGCTTTGAGCCTCGCCGGCGGCGCAGCAGCGACAGGTTTGTTGCTGCTGCTGCCGCCTTTGCTCTGGGCCTTGGCCAAAGCCCCCGCGCCGGAAGAGCCGCAACCGGCAGCGCATGGGGTCGAAACCCTCTGGCTTTCCGAGCTAACGCGTTTGGCGGTGAAGAAGCCTTTGTTGGCGGTATTGCTGGCTATTGGCGCAGGCGCGGTGCAAAGTTTTTGGCGCAAACGGTAAGATAAAGGCGCGCCACCCTGCGGTAGCGCGCCCTGCATTATCTACCAATCCCGATCGACCTCGTAATAGGCGTAAGATTGGCGGCGAATGGAATCGAAATCGCCATCACTGCGGGTAAGATCGTCAAGTTCATAGGCCGGGGCTTCATCGATCTCGCTCTTGGATAGCGGCACGATGTAGCCATCCTTTTCGCTGCTGAAATCGAGCACCGACCACGGCACAGGGTAGAACTTTTCCCCCATACCGAGCAGTCCGCCGAACCCTAGGGCAACAAACATGATGCGGTCGGAAGTCTTGTCGAGCACGACATCCTCGACATGGCCGATCTTTTCGCCTGTGGTGTTGTAGACGGTGGTACCCTTTACTTTTGATGCCAAGATGGCGCTTGTGTGTCCACTTGCCGTCGCCATGATTTTCTCCGGTTAGGATGCAAGGCTAAAACGCCTGGTGGAGGGGTTTGTTTCGGCGGTCTTCTCTGCCGTGGCAGACTTTTGCCTGGCCTCGAAATACTGCAGATACAACTTGTAATTCCGTTCGCCCGCGCGATTATATCGCCTTCGGGCAGACGTTCTGGGGGACATTTTGCACAACACTCGTTGGATGCTGACCACTGCGATCACGCTGTTTGTGGTGTTGACCGCCGTGGTTTTTCTGTCCATCCGATTTGCCGTCAGTGAGCGCTCGGAACAGGGCTTGGTGATCCACACCTACCAAGTAATCGACCAACTGCAGAGCATATTGTCCGATATGCAGGATGCCGAAACCGGCCAGCGCGGTTACCTCATCACCCGGCAGCGCCCGTTCCTCGAACGCTATTATACCGGCATTGCCAATGCCAAGACGCATATTGAGACCTTCCGTACGCTGACCATTGATAACGCGGCACAGCAACAACGTAGCGATGTATTGCGCCGCCGTGTTGACGCCAGAATCGAAACGCTGCAGCACGCCCTTGCCTTGGCCCGCACGCCCGCCGACGTCAGCCCGGCTCTGCTTTCGACCATGGTTTTGGGTAAGCAGCGAATGGATGCCTTGCGCGGCGAATTGGCGAACGGAATTACCGCCGAAAAACTTTTGCTGGATAACCGCATTCAGGCGCGGCATGTCGCCGAGCGTAATGAAATCATCGCCGCAACTCTGGCGGCCTCTATCGGTCTCTGCGTCCTGCTCATTACCGGCTGGATGCTGCTGCGCAACAACGCCAAATTGGCGCAAAGCGAACAAAAGCTCGAAAACCAATCTGCCATTCTGCAAGCCACGCTCGACAATATCCGCGACGGCATCGCAATGTTTTCCTCGACCGGCGAGCTTTGCGTCTTCAACGCGAACTTTTTCGAGTTTCTCGATTTTCCCCCTGCCCTTGCCACTATGGGGGCGCCGCTTGGGGCGTTTGAAGCCGTTTACGCCACGCGCGAACCGCGCATCCCTAAGGCCATTTTAAGCGGCTCGGGGGATTGGCAGGTCAATCACAACTTCTTGTCCCCGAGCGGACGCCAATTGGAGCTTTACCGCGTCGGTGTTCCTACCGGCGGCTTTGTCATCGTGTGCATGGACACAACCGCCCGCGCCCACGCTGAGAGTATCGCCCGCCAGGCCCAGAAAATGGAGGCCATCGGCCATCTCACCGGCGGCTTGGCGCACGATTTCAACAATCTTCTGCAAGTGATCAATGCCAATTTGGATCTGGTTGTCGGCGCCTGCACGGAGCCCAAGCTCATTGAACGCCTGCAGAACGCCATCACTGCCGTCAATCGCGGCGCCCGCCTCACCAGTCAGCTCTTGGCCTTCGCACGGCGTCAGGCCTTGGACCCGCGCTCGACCAATCTCGGCCGCCTCATCCAAGAGGTGACCGACATGCTGCGCCGGACCCTGGGCGAAACCATCGAGATCGAATGCATCGTGGCGGGCGGCTTGTGGAACACGCTGGTTGATCGCAGCCAGGTGGAAAACGCCCTGCTCAATTTGGCGATCAACGCCCGCGACGCGATGCCGGAAGGTGGCAAGCTAACCTTTGAAGTCACCAACGCCTATCTCGACGAAACCTATGCCGCGCAACACGCCGAAGTGACAGCCGGGCAATATGTGATGATCGCCGTCAGCGATACCGGCAGCGGCATGACGCCAGAAGTTATCGCACGGGTGTTCGAGCCGTTCTTCACGACCAAGAAAGAAGGCCATGGCACCGGCCTCGGCCTCAGCCAGGTTTATGGCTTCGTCAAACAGTCCGGCGGCCACATCAAGATCTATAGCGAGATCGATCAAGGCACGACCCTGAAACTGTACCTGCCGCGCACCCGCGTGCCGCAGGAAGACATCGGCAGTTTTCATCTCGGTCCCATCGAAGGCGGCGGGGATACCATTCTGGTGGTCGAGGACGATGAAAACGTCCGCATCGCCGCGTTCGATACTCTCTCCGCCTTGGGCTATCGGGTCTACAAAGCCTCCAACGCCGAAGAGGCGCTGACCATTCTGAAAAGCGGCCCGAGCATCGACCTGCTATTCACCGATGTCGTCATGCCAGGCCCGATCAATACGCGAGAACTGGCGCGGCGGGCGCAGGTGCTGCAGCCCAACATCACCGTACTCTATACCTCTGGCTATACGCCGAATGCCATCGTCCACAATGGCAAGCTCGACGAAGGCGTTTTCCTTCTCGGCAAGCCGTACCGGCGCGAAGAGCTGGCGCGGAAAATCCGCAGCATTCTGGATGCCAGGCCGAAACCCACGCCAGCGCAAGAAGGCCAGCGCTTCAAGGTGCTGGTGGTCGAAGACGAAGCCCTGATCCGGATGACGACTGTCGATATGATCGATGATCTTGGGCTGGAGAGCCGTGAAGCATCCGATGGCCCCCAAGCCCTCGCCTTTTTGCGCGACGAACCCGACATCGCCGTCATGCTGACCGATATGGGTTTGCCCGGCATGAGCGGTCAGCAACTGATTGGGGAAGCGCTCAGCCTCAAGCCGGATTTGAAGGTCGTTGTTACCAGCGGCCGTCCCGCGACTGACTTTTCCGAATTGCCACCGGGCACATCGTATCTGCCAAAACCTTTTCACAGCGGCGATCTACGCCAAGTCTTGGATAAGTGGCTGCCGTCGGCTTAAGCCGGATTCCACAAGCCACCGCTGATAAGATAGGCATATTGCGCGCCAGCCAGGAGGACACTGATCGTGACCAACACCGCCAAGGTGATGCCGCAACGCAGACTGTAACGCAGCATGGCTGTTATTCCGCTTCTAATCTCCTGAAGACAACGCCGCTCGACGCCGTTCGTTCCGCCACAGTGTTGGATCGGCGACGGGAACTTTGCCTGTGACCCGCCGTTGCCTTCTCACAACCGGAGGCGCCCATGGCACAGACCATTCCAAGCAACACCAACATCCACGCGACTTTGCGAGAGATCGTCGACTCGCCAAAACTCTCGACCGAAGAGAAGATCAAGCTGCTGCAGGAACGCGAACTCGATTTGCGCGAAATTCTGGTCGCGGCCGAAGAAGGCATGACCAAAGACGACAACCGCGATGATCCGGGTGTCGCCTTGCGCCAGATTCACGATGCCTTGCAGGCGCTCGGTTGCGAGCCCGCCCTCACCGCCGCGCCGACCAAGGCGGGCGGTTGAGCCTTTAACGCGCGTCCGCGGGCCTCCCCGCTGCTACATGCGGGGTCCGCGAGGCTGGCTCGTGGAAAAACAAGGCTTGGCCGATGGTCGCTTTCACGGTGTCGCGCGAGAAGGGTTTGGAAATCAGATAAGTCGGTTCCGGGCGCTGGCCAGTCAGCAGGCGCTCGGGATAAGCGGTGATGAAAATAACCGGAATATCGAACTCGCGAAGAATGGCCGCCGCGGCGTCGATGCCGGAGCTGTCGTCAGCAAGCTGGATGTCCGTCAAAATCAGATCGGGCTTGCATTCGAGCGCCATGCGCACCGCTTCGTCACGCGTGGTCGCGATCCCGACGACATGATGGCCAGTCTCGACCACGAGATTTTCCAGATCGAGGGCGATGATGGTTTCGTCCTCGATGATGAGCACCCGCGAGGCCAAATCCTTGTCGATGGCCCGCAGCGCCGCGGCAATCGCTAATTCGGCTTCCTGCGGCGTGGTCTCCAGAATGGCGGCAACCTCCCCCAAGGTAAACCCTTCGACGGTATTGAGCAGCAGGGCTTCGCGATTGTCGGGCTGCAGCGCCTGCAAGCGGCCTTCCACAGAGCTGGCGACGTGGGACGTCGCGGATGGCAACTTGCCACCGGTGGTGCGCCACAGTTTGTGGAACATCCGATAAAGCGCCAGCCGTGGCGGAACTTCACCGTCCAATGTTACGTTACCTCCCAGCATCGCTTCCAGCAGTGCCCGCACATAAGCGTCTCCACTGGCTTGCGATCCGGTCAAGGCCCGCGCGTAACGGCGCAAATACGGCAGATGGGGCGTCAGAGTGGCAGTGATACTCATGGTTACGTCCCTTGATGGGGTGAAGTGACACAGAGCTACAACGCTTCAGACAAAAAGAAAGTTCCCGCTGGGAACAAAAATGTCGTCCGCCTGTTATCCCGCTGTTGTTTCACTGAGTCCGGCAGCGGACATCAGAATACTGTGCAAACCAGACGAGTCTCAGCTTTTGTAAGAGTGCCCAATGATGGTCGAAAAAACCCAGAGTGTCGCTACGGAAGAAATCACCAACGTGGTTTCGCACGGGGACAGGCGGGCGCATCAAAAAGCCATTGGCCAAGGTTTGCGCAAATTCTTCAATGCTGTCGTATCGGAACCTATTCCCGACGAATTCCTCGCTTTGCTCAAGCAAATGGACGACGGCAAACACGGAGGTACGGGGTGATGCGCAGTAACGGCTCCCTTGCCACCACCTCCAGCCCGTCCCCAAGCGCGACGGACGCTTTCCGCGATGGGCTGGTTGAAACCATTCCCGCGCTGCGCGCCTTCGCCCGCTCCTTGTGCGGCAAGCGCGATGTCGCCGATGATCTGGTGCAGGAAACCATGATGAAGGGCTGGCAATCGCGTGAGCGCTTCCAGCCGGGCACCAATCTGAAGGCTTGGCTCTTCGCCATTCTGCGCAACGAATTTTATTCCAGCTACCGCCGCGCCAAGACGGTCGCCAATTACGCCGCGATGGAATCCACCAAACCAGAAGGGGTGGATGCGGACCAATACGCCAAACTCGATCTGACCGATTTGATGCGCGCCTTCGACGAACTGGCACCGGAACAGCGGGAAGCGCTGATCTTGACCGTCGGCGAATTCAGTTACGAAGAGGCCGCCGCCATCTGCGGCTGCGCCGTCGGTACGATCAAGAGCCGCATCTCGCGTGCCCGCAAACAGTTAGAGCAACTCGTCGAAGGCACAGGGGGAAAACTGGCCGGGCGGACACAATCCCAGGAAGATGCTGCCGATGTGTTCCTGAAGAAGCTGAGCAATCCTCAAGACGAGCCTTTACGGTAAACATTTTCCGGAAGGGCGTTTCACATTTGCTTAGGATGAATTCCCTTCGGCCCCGGCTGATTTTGATCGTCGGGCTGGCGCTGGCCAGCATTGGTCAGGGACTGCTGCGGCTGAACGCGCGCCACAAGGAAGTCGACCAGCAATTGCGCAGCACGGCGATCTACGCCACTCATAGCGAGCAAGCCATTTTCACCGACGCCAAGCAACTGTTGCAGCGCTTGGCGAATGGCCGAGAGCTTGAGACCAGCCCGGCCCAATGCCAGCAGCTGCTCCAGGATGCCCTTCTCAGCGCCCCACTCTATTTCAACATTGCCTATATCGGGCCTGACGGCAAAACCAAGTGCTCGGCCCCGGCAGGCCAGACCGCCACCAACTACGCCCAATTTTCGTGGTGGAAACCAATGACGGTGCGGCGCGGTTTCGTCGTCGGCAACGAATATCACCACCACCTCTCGGGCCGCAATGTTTTGCCGGTGGCGCTGCCGCTCTACGATCACCGGGGCGCCTTCACCGGGGCGCTGCGGCTCGCCATCGATATGCAGCGGCTCAGCCAGCGCATGGCCTCGAACCGCTTGCCCGAAAACGCCGTCGTGTTGCTCCTCGATCATGCCGGCACAGTGTTGGCCGCGAACAAGCCCGTTGCCAGCGAGCTGGCCAAATCCGTGGCCGCCCTCGGCCGAGAGAATTTCGATGGAACCTTCATCACCCGCACACCGGAAGCGGGAAAGTGGCGCTGGGCCGCCCAACCGATCGGCCAAGACGACAAGCTGGTCGCTTTCGGTATGCCGGAATCCTGGCTGCTGGGCATCACGCCGCTCTACGTTTTTGGCGATATCCTATTGCCACTCCTGATGATCTTGTTCGCCTGGGCGGCCATCTGGCTGGGAACGGAATGGCTGGTAATCCGTTGGACGATGTATCTGAAGACGGTATCCGGAGCCTATGGCCGCGGCGACTTTGCCGTCTCCACCGGTGAGTTGGAAATGGCACCAAACGAGTTCCGGCTCTTGGGCCAAGAGATGAAGAAGATGGCACGATCGATCGAGGCCAGAGATTTGAAGTTGAGCCTGGCCCTGCAGCAGGAGAAATCCCTCGCCCGCGAGATTCACCACCGGGTGAAGAATAATCTGCAAATCGTCTCCAGCCTGATCAGCTTGTTCGGCGGCAAGATCATCGCCCCCGATGCGCGCTTGGCCTTCCAGCAGATCACGGCGCGGGTCGATGCCTTATCGCTGGTGCATCGCTTGATCGAAAAAAGCGGCCCGCTGCCGACGGTGTCGATGAAGACGCTGTTTTCCGAATTGGCGGAGCAAATTCAAACCTCGTCCGAAGCCGATGGCAAAAAGACGGTCATCAGCGCGGACATCTGCGATTGCCAGGTGCCGATGGATATGGCGACCCCTATTGCACTCTTTGCGGTCGAGGCGCTGACGCTTGGCCTATATGGGATGGAAGGCAGCATGCCGCCGGTCAAGCTCTCCCTTCAACCGGAGGGGGACGACCAACTGTTGCTCACCGTCTACAACGAGTTTCTGGGGGACGTCTCTCTCAGTGAGCGGACACCGTCGCCGATGCGGGTGTTGGCGGCACTCGCCGAGCAATTGGGCGGACGCACCTGGATCGATGAGGCGCCTGATGGGGCACGCCGACTTTTCCTGCGCTTTGCCCATCCCGGCCGAACAGACGAAGGCTCCCTAACCGACGAAGAATTGGGCTGGGGTGATGGCGAAAGCACACTGACCGGTCATGTCTACGGCGCGCACGCCTCGTAACCCGCCCAAATCAGCTCAAACGCAGCAGCGGCAAACGCATGCGGATGGTGAGGCCCTCGGGATCCCACTGATAGGTGAGTTCGCCCCCGAACTGTCCCTTGACCGTGCGATTGGCAAGAACACCGCCGAAGCCTTGTTTCTTCGGCCCAGGCTCGATCGCTGGGCCACCTCGTTCCGACCACGTCAGCACAAAATCATCCGCCGTGGTGGTACAGAGCAAATGCAGCCGTCCCGACGGTTGGGACAAGGCGCCATATTTGGCCGCGTTGGTCGTGAACTCGTGCAGCACCAGCGCTAGGCCCGTCACCGCCGCGCCACTGATCGTAATGTCTTCGCCTTCAATTTTCACACAGCTCACGCCGCCTTGCGAGCCAAAGCCGGCATAAGGCGCGACGATGACTTCGATCAATTTCTGCAAGGTGGTGCGCTGGTTCTCGGCTTCGTCTCCCCCCATGAGACCGGGCCGGGTCAATTCATGGGCGCGCGTAAAGGCCGTCAGACGTTCCTGAATGGCCCGCGCCATGGCCTTGGGATCCGTCGCGGAGGCGGCACTGAGCGCCACCAAACCATTGGCGACCGCCAAAACATTGGTCACGCGGTGGCTCATTTCGCGCACCAGCAATTCCTGACGCTCCTGCGCCCGCTTGCGCTCGGTGATGTCGTGCATGATGGTAGACGCGCCGACTACCTCGCCCGACTGCAACTTGATGGGCGACACCTTCAAGGAAATCGAAATGGGCGTTCCGTTTTTGTGTTGGCGAACGGTTTCATAAAGGCCGACCGCTTCGCCGCGCTTGATGCGCTCGAGGATTTCGGGTTCTTCGTTGTGATGGCCTGGCGGCGTCAGCAACATAACCGATTTTCCAACCACCTCATCCGCCGTGTAACCAAACAGGTTTTCCGCCCCCTGGTTCCACGACATGATGATGCTGTTGAGGTCTTTGCTCATGATGGCGTCGTCGGAGGATTCGACGATGGCCGCAAGCCAACGCTCTAGATACTCGTAAGGTTTTCCTTGGGTCGGACTAACAACCATAATCGACGCACCTGTGCATTTGATCTCTACGTAAGGGTTCAACAACATCGGCATAAACCTGAAACAGGTTCGGCATTCTTCTCAACTCTGCAATACAATTTTTCACGTCCAGGTCCGAAAGCGTACGAAGCAATTTGGCGGGAATCCAGAGCTTGTCGCCATTGCGTTTTGCTTCCCTAACGCCATCGTTCTCCCAGCTGCCCAAATCGCGCGCCAAGCGGCGGTCGTGGAAAGCGTCCTGCACTCACTGTTTTGTCGAATCATCGCTTTGCGAACAGCGTCTACACACTGGAGCTGCCGGCCACAAAGATGCAGCCGACGATTGTCCAACGTCGAATGTTAGCGGTGGTTCCCAAGTATCGCATAGATCGCGGAATGGCACGGCTTTGTCCAGTGCGGGATATACCCAGAGGCGGGAACAATTGGTGTTGCCGCACGTAACTGACGGCAACCTCTCGGAGGATAAGGGCATGCTCAATTGGGCTCTGACATTTTTCGTGCTCGCGCTGGTCGCGGCATTTCTGGGCTTTTTTGCCTTGGCCGGCCTGGCGGCCGAGATCGCAAAGCTTCTCCTCTTGGCTTTCGTCGTGCTGCTGTTGATCAGTATGCTATCGGGCGCGTTGCGCGGGCGAACGCCACCGGTTTGAGCACGGGGCTATCGCTTGTGGATATCAGCCCACTTGTCATGGCCCGCAACAGCGGGCCATGACAAATAGAGTTTACGCCAAAAGCGATCTCCCATTTGAGGGCGGGAACCAAATCGCTTCTCGGCCATTACCAATCTGAGCGGATATGCGGGCGGGCAATCCTCCAGCCCCCCTTATTGTCCAACCCGTATGTCCGCTCAGCTCCCCAAGCTCCTCGAACGCCGCGCCGCGAAAACTTCGTGCCCCCATTTTCTCTTGCCAACATTCCGCGCAACCGCGCCGCGCTTCGCGCGTTGGAGGTTGGTGACGCATTTCTACCCCGACCATGGAGGTTCGCATGAGGAAAATTGCAACGCTCGCAGCGATCGTAACAATGACCGCTCTGACCGCCTGTGGCGGCTATCATCACGGCTATTACGCCGACAGCGATTTCGATGTCTATTATGACGGCCAGTATGGCGCTTATTCAGGCGGTTATTGGGGTGACGACGGCTATTTCCGCTATTCGGATGGCCACGGCAATTACCTGCGCGACAACGATCATCACTTCCGCCGTGAGCGCTTTGAACACGCCGACCCTTACCATTCCGACCACGACCATCACTAACCATTCGCCGCTTTGGATTTGATAGTGGGTGACCATAATGACCGATGCTTTTGTTGCTGACATCTTGAAAATTCGAAAGCGCGCCCGCGAGCAAATGGCGGATGGTGCGGTGACGGACGGCTATAAAGCCGACCGCAAGCAGGTGATCTCTGTGCTCAATGAAATCCTGGCGACCGAGCTTGTCTGCGTCTTGCGCTACAAGCGTCATTACTATGCCGCCAAGGGCCTCAGCTCGCTCTCCGTCAAAAGCGAGTTTCTGGAACACGCCAAAGAAGAACAGGAACACGCCGATGCCGTGGCGGAGCGCATCACCCAGCTCGGAGGCGAGCCCGACTTCAATCCGGCAACCTTGGTCGAACGCAGCCATTCCGAATACGTCCCCGGGGATTCCCTCGTCTCCATGCTGCAGGAAGATCTGGTGGCTGAACGCATCGCGGCGGCGACCTACAGCGAAATCGCCCGTTGGCTCGGCAGCGACGATCCCACCACCCGGCGCCTGATCGAGCGCATTCTGGCAAAAGAGGAAGAGCATGCCGAGGATCTGATCTCGCTGCTGGCACATATCACAGCCGACGAAACGGCTGGCGCCCATGCCTGAGCCCAGCAGAAAGCGCTGCAGCGCGCCGCGCTTTTATCCCCGCAAAGCCTATCTCTCGCGCGATTACTACGTCTTGGTGGTGTGGCCGGAGGGCAACCGGCAAAAAGTCGGCTGCTTTGCCAACCGCCAAGACGCCGCCCTTTGGGTCCAACACTCGGCAGGCGCTTGGCTCGCCACTTGGCGCAGAATGGCAAAGGCAAGGCCCGCCCCGTCGGAATCGCTGGCTGCCTCGCTATAAAAAAGCAGGGAGGCACAACACCTCCCTGCTTTTCGGCGCAGCTAGCGGCTCGCTATTTGCCCCGCAGGGCGTCCTTCACGCCACCCACCGCGTTTTGCACTTTGCCGGCAGCTTGGTCGGCTTTGCCTTCGCTCTTCAGCTTGGCGTCACCCAGCGCGTTGCCCGCCGCTTCTTTGATCTGGCCTTTGGCCTGCTTCATCGAACCCTTCACGCGATCTTTGTCCATTGCTTCACTCCTGATGAAAACGTCGCTGATGCAACGCGCGACTGTGCTAGGATGTTCCGTGAACGGAACGCCATGTCGCCGTAATGCGCGGCCCTGCAACGCGGGAACTTCCGCTTGTGGGCGCCGTTTTCCACCGCGCGCCCTTGCGCTCACTTTTCAGGAGAAATGATTATGCGAAGTTTGACCCTTGTGGGGGCCGTCCTCATTGTCTTTGGCATCGCGGGCTTGGTGTTCAACCAATTCAGCTATTCGGAGAACAAGCCCGTACTCGATGCCGGGCCGATCCACATCAAAGCCGAAGAAGAGCACCACGTCGCCATTCCCATGATCGCCGGCATTGTGGCGGTAGTAGCCGGGCTTGGCATGATCATTGTTTCGCGCCGCTCAGCGTGAGGGAACTTGTTCCCGGCTGCGCCATTGATCTCTTAGCGTAACCGGGAGAACACCATGCGATCCATTCTGCTTTGGGCTATCGGTATTCCGATTCCTGTCATCATCCTGCTTTGGCTGTTGACCGGCCATAGCTGAGTTACCGCCGGTGCTGTTGTTGGCCGCAGCACCGGCGCATTTTCTAACCCAAGATGACGTGCAGCTGATGGGTGGCGCCATCGTCCTGCAAGGTGATCTCGGCCTTGCGCTCGCCCGACACCATAGCCCCATCCAACTTGACCGCCAAAATCCCACGGCTGACGCCGAGCGGGTTTTCCACCAAGATTTCGTAAGTGGCGGAGCGATGGCGCAAGCGGATCTCGAATTGCGGCCAGCTTTTGGGGATCGCCGGATCGAGCCGCAGGGTGTTGCCCTCCAAGTGTAAGCCCAAGAGGCCTTCCAGCGCGACGCGGTACATCCAGCCTGCTGAACCCGTATACCATGTCCAGCCGCCCCGCCCGACATGCGGCGGCATGGAATAGACGTCAGCACAGACAACATAAGGCTCAACGCGATAGCGATGCAGCTCGGCACCGGCACCGGTATGGGTGATGGGATTGAGCATCGACAGCACTTCATGTGCCTTATCGCCGTCACCCAGCAAGGCATAGGCCCAAGCCGACCAAATGGCGGCATGGGTGTATTGCCCACCATTTTCGCGGATGCCGGGCGGGTAGCCTTTGATGTAGCCAGGGTCGCGTTCGGGATTTTCAAACGGCGGCGTAAAGAGCTGGACCAAGCGCTCATCGCGCCGCACCAGATATTTGTCGACCGCCGCCATCGCCCGCGTCGCCCGCACGCTATCCGCAGCCCCCGAAATCACCGCCCAAGACTGCGCGATGGAATCGATCCGGCATTCCGCGTTGGAGACTGAGCCCAATGGCGTGCCGTCATCAAAATAGGCCCGGCGATACCAATCGCCATCCCACGCTTCGGCTTCCAGCGACTTTTGCAGAGCGGCGGCATGCTGACGCCATTTCGCCGCCTCTTCCCGACGGCCACGTCGTTCTGCCAAAGGCGCGAAGGTGCTTAGGCCGGTGTACAAGAACCAGCCGAGCCAGACGCTTTCGCCTTTCTCGCCACCGACCCGGTCCATGCCGTCATTCCAATCACCGATGCCCATCAGCGGCAGGCCATGTGGGCCATTGGCCAAGCTGGAATCCAGCGCCAGCGCGCAATGATCGAACAGCGAGGCAGACTTCTCGGAGTGCTCCGGCTGAAAGAAAGCATCGCGCTCGCCGGGTTTCAGCACTTGGCCTTCCAGGAAGGGCACGCTCTCGTCCAGAACCGCCGCGTCGCCGGTCACCCGCACATAATGCATCACGGCATAGGCCAGCCAGACGCGGTCGTCGGAGACGCGCGTGCGAATGCCCCGGCCAGTTTCCGGCAGCCACCAATGCTGCACATCGCCTTCGGCAAACTGCCGCCCAGCAGCGCGCAACAGATGCTCACGCGCCAATTCCGGACGGGAGATGCACAGTGCCATCACATCCTGCAGCTGATCGCGGAAACCATAGGCGCCACTGGCTTGATAGAAGCCCGCACGAGCCCAGACGCGGCAGACCAGGGTCTGATAGAGGAGCCAGCGGTTCACGAGGATATCAAGTGAACGATCCGGGGTTTTGATCTGCACCGCCTCTAGGGTGACGTCCCAGTAGTCGGTAACCTCGCGCAACACGGCATCCAGATCGGCGGCGCGATATTTGACCAGCAAGGCTTCAGCTTCTGCGGCCGTCGGGGCTTGCCCGAGAAAACCGACCACCTCGGTTTCGCCGACAGCACTCAGCCGGAACTTCGCTTGCAGCGCAGCGCAAGGATCAAGCCCTGCCCCCACTTGCATCGACAAGGCTCCGCCCAGGCGCAAGGCCAAGGGATTGTCGAGCGAGCCATCACGGCCAACGAACTCGGCACGATCGGCTGTCCAAGCGGTTTGACGGCCCTTGAGATCGGCAAAAGCCACATGTGCGCCGAACTGCTCGCTCCAGGGATTGCGTGCGAATAGCGCGCCCGTTGCCGGATGAATTTCGGTGACGATAAAGGGCGATGTCGCGGCGCGATTGGGGCCGAGCGCCCATTCGGCATAAGTCGTGACCGAAAGCCGCCGCGGCCGCCCCGAGTGATTGACGATCTTTAGCCGCGAAATTTTGATGGGGTCGTTGAGCGGAACAAATTGTGTCAGCTCCAGCGAAATCCCATGCGAGGTACAAGCAAAACGGCTGTAACCTTGGCCGTGATGCACCACATAGGTCGTCTCTTTTGCGACGATGGGAAGCGCCGTGGCGCACCACAGCTCGCCACTATCCTCATCGCGCAAATAGATCACTTCGCCCGGCGTATCGCAGACGGCATCGTTCGACCACGGCGTCAGCTGGTTCTGCTGGCTGTTGAGCGCCCAGGTAAAGCCCGCGCCATCCGTCGAGACCTGAAAACCGCAAGACGGATTGGCGATGACATTGATCCACGGCACCGGGGTATGAACCCCGCCGGAGAGAACCGTGACATATTCCCGGCCGTCTTGCGCGAAACCGCCTAGGCCGTTGAAATACTCCAACTCCGGACGCGGCGGCGGCGCTTCTGCGGGGGCAGCGAGTGCGGCGCGCCGTGGCGGCGGCGCAATCGCCGCCTGGGCATTGCGGACGAGCTGCAACTGTTCGGCGAGGCTGCCTCTGTCGGCCCGCAACACCACCCGGGCACAAGCGGGAAGTGCGGCGCGCAATTCGGCAAAGAGCTGATCGGCGCGCAGCACGAAGACCGCGCCGCGCACATCATCACCCGCGATGCGCGGGATCGATTGGCCGCTGCGCACCACGGTTTCAATGTCCGCCTGCAAACCTTGAACGTAAGAGGTCACTTGTTCGTTGAGAATGACGAGATCGACGGCAATCTGTTTGACCCGCCAATATTCGCGGGCGCGTAGCAGCTGGCGCACCAAATCCAAGCCGGAGCTGTCGTTGATACGCACCAAAAGGATCGGCAAATCGCCGGAAATCCCTTGTCCCCACAAAATCGAAGCCTGGCGCAGACCGCGCTTGATCGCGTCCGAGGACGGCCGCAGCATGGCATCGGCATAAAGAATGTGATTGGCGAGACGCTGAAACAGATGCGCCTCATCGGTGCTGACGCCCAAATGGCGCAACTGCATCTGCGCCTGGGTCCACGCCAGCGTTGCGGCCCGTTCAAAGGCTTTCGAATCGCGATGTTTATCGGCGAGATAAAGAACCTCCTCGCGCGTCGACGCCACCATCGTCCAAAACGCCACCCGTACCGTGGCACCGCGCGCGATGCGCAGGCGGCGGCGCAGGCTGAAGATCGGGTCCAGCACCGCGCCGACGGTATTGGATAAGGGCCAACCATCGACGATAGCGGCCGCTCTGCGAATGCTTTGGCCGCGACCGATGAACCGGGCGCGATCGGTCTCGAACTGCACATCGCCGGCTTCGTCACTCTCGACCACCGCCAAATGCGCCGCCCAGACTTTGGGATCGTTGTCCGAGCGCCGACGCCGCGTCGCCAATATGGCTCCCAGCCCGGGTTCGAACGATGTTTCGACAAAGAGTTTGCCAAACGCCGGATGGGCGACATCATCGCTCTGCCGCGCCAGCACCAGCTCGGCATAAGAGGTCAGTTCGATCTCGCGGGTGCGGGTGCCGTGGTTGGTGATCGTGATGCGGCGCACTTCGGCATCGCTCTCCGGCGACACCAGGATCTCAAGCTTGGTGGAGATGGCGCCATCTTGACGGAGAATTTCCGCCCGCTCTTCCGAGAACACCGCCTCATAACTATCCGGCTCGACCGCGCTCGGCTGATAGCCGGTGGACCAGGAAAAGCCGCTACGCACATCGCGCAGGAAAATGTAACTGCCCCAGCCATCGCAGGTGACGTCTTCGCGCCAGCGCGTGATGGCGGTATCGCCCCAACGCGTGTAGCCCGAGCCCACCGCGGTAACCATCACCGCATAGCGCCCGTTGGACAGCACATGGGTGCGCGGAAAGCGCGAATGCGGCGAGGTATAGCGGCGCTGGATCGTCGGCACTTGGCTGACGATCTCTGCTGTGCGCTCGCTTTGTTCCAGCACCGGCCTGGCGATAGCGATGTCGCGCGGCACGCGCTCCTGCAGCAACAGCTCGGCGGCTTGAACAATCGCTTCGGCATGAAAGCGCCGCCGCATGGCCCCGTCGAGCAGAACATTGGCGATCGCCACGATGGTCATGGCTTGATGATGGGCCATGTAGGCGCGGACGACAGCGAATTTTTTCCCTTCCGGCAGCCGTGTGGGGGTGAAATCAATCGCTTCGCACCAGCCATAAGGGCCACGGGCACCGAGCTTTGTCAGCCCGCGGTAATTGGCGGCAGCAGCGGACGGATCGAACATCGCTGCCAGCCCGGTGGCATAAGGGGCGATCACCAGGTTTTCGCTGAGGCCGCGCTTATACCCGAGATCTGGAATGCCAAAGCTGGAATACTGGTAATTCTGTTCGATATCGCGGGCGTTGAATTCCGATTCCGAAATCCCCCACGGCACCCGCAAGGCGTCGCCGTATTTCTTCTGCCGCCACACCACGAGGCGGTTGGTTTCTTCGAGCAAACTGCCCGCGGGGCCGCGCATCACCAGCGACGGCATCAGATATTCAAACATCGAGCCCGACCACGAGATCAACACCGAGCCGGTACTGATCGGCGCCATAGTGCGCCCGAGACGGAACCAATGCTTGGCCGCCACATCACCTTTGGCAATGGCGAAGAAGCTGGCGAGACGCGCCTCCGAGGCCAACAAATCATAAAAGCTGGTGTCCAGACTGCCATCAGCATCGCGATAGCCAATGGACAGCAATTGCCGGTCGGCATCGAAGAGGAAGCCGAATTCCATTGCCATCGCCATCGCCTGGGCCCTATCGGCCAAGGTGTTGAGACGATGCGCCAAAATCGTAGCCGCGCTTTGCGAAGCCTCGAAGGCTTCCCGCAAGAGCTTGGCATCGCTGTCGACCGCTTCGGTGAGGCTCTCGAGCACGCCGTCGCAGAGGCTTGGCAGCTCCGCCAATGTCGGCATGGTCGCCACTGCGCTTTGCCCCACGCTCGTCCAAGGCACCAGCCGCGCCAAATCATGGTGATGAAGCCCGACCGCATTTTTCAGCGCTTCGGCCCAGATCGTCACCTCATCGCCCTGCCCTTCGGCCAGGCGCGTGATTGACACCGCCTGCAACGTCAGTTCGCCCAACAGCGCTGCCGTTTCCGTAGGGTTCGTACTCGGCTGCCCCAAAGTCGCTGAAAACGCCGCGATGGCGTCTTGTAAGGCTGGCCGCTGTGACGTCGCCACAGCCCCGCTGGGCACCGCTATGGCTTCCTGCAACAGAGCCAAGTGATCACGCAAACCCACGGTCCACTGCGGGTTGACGATGGGGCTCGCCACCATCTCGCGGCAGGCATGAGCCAGCGCGATCAGATAGCCCGCAAGATTGCCGCTATCGACCGTCGAGACATAGCGCGGTTCCAGCGTGCGCAGGTTTGACGTGTCGTACCAATTGTAGAAATGGCCACGGAAGCGCTGCAGCTTGTCCATTGCTGCCAAGCTTTCTTCCAGGCGTTCGACGCTGGCCAAGGTTCCGATCCAACCGAAATCGCGCGCCGCGACAATCGAGATCAAATACAAACCCATATTGGTCGGCGAGGTACGATGGGCGATGACCGGGTTCGGCTCCTCCTGAAAATTGTCCGGCGGCAGCATATTGTCTTCCGCCGCCACAAACCGTTCGAAGAAGCGCCAGGTCCGCCGCGCCACCAAGCGCAAGGCCAGAGCATCTGGGGCACTGAGTGCCATACGGCGGGACGGTGGCTGCGCCACACCAACACCAAAGGCGAGTAGCGGCGAAGCGGCCCAAAGCAAACAGAATGGCACGGCCAGTGGCCAAGTCATGTGGCCGCTGAGGATCACGATGGCGCCCGCCACGCCGGCAAATCCAACGCCTGCCGCGATTTGCGCGATCAAGGTGCTACGCCGGAAAGCGGAATCGCCGCTGGCCTGCTGCGCTGTGACCCATTCCAGCAAACGGCGGTGGACGGAAAGGCGGTACAGCGTGCGCACCACCGCATCCAACATTAGCCACGCACGATGGGCGAGGAACGCCGTCTGAAAGAAGGTCTGCAAGAATCCCAACTTGGCATCGCGTGCCAAGCCGCGAAAATGATTGCGCAGAGAGGAGCCAGCGCGGCGCGGAACAAAGCCAATGATGACTGGCAAGAAGGGCGGCAGGATGATGGTCAGCGCCACAAACGCCGTCCACAGCGCCGCGCCTTTGACCGGCAAAAGCCAGCCCAGCAACAAGGCCAGCAAGGTCGTCGGCGCCGACAAAGAGCGCCGCAAATTGTCGAACAGCTTCCAAGAGCCCAGAGCAGCCAGCGGCTTGGGATAACTGCCATCCGCGCCGCGGCGCCCGCTGCCGAAGATCCAGGGCAGCATCTGCCAATCGCCGCGGGCCCAGCGATGCTGACGCGCCGCTTCAACCTCGTAGCGATCGGGGAACTCTTCGATGACTTCGATATCCGTCACCAAAGCAGCGCGGGCGCAAATGCCCTCCAAGAGATCGTGGCTAAGGACAGTATTGGGCGGAATTCGGTCTCTCAGGACGCGCTCAAAGGCGTCCACCTCATAAATGCCTTTACCGACATAAGAGCCCTCGCCGTAAAGGTCCTGGTAGACGTCGGAAATCGCAAAGGCATAGGGATCGATGCCATTGGGGCCCGAAAACACCTGTTGGAATAACGAGCCTTCGCCGTTTTCCGGCAACGAAGGCGTTACCCGCGGCTGCATAATGGCATGACCGGCAACAACCACATTGCGCACCGGATCAAAGCGCGGACGGTTTAAGGGATGCGCCATTTTCCCAATCAGCCGCTTAGCCGCGCCCATCGGCATGCGCGTATCGGCGTCTAGGGTGATGACGTAACGGATGCCGTCCGGCAGCTGCGGGACTGTTCCCTCCACCGCGATAAAAGAGGTATCCTGCGCGCCGCGCAGCAGACGATTGAGCTCGTGCAGCTTACCGCGCTTACGCTCCCAACCCATCCATTTGCCTTCGCTGTCATTCCACAAACGGCGGCGATGCAAGAGGTGAAAGCGCGGCCCCTGCCCGGCTTGACCATAACGCGCATTCAGCTGCGCGATGCCGCTCGCCGCTTCCTGCAGCAACAACGCATCATCGGCGGCCTGCTCGCTCGCTTCATCGCGCCAATCGGAGAGCAGCGCAAAGGTCAGATTGTCATCGGCATTGGCGAGATAATGAACTTCCAAGCGCTCGATCTGCTCCCGGATGGCCGCGACGCTGGTCAACAGCGTTGGCACCACCACGATGGTGCGCAAATCATCGGGAACCCCATCCCGCAAGGCCAAGGCCGGCAAACGTGTGGCGCCCACCAATTCCGTAGCCAGCCGGTTGGAAAGCGCGACCGCCACTTCCGAGGCCGGAACGACCCCGGCAATCGCCAGCAGGATCAACTGCCACAGCGCTGCATTGGCATGACTGACGGCAATGAGCGCGGCGGCAAGCAGCAGCAAGGTCATCGCTGCCACCACGCCAACATAACCGCTGATGCCCGCATTCGAGATCGCGCGGCTGAAGGCCAGACGCAGTGGCACCTTCGCCCCAACGCTTTTCTCAAACCGCCGCTTGCCCTGCGCGAGCAGGAAATAGCCGGGATCTTTTTTCTGCGGATCAGCCGTGACCGAGACATGCGCCATGGCTTCTGCCAGCTTGGTGGCAATCTCCATCTCGCCGTACTCGGACTGCCGCGACAGCGCTTCGATCCGGCGCCGGTAAAGATCACGAGTGGCGAAATCCATCGCCGCAAAATCGCTGCAGCCGCGCAGCAAAGCATCGACCGGGCTCACCGCCTCGAAAAACTCAGCCCAATCCACCGTCGAGACCAGCCGCATGCTGGTGATGACGTTGCGAACGCTGACATTCATGGAACCGTGGCGCTGGAATTCGTCTTGCGCCACTTGATTGACGTTCTTGCCATCTGCGGCGAGCTTCTCCGACAGCCAGCGCAAAGCCCCGGTCGTATCCGGATCGCGCTCGCGCAAGCGCTGCGACAGCTGCAAGGCAAAAGCGTCGGACCACGGTGCCCGCTCCAGGCGCTGCTGCGTGATCGCGCGTGGCTCGGGCTCAATCTCATCGGTACCGATGATACCGTCGGCAATGATATTGGCGGCTTGCTGCGCGCTGAGCTGCGCCGCAATCATTTCCGCCAGGCGCCGCAGGTTTTCGACCAAGGTGATGCGCAAGGTGATCGAGGTGGCCCAGAGCTCGCCAATGGTGAGCGGCTGCACCTGCTGATAGGATTGCAGAAACCGCGTCAACTTGGGCATATCGATGACGCTATCGGTATGCGCCGTCATCGCCCAGGCGACACCAAATATGCGCGGGAAACCCTGCAACGGCCCAGTCGCGAGCTTGGGCAGTTTGCGGTAATAACCCAGCGGCAAATCGCGTTTGATTTGGCGGATCTGTTCGTCGATGACATGGAAATTGTTGAGCAGCCATTCCGCTGCCGGCATGATCGGCTGACGCTCATCGACCGCTTTCACCACGGCGCGATAGGTTTGGGTCAGTACCTTGGTGTTATCGAGCAAGCGCGGCATGATGGCTTGCCCAGCATCGCGCATCGCGGTGATCTGTTGCGCCGCCGCCAGACTTTTGGCGTGCTGTTCCAAACGCTCAACGCCAAAAAGCTCGGAGCGGATGGGCGGTTCCGGGCGCAAGGATGCATTGTGCCAAAAGGCACGGATCGCTGCCATATTCAAATATCAATGCTCACAGGTTGAGACGCCAAGCGCAATGCGCCCGGCCTCAGGGAAAAAAGCAGATGGAACGAATTTTTCAAAAAAAGAACGCGGAATCGGCGCGAAAGTTCCCTTCGGGCCAAGCGCAACCGCGAACGTAGCGCGGCTCCCTTCATACACTACTTATATGATTTGGGGAAGTGCGCGGGTGGATCCGGCGTTAAGAGCAGCAGATCCCCCCTTGGCGTCTCATAGAAGGCGCGAACAAAAGGCTATAACTCAGCCTTTCACATGCGATACTTTGGTACCTTCGATGCTAACGCCCGCCATCAAGCCTTGCTGATCGAAGATCACGGCATAGGCATCGTCATGCAATGTCGTGGTTGAAAGGTTCTTGGCGACGCCTTTGTCGACGACCACAACCGTCGGCCCGACGCCGATTTCCCAGCCTTTGGTGTCATGAAGGTAGCGCACGGCTTTGTCGGTCATCAAAAATACGGCATAGCCATAAGACTGCGCTCCGGCCTGTAAGCCCCAAGAAGCGGTGAAGGTGTTGTAATAGCCTTCGACGCGGTCACCACGAAGCAACGCGCCTTCGCCATAAGCGCCGCCAAAGACCAAACCGGCTTTGACGATATTGGGGAAGACCAGCACGGCTTTGGCGTGGTGTGACAGCATTTCGGCGGTAGAGTTGTGCCGGTAAAGCGTATGCAACGCCTCAACGGAGTCGCGATCAATATCGGCTGAAGATGCGGCCGATGCCGGAGCGGCAGCGACCATGGCTGTCAGCACAAGCGCTGGAAAAATCGTGTTGCGCAACATCGCATTGTCCTCTGTGGTGCGATGCTAGAACTTTTTGGCCGGCAAAAAGTTCCCCCAGCACCATTCGGGCGCAGCGTGGCGTGCTGGAACTTTTTCCGGCAAGCGGCATTAACATCCAAACGCCAGCGGCCGAACGCCAGGGGCCAAACGATAGGGGAATGCCATGTCGCTGATAACGGTTATAGCCATACTGATCGTAGTCGGGGTTCTGCTCTGGCTGGTGAACACCTATATCCCGATGCAGGGCACGATAAAGCAGATCTTGAACGCGGTGGTCGTTATTGCGGTGGTGCTGTGGCTGCTGCAAATGACCGGCGCCCTTGCGACCCTGCGGGATATCCGTATCGGACGCTAGCGCAAGGAGCCTTTTGCCGTCTCGGGCGTTCACTCAAGGCAACAGACTGGGGAGCGCTCGATGCTCGCTATCGGACACCGCAACCGCCAAGAACGCGCTGCCGCCACGTTGGTTCCCGACGGACCCGACAATATTTTGGTGCTTGGGGAACCCTTCAATCCCATGCGGTATTCCTTGGCCGTTACCAGCGTTCTCGCTGTCGTCTCGGTGGTTCTGCTATCCCTGAATTACTATTGATTTCACTAGCAGCGTTAAAGGCGGGCCCGTCATCCAGACCCGCCTTTGGTGCTATTTGCTGGTGAAGATCTTGATGGTGACCGCGCTTGCGTCGGTGGCGCGGCAGCGCAGCGACAGGCTGGTGACATTGCGGCGCTCACCCGGCAAATCGAGCGCGTGATACAGGCCTTTGCGCAGCTTATCGCCATCGTGAAGCGCCAAAGTCTGCACCGCACCATTCTGGAAGGTTGCTGCCACATGCGAGCAACGGGCGTCGGCGTTGACCGGCATCAAAGCGATCTTCTCGCTGCCATGGCCGGCCCAGCCGACATAAGCACGCTCGCTGTCATCGCGGCCTTCAAAGCGCTCTTGGCCAAGATATTTCCAATCATAGACGGCGTTGCTGCCCCAGTTGAAAACCTTGGCCCAACTTTTTTGCCAATTGGGACCGCGCATCCATTCGGAGTGATATTGGCCGACATCGGCTGAGATTTCGATGCGGGCATGGCCGCGGCTATCACAATCGAAGGCCAGATTGGTAATGGCGCGATTGCCGCCCGGCAGATCGACACTGGTATCGCGGCCTTCGCGCAAGCGCCCCGAAAAAATCGTGGAAACCGAGCCGTTGCCGAAGGTTGCGCGAACGGCATCGCAGCGAACGTCGCCGTCTTCCGCCCGCAACTGCAAGGCCGAGACCGGACCGCCGAAGTCAAAACTCCTGGCATCGCGGCCATCATGGCGATCGATCGTGACACTGCCGATGTGATCCCAAGCGGCGAGCGCGGGCGTTGCGGCTCCCGCGCATAAAAAGGCGGAAAGCGCCATCCTCCGTGCTGTCTTCATCTTTATCTCCTCATAGACTTGCCCGCAGCCGGACGGCATGCGGTGATACCGCCGCCAAATCCGGCGCGGCAGAGAGGGAACTCCCGAAGCACTTGGGTGTTCCCTTGGCGGCGGCACCGCGGGCAGCGGTGCTCACACTTGCAAAAATGCTTTCACCTTAGGGACCAACCGATGCCGAAAACCTTCTCGCTGCGCGTGCGGTCTGTCGCGCTGCTCGATCAACTCGGCCCCGGCTTAATTACGGGCGCTGCCGATGATGATCCCAGCGGTATCGCCACCTACTCCCAAGCCGGTGCGCAAGCGGGGTACGGTCTGTTGTGGACCTTGGTCCTGACCTATCCGTTGATGGTCGCGATCCAATTGGTCAGTGCCCGGATTGGCCGCGTCACCGGCAGCGGGCTGGCAAAAAACATGGGCGCCATCCTGCCCCGTCCCTTGGTGATGGCGATTGTGGTGCTTCTCTTTGCGGCCAACACCATCAATCTGGGTGCCGATCTGGCAGCGATGGGCTCGGTCGGCGCCTTGGCGGTGGGCGGCAATGAACATCTGTACACGGTCGGCTTTGCTCTGCTGTCGCTGCTCTTGCAGATGTTCATCCCCTACCGGCGCTATGCCAATTTTCTCAAATGGCTGACGCTGGTGCTGTTTGCTTATGTCGGGGTCTTGTTCATCGTCAAAGTCGATTGGCTTTCGGCGGCGCAACAACTGATCGTGCCGCAGCTGGATTGGTCGCGTTCGGCCACCACCATCGTGGCGATTTTCGGCACCACCATCAGCCCTTATTTGTTTTTCTGGCAAAGCGCCCAGGAGGTCGAGGAAATCGACGCCAAAGCGCAGACAAAAGCGTTGATCGAAGCACCGAGGCAAGCCAAGAAAGCCTTGGCCCGCATCAGGCTCGACACCTTTTCCGGCATGGCGATTTCCAATTTCGTCGCCCTTGCGATCATGTTGAGCACCGCGGCAACCCTGCACGCCAGCGGCCAGACCCACATTCAAACCGCCACGGACGCCGCCAAAGCGCTGCAGCCCATCGCCGGACCCTTTGCTTTTGCCCTCTTCAGCCTCGGCATCGTCGGCACCGGGCTTTTGGCGATACCGGTGCTGGCGGGCTCGGCGGCCTATGCGGTGGGGGAAGCCCAGGGGTGGAAATGCGGCCTCGACAACAAACCTTGGGAAGCGGTCGGCTTTTACGCCGTCATCGCCGCGGCCTGCGCCCTCGGCCTGATCATCGATTATGCGGGTTTCGATCCCATGGCAGCGCTGTTTTGGAGTGCGGTGGTCAACGGCGTTATTGCCGTTCCCATCATGGTGGCGCTAATGCTGGTGGCGAGCAGCAGCCGTCAAATGGGCCGCTTCAAGATCTCGGGCTGGCTCGCCAGCTTCGGCTGGATCTCCGCCGCTGTGATGGCGGCAGCGAGCGTGGCGATGTTCTTTGTGGGTCTGTGACGCCTAAGCCTCGCGCAACCAGCGGATCATATGCGGATATGGGGCGACATTTTCCTGTTGAGAGCGCTTTGGATCAAAGGCCATGCCCACCCATTGCAGCATCGGTAAGGCAAGGTAACGGCCCTCCTGAAAATTCTCGCGCAAGGAGGACGCGCCGCCGCGATAGCCTGCCTCGTGGAAAACGATCTCGGGCTCGATGCCGAGATGAAGCGCCGCTGCATAGGACCAGGCGATGGCCATCATTTCTTCGGCCCCGTCATTGCCAACATTTTCGTGCAGCGCGACGCGGCGCAGCGGCGGAACGACAGCAAGATGACCGGCCTCGTGCAAAACATCGCCCGGATAGCTGAGGTGCTCCTCATCAATCACCAGCGCGCCGTGGCGCACGGCGATACCGGGAAGGAATGAGGGCCCGGGAACGGCGCCCGGCTCAATGGCGAGGCCGATTTCTCTGAGAAAGCTGGCCATGCGTTTGACCAGCGGATCGTGGAAATCCATCCCGGATACCCCCTGTCGTCACCAGCGCAGCAACGGATTACCCACACTGCCCGGTTAGCCAGCGATAGTTTCCGCTAAGATGGATTTTCGTCAAGGCCGGCCGGCAAAACCGGCAGTGGTGGATCAGGCAGTTCGCGGCTAATCGGTCTGACCGTTGTGGTCCACCGGGCCGAGGACATTTAGCGCTAACAGCGTGGCCTGCGGTCATCTGGTCGAAGGTGGCAGTTCACGGAAAATATCGCCCAAAGCCCGCATAAAAAGGCGAGTTTGATCACTGCTTTGTCTGTCGTTAGCCACACACGTCCTGTGCCATTCCCTCGAAAACAGGGACAAACAGGGAATTGAAGCCAATTCCGTGGTGCACCAAAGCGCCAATATGTTCATATTTCCTTGTGGCATAAAGGTTTTATGAGCAGCCACCCGGGAACACCCCACCCAATAACAGGGAATTTCGTGGCCCCTGCTGTGATGGGCCCATCCACACAAACAAAAAAAGAGCGGCACCCGTTTCCGAGTGCCGCCAAGGAGCCCTAGGGGAGGAACCCTTAGGGAGCTGAGAGATCAGAATAGGCTGATCTTAACAGTTGCCCCGCTCCGCTGGTCCCTCCTAAGTGAGAAGACCAGCGGCCCGAGGAATGCCACTTACAGACTGCCGCGAACACCGAGCAGGAACAGCGAGCCCGGATCGTAGGAGTAGTTCATCAGATTGGGGAACTGCTTATACGAACGGCCGTTCCGGGCGTGCGTGAGGTTCTGAATGTCGAATGTGACTTCAGGATCCGTCGGCAGCGCACCGAAGAACTTCGACAGTTTGACGCTGGTCGACAGATCAACCTGCCCGTAATCCAGCGAACGCTCTTGGGTAAAGCTCGGGAAGCCCGAGATGATACCGTAGACGTTCGAATTGGTGATCGTGCCGCGCTGGAACGCGTAGGACACTTTCGCCATGATGCCGTCATTGTCGTAGTAGCTGGTCAAGTTATAGGTAAACGGCGAGACGTTCAGCACAACGGCAGGGGCGGCGCTGTTGGGCGTCGTCTTGGTGCTGATCATCGTCGCATTGGCCGTCCAACCGAAGCCCTTGAGACCAAACTCGGCGAGATAGAAGTCGAGCGGTTGGACCCAATTCAGCTCGACGCCCTTGATGCTCTCGAGACCCGTGGCGTTACGCGCCTGAGTGATCTGAACATTGACGCAATTGAGCGTATTGGCTGAGCCCGCAGCAGCGTTCCAGCAACCGCCAGCGATCGCCAAGTTCTGCAGGTTGTTATAGGCCGAAGTCCCGACCGCGTTGTTCGCAAAGATGGTGCCGAACTGGGCCAGCCACGGATAAGGCTGCACCGAGGTATAGTTGCTCGGAAAGCCCGTGATCATCTTCTTGAAGATGCCGGCGCTGATATAGCCTTCACCGCCGGTGTAGAGTTCGGCGCTGAAGTCGATATTGGTCGAGTAATACGGACGCAGGTTCGGGTTACCGAGGCTGAAGGCATCGCCACCCGAGCCGCCACCCGATAGCTGCGGCAGCATGCTGGCCGGATTGGCGCGTGTCATCGTACGGGACACGGCGCTACGGAGCTGGAAGTCGTCGAAGATTTCCCACACCACGTTCACCGACGGCAGGAAGGCTGAGTAGGAGCCTTTCAGAGTCGCCGGCATGATGGTGTTCGGATACTTCGCACCATCGCCGAGGGTGACGTTTCTCGGGTCAGATACGCTGGTGTAGCCGGTCAAGGCCTGCTCGGTCCTGATCCAACGAGCGCCGACATTATACTTCAGCTTCTGATCGCCGCGATGCAAAGTACCGGCGATCTCGGCGTAGAAGCCCATCGTTTTTTCGTCGATGACGCCCGAGCTAATGTTGGTGTTGGTGCCGCCGCTGAAGTTTGTACGGCCAGGATCTTGCAGGTTTGCGGCCGCGCCGTTCGACGGATGCGTGGCATAGTATTGATAGTTTGTGGCAGCCTCGAACGCCTTGTAATCGACCTTCGCAAAACCGTTCGGGCCTACTGAGAGGAAGCTCGGGACCATCGAACTCGGCACCAACGGCCCTTGTGCGGTCGGCAGAGCGCCCATGCCCGCCGTGTAGCCGGTACCCCAATTGGCGGCCCAAGCTGATGGAACGGTCGAGGACGGCGTATTGGAACAACCAGCCGTCGAGTTCGGTCCCGGCAGATAGGTCGTCGGATTGAAGTTACAGCCAGCTTCGGCAAAGGCGCCGTCGTTGTTGTAACCGCGGATGAGACGATACTGCTCATCCCAGGCCGCGCCCATCTGCACCTTGAAATCGTCACCGCCGTACGAACCATCGAGGTGGGCGCCCTTGGTGAATTGGTAGCGGCGCTCCTGCGCCACACTCAGGCGCGAATTGCCAGCGTTCCAACCGAAGTTCTGCGGATCCTGCAAACCATTGCCCGGCAGCAAGGGCATGGAGTAGGTCGGGAAGAGACCAGTATTGTCATAGTGGATCAGCGAAAGAGGCGTCGAGGGCATGAAGGTCGGCGAGTCGCGGAAGAAGTGGGCGCGGCTGTAGTTCACCTGGGCCTTGACGTTCAAGAGGTCGTTGACCTGCCAATCCATGCCCGGATTGAGGCTGATATAGTCCGACTTTTCCTTATAGGGACGGGCTTCCAGCGCCATGCCCGCATTCACGAAATCAGCGGAGGTGACGACGTTATTCGCGTCCACCTTCATATTCGTCGGGATTGCGTTACCGCTGCGGCCGATCATCATCAGATCTTCGCGGTTGAGGTTGTTCTCAAGCACGCCAAGAATGCCGTCAAAGTAGAAATGCATCCCGTCGGTCGGACGATATTCCAACGACACGATGCCATTATAACGATCGCGCGTGCCGGTCTCGAACATGGGGCGGCCGGTACGCGGAATAATCGCCGAACCGATCTGGGCCATGGTCAGGCCAGGGTTCAGGGCCATCAGCAGATCGGAAGTGACCGTCTTGCCGACATAGGCAGCCGGAACGCCAGTGCCAGACGGGAACACGGTCGGAATGGCCCAACCGTTCTGGCCGCCGATCGGGTTACAGGTCGACACCGCCGCCGTGCTGGTTGTACCCGGCGAAACGACTTGCGAGGTCACGCAAGTTTGGGTCGGAGTCGGGTTTGCTTGCGTGCCGTAGAACTGCACGTTCGTCAGGGACGGAACCGTCAGGTTGTTGAAGGCGCCTTCATAGCCTGTCGTCATCGGGCGGTTGACCTGACCGGACAAGCCGATCAGCACACCGAACGGACCATCGGTATAGCTTGCAATCAAGGTGCCGCGTTCGCCGATATTGCCGTTCTTGGAGTAGTCAGAGCCCTGAAGATTGTAGGTGAAGTGCGTGCCTGGGTTGTCGAAGGGGCGAAGGCTGCGCATCGCGACCACGCCTGAGGCGCCGCCTTCGAGCTGATCGGCCGACGCGGTCTTGCTGACCGACAACTGCGAGAAAAGTTCGATCGGAAAGATGTTGAGATCGACTTCGCGATTGGCGCCGTTGGCGTCGGTGTTACCGGTAGAGGCCGTCGACACGGCGGCGCCGTTCAGCGTGATCTTGACGAAGTTGGTGTCCAGTCCGCGAATGGCAACGCGCATACCCGAACCGTCGTTTTCACGGGTAATGGTGACACCCGGAATGCGGTTGAAGGCTTCGGCGATGTTGGTGTCCGGGAACTTGCCGATGTCTTCGGCAAAGATCGAATCCGTAAGGTTGATGGATGCGCGCTTGGCGTTCGTCGAGTCGGTCAAGCTGGCGCGGTAGCCCGTGACCGTCACAGTCTCAAGCGACTCTTGGGCAAATGACGGCATCGAAACTGCCAGCAGGGTGCTTAGCCCCACGAGTACGCTCGTCCCCATTAGCGCCGCACGGGTGCGCGACGAATTCAGTGCTGTTTTCACGATTCCACTCCCTCTTTTGAATCGATACATTTCTTTTTTCCCGCCCGCCTACTCGGCGATCACGGCTATTGGCTCGGTGGCAACCTCTGCTTGGTGAGAAATGTTACCGCTAACATTTCTGGTCAAATGGCGCCTATCGATAGTCGCGCGCACCCCTCCCCTTCGGTTCTCCGCTCACCTCGCTGTATTGGAAGATCATTTGTGCGCGGGAATCCCTGCGACGGGACGTTATGTTCCCCGCAACTGTTGCGCATCGGACACGGTACGGATGACCGTCAGGGTTGGCGGCGAGGGATCTTACGCAAAACGCACGTTTCATCACCGTTGCGGGCGCTATCAAGCGGCCCGAAATAGGAGGCAGGAAGCTCATCGTCGTGGACAATGATTTTCTGCAGCACCAAGCCGGGATCAATCATCGCGAGCTTCAAGCTGTGCCGTCCGGCCTTGTCCGCCTTAACGGTGAAATGCATCGTTCGGGCGTTGTTCTTGGCATTCTCATAGAAGGCTTTGCCAAGAAAGGTCTCGGACTCGCGGCTTTGCGCAGTGAAGACGTAACGAATGTCGGGCGCCTGACCGTCGAGCGAAACGGCCAGTCCCAGATTGTTATCGGCGTGGAAATCCAGCGTCGGGCTGGTGACGATGTCGACCTGATAGGTTCCCGGCTTGGCGAAATAGACTTCGTATTCCAGCCGTGGCGCGGGTTGACCCGGCAGGAATGATGGCGCGGTCACCGGAAAGATCGCCATGCCAGCTGCTGCCCGACCGTAATCAGGAATGGGCTGCCAGCTGACGCCGTTCACGGCTGTATTCTTGCTGGCCTCTGATGCGGCAATGGCGATGGGCCCAGTGAGGCCACCGAATGCACACTTGGCGTCTTTTTCCTGCTCACGTGTGGCCTTGATGGCTGTCACCCGCACTCGCACCTCGCCTTGCGTGCCTTTGACGATGACGAAGCCGTTGTTCATCCCTATAGACGCCTTTTCCCAATCGATATCGATCCAGATGCGGCGGTCGTCCTTACCAGCGGAAAAGGCTTTGCCTTCGCTGAGCGTGATCCAGGGCTGATCGGCGCGAGAGGTGAAGGCAATCGGTTTGGTACCAACGGGGTAGACCTCGATAAAGGTCTTGCGCTTCGACAAGGAGTCGAGTGGCGCCAATGCAGGCGGCAGATAATAGCCCGGCCAAAACTGCACGCGCCCTTCCAAGGCCACAGCAAACTCTGATGTCTGCGCTGGGATGACCTGTGACACGGCCGGGCTCACATCCGCCAACGGCGGATACCAATCGGTATAGCCGAAATGGGTTTGGTCCATCATGTGGTCCCATTTTCCGCCCGCCATCTTCTTATTGTAGAACTCGGACATCTGCCGGTCTTTGGCGAAGAGCTCGCGCACCGTGACGGCTTCCGCATTGGTGGATGCCCGCCCCTGCGCCGCGAAGAGTTGGTTGCGACCGGCCGCGATGTAGGTGTCGACCAAATTGGCCGAAGCCTTAACCGGATAGAGCACCAGCTGGTAATAGGCATCCTGCGCTTCGGGCGGTAACTTCTTGCCGACGGCTTCCGCGCGCGTCGCGATGTCGTTCCAGGCCGCTGAAACCCGTTCGGCTTCACGATCATGGATGAGCGAATAGGTGTCGGCGCGAACCTGTTCGGGTTTGCGCCAGCCATTATACTTGCCGTATTTGGCGACGATATCGGCGATTTCATCGGCGTGTTCGGAGCCGAAATCACGCGCTGCCCAGGTTTTGGTCCAGGCCGCAATCGTATCCTTGTTGATCGTCTTAGGGCCCCAATAGCCAAGGCGCAGAAAAAACTCGATCGGGACTTCCAGCGGTTTGATATCGCCGATATTGGTGATCCAGATGCGGTCGGCGCCATATTGATAGGCGAGATCCATCTGCTCCCAGACTTTGGGCAGAGGATTGGTGTTCAGCCATTGGTAGGCGTAAGGCCCGCCATGCATATCCATGTGATAATAGATACCCGCACCGCCGGGGCGCTTGGCTTCTGCCGCAGTCGGCAGGCGGCGGATGTCGCCGACATTATCATCCGTGAAAAGCAAGGTGATGTCGTCGGGTACCTTCATTCCAGCATCGTAGTATTTCAGCACCTCGGTAAAGAGCGCCCAGAGCTGCGGCACCTCGGCAGGCTCTTTGTGCAATTCGTCGCGTAAGATCTGCCGCTGATCCGCGATGATGCTTTCGAGCTGCGCCACATCCTTGTGGATATCGCCTTGGCTGGCCATGGCGACATCGCCATCGCCACGCATCCCCATGGTGACGAGATTATCATAATTTCGGGCATTATCGATGCCTTCGCGGAAAAAGCCCTGGATGGCTGCTTTGTTGCTGGCATAATTCCACTCACCATTACCGAGATGGTCTTTGCGGCTCAGCCATTCGTGATGCGAGCGCATCATCGGCTCGTGATGCGACGTTCCCATCACCACGCCATATTCGTCAGCCAAGCGCGGGTTTTCTGCATCATCTTCATTGAAGGCATTGTCCCACATCGCAGGCCACAGATAATTGCCGCGCAAGCGCAAGATCAGTTCGAAGACATGGGTATACATTTTGCTGTTCAGGCCACCGAACTTCGCTTTGGCCCAGCCGGTGAACGCCGGCGCTTCATCCTTGATAAAGATGCCGCGATATTTGACGGCAGGCGGGCCTTGCACGTAGCTGCCATTCAGAACGGACAAGGTTTTGCGCTGTTTGGCGGGGACGTCCGCAAACCAATACCAGGGCGAAACGCCAATTTGTTCCGACAGTTCATAAATGCCGTAGATGGTGCCGCGCTTGTCGCTGCCTGCGATCACCAGCGCCTGCTCCACACCAGGACAGGGGTGGGAGACTGTGGCGACGACAAAGGCTTCCCACTGGCCGCGAATGGCGTCGGCTTTAATTTTACCGGATTTCACCAACGCATCGATTAGCGTGCTTTTTCCGATGGTGCCGACCATGACAACAAAGGCGCCTGTTGGCACGCCGGTGGAGAGTTGCGGTTTGATGCCCGTGACACGCGCGATGTCAGCTTGCAAATCTCCCGCCGCCCGGACCACACCCTTATGGTCGTCCTTGTCGACAAAAATGGGTGCTGCGCCGCGCGCTCGAACCAGAGCAAAGCCCTGCGCCTTCTCGGTCACGAAATGCGCAAAGGGCAATAGGCCAGGGGCTGCGGCAGCCGCCGGCGCGAGGCTGGCATAAAAACCAATGCAGAGCCATGTGATTAGGGCGGCAGTTTTCATTTCACGGCTCTTTTGTTATTCGGCGGCTTATTCGACAGCGACCACGACCACAGATTTGGCAGGCAGATCCACCACCAGCTTACCGTCCTGCGCCGACGCCGTGAATGGCACCGGCTTCAGCGTGTTTGGCGCCGCAAAGCTGTTGTGCGTGTCCATCGCCGGACCAGTTAAAATTTTTCCTTTGGCGTTGCCTGGAATATTGGTCACGACATGGGCCGCGTTATGCGGATCGGTGTTGGTCAGAGACAGATAAAGTTTGCCGTCTCTGCCCTTGGCCACCGAAACATCCACCATGGCGAATGTGTGGGCGCCAAACCTGTAATCAGGTCCGCTGACTGTCGCCGGATAAGGTACCGCGTCCATGAAGGGCTGATACATATCGAAGACGTGATAAGTCGGGGTGAGCAGCATCTTCGAGCCATCCGTCAGGATCATCGCTTGCAAGACGTTTACCATCTGCGCAATGGCGGCCAGCTTCACGCGGTCGGTATGACGATGGAAGATGTTGAGGGTCAGTGCCGCCACTTCGGCGTCGCGCAACGTGTTTTGCTGATAATGCGAACGCGGCGGCGCCCCCTTCTCGACATCATACCAGCTCCCCCATTCATCGACATAGAGCGCGACCTTCTTTTGCGGATCGTGCTTGTCCATGATCTCGGAGATACGAGCCAGATACGGCTCCATCTTCAAGGTCAGCGTCAATTGCTGTGCCCAGAGCTCCTCGCCAAAACCGGTGGCGGGGCCTTTCGGGCTGCTGTCGGGCATGGCGTAGTAATGGAAGGAGAGCGCTTGCAGTTCGCCAGGGCGTTTCATAAACGCCTCCGTAAAGCCCTCGTAATCGGGGCCCTGCCCCGCTCCGCCCGAAGCGACCGTGATAAGGTTCTTGGGGCCCATATCATTGACGAAGATGGAGTAGCGGGCATTGAGGTCAGCGGCATAATCAGGACGCATGCGGCCGCCGCAGCCCCACGTTTCATTGCCGATACCGAAGAAAGGCAAGTTCCAAGCTTTCAAGCGACCGTTCCTGCGGCGCTCCTTGACGAGGGTCGTGTCAGCATCCGACGTGATGTATTCGACCCAACGGGTCATCTCCATGGGCGTCAGCGAGCCGACATTCCCGCCCACATACGCATCGGCGCCAAGCAGCTCCGCGAAATCCATGAATTCATGGGTGCCGAAGGCATTGTCATCAACGCCGCCGCGGGTATCGTTGCGCCTAGGACGCTTGTTCCGCGGCCCAATGCCGTCGCGCCAATCATAATACTCTGCAAAACAACCGCCAGGCCAGCGAATAACCGGGACGTGGATATTCTTCAGCGCCGCAACGACATCGCTGCGATAGCCCTTGATGTTCGCTATCATGCTCTTCTCGCCAACCCAGATGCCGCCATAGATGCCGGTATGGAGATGCTCGGCAAACTGGCCGTATATGTGGCGGTCGATTGCCGGACCGGGTTTGGAAAAATCCACGCTCACCGAGACTTGCGCTATTTCGGCGGCGGCAGGAACGGAAAGAAGCGCCAGCGATGCTGCCAATAGGATCCGCCGCACCATTCCACACCTTAGGGGTTGCGCCGCTTCATCGCTCTGAGTCTGACGCATAACCAGGTTCTCCACTGCCACTTCCCGATGCCATCGCAGGCCATGAACAAGGGTGCGGACCGCTTTGGCAAAGAAGCGCCAATAGTCCTCAGAGGGAAGACACTGAAGCTATGACAAATCCCTATGCCTTTTCTGTCGCGCCATCCCCTGGCGATTGCGCTTGGGCCCGATCACACGCGTTCGTGATTGCGGCGGCGCGAACGGGTAAAGAGTACCATCAGACACCCTCTCGCCGCGGACACACGGCGTCGAACGCGGAAGCCATGGAACTAAAACGACCCTCTGATCCCCAGCATGTAAGTCTGCCCGCTGCTGTAGTAATAGTGGGCCGCAGAGGCGAGCTGGTCATAAGCCTGTAACTTGGCATCAAAGACGTTTTGAATATCGAAGGTCAGTTCCGGATCGCTCGCTAGTGCGCCGAAGAGTTTCTTCAGTTTCACGCTCGATGAAAAGTCGGCCTGGCCGTAGGCCTTGGTAAAGAGATAAGCACCACCTGGACAGCCCGGTGGTTTGGCACCACTGGGCTGTGCCGGGAGGCAAATACCCTGGTTGTTGCTTGAAGACGCATAAGACGTGTCGTTCCAGTTATACGATAGGCGTACCATCGCATCGTCGGCCTCGTAATAGACCGTTGTATTGAACTGATAGGGCGCCACTCCGACAGCGTAAGTCGGCACGCTGCCCGTCGATCTTTGGCCTATAATCGTGAAATTTCCGGTCACACCAAATCCGCGCGTGCCAAGGTAATCTTCCGTCACCTTATCGAGCGGCTGAACCACATCAAGTTCCACACCGCGGATGATCTCCGAGCCCGGCAGATTGACCTGTTGGTTGACCAAAACAGGTTGGTTGGCACAGCCGGCGTCAGAAAAACACGGAATGCCGCTGGGACCACCATTGGTATTGTAGTTGGTCCGCTGCGTCGAGGTCAGCGTATTGTAGGTGATACCGTACTGCGCAAGATAGGAAAACGTGCGTTGAGTCACCAGCTGGTTGGTGAATCCGCTGATGGATTTGCGGAATAGCGAGGTGCCTATATAGCCTTCTCCTCCCGTGTAAAATTCCGCTCCGAGATCGATATTGTTGGAGAAATAGGATTTCAGCTTCGGATTTCCCAGCGTCGCATTGGCGACCGTCGGATCGCCAAAGTCTATGGTCGCGCGCATGTCACCGGGATTGGGTCTGGTCATAGTCCGCGACACAGATGCCCGCGCTTGGAAATCATCAGCGATTTCATAGACCAGAGAAGCCGATGGCAACCATGCATGGTATTTGTATTTTGCCGATGAGAGCGTTTGGTAATTGGTATACCTGCCGCCATCGGACAGCGTTGCGTTGCGCGCATCGACCGTTGTGGTCGGTGAGATGATAAACTGGCGGGTCTCCACCCAGCGCAAACCCAAATCGTATCTCAGCTTGCGACCGGCAAGCTCAAACCTGCCATCGGCCTTGGCATACAGGCCCGCCGTGCGTTCCTCTATCGTGCTGTTCAGCATGGTCGGATATTCGACGATATTGGCGGGGCTACAACGCGGTACGCAAGCAAGCTGAGCGACGGCCTTGTCAAACAGGCGCCAATAATCGGATGCCGCGAAAATCTTATCATAGTCGACAGTAACAAAACCGTCGGGACCTGGTTTGAGGTAATTGGTAAGAGCCGAGGTGGGAACCAGTGAACCTTTGTAGGTGAGTGGCGGCATACCGGCCGTCGAACCCGTACCCCACCCTGTATAAGTGTTGGTCCAGCCGACAGGCGCTGGAGCGGTTTGACCCGTACAACCTGCCATGCTGGAATTGGGGCCCAGGACCACAGTCGACGGATAATCGCCGCAGATTTCATTTTGCCAGGTGACAGAATCGTCCAGGGTCTTAATGAGTCGATAGGCGACGTCGTACGCGGCACCAACCTTCACAGCGAGGCTTTCCCCGCCATAGGCCACGTCCAAATGCGCGCCTTGCGTGGTCGTCCAGCGCTTTTCTCCGACCAGATTCACACGGCCAAGATTCCACGCATAGTTCCTGGGGTCGTTGAGATCGACATTGATGGCCTCCGTCGGATAGGTCCCCGTGGCGTCGAACTGCAAAACCGTTCCCAAGTGCGGCGGCCCATTCGGGCAGTTATCGATACCGGTTGCCGGTGCGGTTGCGGTGCAAGACGATACCATCACCGTCGGGTTACGGCGGAAGAAATGGCTGCTGGAATAATTGGCTTGAAGATCAACACGGAACAGATCGCTGGCCTGCCAGGAAATGCCAGGATTGAAATTGATGAAGTCGGTGGTCTCGCGGTAATCGCGCGCTTCAATTCCGAAGGTCGCATTGTAAAACGTACCCGTTTTAATGGCACCGCCGAGGCCAGCGCTCACGGAAGACTGCAACCAATCGGAGGCGAGCGTAAGATTTGCCGGAATCATTTGCGTGGCACTGGCACCGCCTCGCACACCCCAGCCCACATCGGTGCGGTTTAAGTGATTTTCCGACTTGCCGAAAACCGCATCCAAATAGACGTTCAACTCGTTCAGCGGCCGAAATTCGAGACTGACAACACCATTGTAGCGATCCCGCGATCCTTTCTCGAAAGTCGGGCGGCCGAGGCGTGGCAGCAGAGCATTACTGAGCCGGGTCATCGCTTGATTGGTGCAGTTTGATGCTGCCGAGCAGCTTGCATCAACCAAGCCCGGGTTCAGGGCGATGAGCATGGCCTGATTAACGGGATAGCTGACTGGAAAATACCGTGTGCCGCCCACGACATTCGCTGCATAGCCAGGGCTCAGCGCAAATCCCGAGGGAACCGGCACATACACCCCAGAGGGGACCACATTTGGAATGCTCCAGGATCCGCCGCCAAACTGAGAACAGCTGTTGCCTGTACCGCAGCTGCCGCTGGGAAGGTTTGGCGCCACCCACCCCGCGTTGCCGTCTTCCCACCCGGTGACCATGACGTTGTTCTGAACACCAACAAGACCGATGAGAAGGCCCAACGCACCTTGCGTGTCGCTGAAGACCAATTCTCCCCGCTTACCGATCGCCAAATTCGTCGACGACTGGTCCGTGGCTTGAACACTATAGCGCAAGTGAAAGCCCGGTCTATCGAACGGACGCAGGACACGCATCGTAACCGAGCCGGCCGCGCCGCCTTCCACTTGATCGGCCATCGGTGATTTGAGCACCGACAATTGCGTGAAGAGCTCTGCCGGGAACATGTTCAAATCGATTTCGCGGTTGCTGTTGGTGCCATCCGTCGGCCCCGTCGATGCCACTGCGATTGGATCACCATTGATCAGAATTTTGGTGAAGTTCTGACCAAGCCCGCGAATCTCGACTCCAATTCCTTCCCCTGTGTTTTCGCGAGTGATCGTCACACCCGGAATGCGATTCAAAGACTCAGCGAGATTGGCATCCGGGAACTTTCCGATGTCTTCGGCAAAGATCGCGTCCGTGAAGCTGGTAGCAGCGCGCTTGGTGTTCGTCGCATTGGCAAGGCTTGCGCGATAGCCTGTTACCAACACGGATTCTCTCTGTGCCGCAGGAGGCAAGGCGGTTTGCCCTGGCACGCCCGCAGGAGACGGCTGAGGCAATCGCTTGCGCAGCACGAGGGTTCGCCCGTCATCCGAGGCGACTTCCAATGATGTGCCGAGAAGAAGAATTGCGAGGGCTTCAGCAGGCGACATTTTACCCCGGACGGCAGGCATCTTGACGCCGACAAGAGCATCGCTAGGAGCAAGGATCAATTTTTGCGACTGCAGCGAGAACAGCGCAATCGAGTCTTCGGCATCGCCGCTCGGAACGTCAAAGCTGCGAAGGACATCTTTGGCGGACGCGCTCGCGGCGAACACGGCAATACCGGCGAGGCATCCTAGTGAGGCTCTGGCAAATCTGGCTTTCATGCGTCCAGGCCCCCCAGCCATCCTGTGCGACGCCACTATGCGCCTCTGCTAGTTTGCATTTCGCGTCAGGCGTACGCTGTCCTGGCTGACGGTAACCTTTAAGTTCCAGAAGATTGCAACGGCTTTGGCAAAGCCGAGGGGATCGGTCGCCAGATAACGTCCGGTGACAGCTTTTCTCGCCAATACCGGGTCATCGACAATAATACGTAGTTTGTTATAGCGCCCAAATTCCCGCGCCGCGTCACCAAGCGATTGCCGCCGGAAAACGATATAGCCGTCACGCCACGCCAAATTCATCGCGATTTGACCTACCGATACTGGCTCGATGATCATCTTTCCATCCGCACCGACGACAGCGCGGGCACCGGCCGAAACAACGATGGCGTCTGCATGCGCCGAGGCTTTCACCTTTACGACGCCCTCACGAACCATCACCTGCAATGGTTGATCCCTTAAGCTTGCGAGCTCAAAACTGGTCCCCACTGCACGCACTTGCACTTTGTCAGCCTTCACCACAAATGGGCGTATCTTGTGTTTGGCGACATCGAACAGCGCTTCACCTCGGTTCAGCGTAATGTTACGAGCGATAATGGTATAATGCACCGAGGCCGATGTGGCGGTGTTCATTGTGAGCTGCGATCCGTCCGGCAACGCAATCACTTTGGTTTCCCCCAGTGCCGTGGCATAGACAGCTTCAAAGGAGGTTGCCCACCATGCTGCGCCACAGAGCACCACCGCAACCAACGAGGCGGCTATGGAACCAACCAGAACCCACCTTCTACGCGCGGGCACGGGCTGTGCTAGCACGGACACATTCGCTTCCGGCTCGCGGTTTGCCGTCTGCGCCGCCCCACCGAGTCGATTGACGCGCGCCAGCGCCGCCCGCACCGCGAGATAGGCTCCCAGATGGCGAAGATCTTCACCCAGCCAAGCGTCAAGCGCTGCCTGCTGCGCGGCAGAAAAGCCCTCGGCATCGGCCTGCGCCGACCATTCCGCTGCACGCCGGTAGATCTCGTTAGTCTGTGGCATCGTCGCTATCGTCACTTAGGATCTCATGTCTCTCAGACGATTGAATCTTGTGCTTCCCTCCGCGGCCAAAATGCAGGGTTAAGTAAAGCGCCGCGCGAGCCATATGTGCTTCGACTGTTTTTTCGGCGATCTTAAGGCGGGAAGCGGTCTCACGCTGCGAAAATCCCTCAACGCGTCGCAACAATAGGACATCCCGGGTTCTCTTTGGCAACTCCGCAAGTGCATTTGCGACCTGTTGCACTTCATCACGCGCCGATAGTTCCTCTTCGGGCGAGGCTTCGGGCGAAGGCACTTCAAATCCTTTCATGTCCCCGGCCGCAATGATGGAAACGGTACGGGTCCGCCGGATGTAGTTAAAAAGGATCGAGTGGGCGACTTTCAACGCGTATTGCACCGGATCGCGGATCTCATCAAAGCTATCCAGCGAACCTATGCGCGCATACATTTCCTGAACCACGTCGTCGATTTCCAAGCCATGGGCGCGGTTTTGACTGAGCCAGGCGCGCACGCGCGATTCATTGGGGAGCAAATTTTGCTCTATCCACTTGGCGCGCTCGTCAATCCTATTAACCATTGGCCCGGCTGCACCCCTCCCGCAGGCGTGCACTCTTTTCTGGTCGGTCATAGGGAATATGCCGCCAAATTGCTCTTATATCTCAGGACTATCTCGCACCTGCCCAGGTTCTTCCAGGACGGATGCGCGAGCCAGTCTGTATCCGTTTGTGTGCAAGACAAGATAGCGGTGAACACTCTCAAAACTGACAATTTAGGGATTACGCCGCAGGCGTAGGAATGCGCAAGTGGCCTTGGCAAACCCACAAATACTTCAACAACTCTGTTGTGAAAAAGCCGCTGCGATGCGCCGTTTATGCGTGGTTTTGGCGCAGGACGCTTCGCTCGACATTTTCTCTCCTGGGCAGCGTAGGGATTTCTCGCTTTCATGTGTATGGAACATCAACGTTGGTTTTATGCAGGATGATCCCGCTGCACGGGCAGCGAGAATGCACGGCGCAGCGACATGCAGCAGGGGTTCATCGCGTAGAAGGCCGAAAAAACATCGGGGTGACGCATGGCAATCCGCACGGTGCCGTAGCCACCCATGAAATGTCCGGCATTGCCGCGGCTCCGGCGATCGGCGCAGGCACGATCAGCGGCGGGCGTGGCGGTTTTGCTGCCATATCACTGGATTGCGCTTGAGCAGGGCTGGCCAAACCAAGACCAATGCAAACAAGCACTAGCATACGCCGAAGTGACATTTACCGGTTCCTCCCATGAGCCTACTTGCGACGAGGCTTTGGCGGCACCATAACTTGTCTGACAAAATAGAAAAGGCGTCTCGGCTCAAATTTTCGTACCTGCCTTCCGCTTCCCCCACATCGGCTCGCAGGCCGATCCTCACCTCGCCCCGAAAGCTAACGCTTCGCCGTTAGCCCTGGACTACCTCCTGCAAAACAACACGCTAAAATTTGGTGCGGAGCCATAGGGATTTTTGAGACAGAGGTGTCGTCTGTAAACCACGTTTGTAGGTCCAGAGCTCATTGCATCACCGCACGACGGCATCGACCTAGCAACGTTGAGCAGCGACCACGACTTTCGAAAATGCCCGCTCGGCAATATGACCGATAACCTACTCGTCCATGTCGATCTCCAACGGACGCTCGTCGCTGCGGCCCTGATCATCGACGGCGCGGAGGCGGAAATGGCCAGCGGCAGTCGGCTGCCAATAGAAAGCGGTGCCAGGCGCGCCAGACCCGACAAAGGCGTCGTCCACAAACCAATAGATCAGCCGGGCGTCAGCATCGGCGCTAGCCGTGAAGGCAATGCGCGAGGCATCCGGACGCGATAGGCGCATCACATAAGCGGCGCCGCGCACCGGGGAAACAATCAGCGGCGGATCGCCGTCGCGCTCACCAGCCATAGCGCAATTGGGCATCGACGGCGGCTTTCGCCGTGGGATACCGGCATCGATGAACACCTGCTGCAATTCGGTGGGCCAGAATTCAAAGACGGCCTGATGCACATGTTTGCCGTCATACGGCGGACAAGCGGGGCGGCCGGTAGCGTCGTCAATCACGACGGGCCGGTGCACCGTGGAGACACGGATCGGGGACTTGCCCGGGATGAACCAAGTGAAACCCTTTTGCGGGCACCATTGGTT
>JARLIR010000165.1 GCA_031291635.1 Rhizomicrobium sp. | reverse complement strand
TTGGTCGGAGAGAGAGGATTCGAACCTCCGGCCCCCACGTCCCGAACGTGGTGCTCTACCAGGCTGAGCTACTCTCCGGTTTGCCGCGCTAGGCGGGCAAGGGGCGGGGTTATAGCGGGGTCACTCCGCTCCGGCAAGCGCTTGATTTACCGCAAATTCGCACACCCTGGGGACAACGCCAAAGGGCGGCGCTTTCTCGCCTTTCTGCCCGCAAAAATAACATTCAGCAGCGCGGACCGGCCTCGCCATTCAACAGCAGGACATCGCCAACTGCGGTCAGCCGCCCCGTCCAACCGCGATGCGCAGCGCTTAAGCGGGCAAAAGCTGGATGATATTGCGGGGGCGTGAGGGCTGGCTTGCCGGGCCCAAGCTGCTCAGCAGCAAAGGCTGGCTGGGGCGCCAGGATTCGAACCTGGGAATGCCGGAATCAAAATCCGGTGCCTTACCACTTGGCGACGCCCCAACAAGGGCGCGGACCATACTGGGTGACTCTTCAGCTTTCAACGCAGGAATGGCGTGAGATTGGACGCAGGGGCAAAGAGTTAGACAGGATCTGTGGGTAGAGGCGGCGGCGGCGGGTCTGGCAGGGGGATAAACTCGTCCTTATCCGTGGGCGGCAGGGCCATCCGGCCGGATTTCCAGTCGTCCTTAGCCAGTTCGATTCGGTCGAGGCTGGAGGAGACAAAATTCCACCAGATGTGGCGTTCACCGATCGGTTCGCCGCCGAGGAGCATCAGCCGGGCCGGGACTTCCTCGGTTTCCAGTTCCACCAGGCCTGGCGCGAGGACAGCCATGTTGCCGGCCTCCACCGCCACACCGTCCAGCAGCACCTTGCCTTTGGCGACATAAACCGCGCGTTCGGCATAATCGTCGGGCACGGCAAAGCGACTGAGGGGGGCAAGATCGAGATGGACATAAAATAGCGGCGAAAAACCCGGCGCGCCCGCAAGACCGAGAAATTCACCGGCAATGACGGTGCCCGTAGCGCCCGCTTCGGCAAAACGCGGCAACACCTTGGCCCCGATATGGGCGAAGGCGGGTGCGGTTTCTTCCGCTTCCTTGGGCAGAGCCACCCAAGCCTGGATGCCATCCATGCGCATGCCCTTGGCGCGCAGTTCCGGCCGGGTGCGCTCGGAATGGACGATGCCGCGCCCAGCGGTCATCCAATTGACCTCGCCCGGCACGATCACTTGCACGGTGCCGAGGCTGTCGTGGTGAAAAAGCTCGCCCTCGAAGAGATAGCTGACCGTGGACAGGCCGATATGGGGATGGGGGCGGACATCAACGCCCTGGCCCGGAGCAAAATCGGCCGGTCCCATGTGATCGAGAAAGACGAAAGGCCCCACCATCCGCCGCTTGGCAAAGGGCAAGACGCGTCCCACTTCGAGGCCGCCGCCCAAATCTTTTTTGCGCGCAGGGATGATGAGGTCGATCATCGTTAGGCGGTTTCGCTGTGGCGGGTGGTCTCGAACAGGAACCAAGCGCGTTTTTCGGTCTCGTCGATCCAGTTTTCGAGCAGACTGGCGGTCGCCACATCATTGGCCTCATCGGCGATGCTGTGGGTCTCGCGCATGGCATCGGCGACGCGGCGATTGTCGTCGGCCAGCTCCGCCAGCATGTCGAGCGGGGTGACGAAATCGGCGTCGTTGTCGGACAGACGCTGCAGCCGCGCGATATGGCCGATGGATTTCAGCGTGGTGCCGCCGATCTTGCGCACGCGCTCGGCGATGGGATCGCCCATAGCGTAAATCTGATCGGCTTGTTCATCGAGCAGCAGGTGGTAATCGCGAAAATGGGCACCCGACATGTGCCAATGGAAATTCTTGGTCTTGAAATAGAGCGTGAAGACGTCCGCCAGCAGCGCATTCAGCGCGCTTGAGACATCATGGGTGGCATTGGCGCCGAGCGAGGTGGGTGTGCTGAGCGGCGCGCGCGCTTTGTGGTCTGTCATATCTTTCCCCTTTGCAGGTGCGACAAAGCCAATCACAGCGGCTTTTTCGCGTTGTGCAAAGTGAAATATGTATGGCAGAGCCCTGTTTCAAGGGACGCCGAGAAAGCTGCCCTAGCGGGTTTCAGCCAAAGTGCGTTTCGAGACGGGCAAGAATTTCGTCGATGCCAAAGCCAAGCGCTTCCAGCCGGCCAGCACGGTCCAGCAAGGCAAGGCCACTCAAGGTGGCAGCGACCAGCAGCACATCACATTGGCCTTCGCGACTGCCTGGAGTCTGCCCCGATACGTCCGAAAGAACTTTGAGCGCGGCGATGAGGCGGCCGTTAAAGAGACGCTCGCCCTCGCTGGTTCCGGCGTTAGCGGAAAGGGCTGCTGAGCCAGCTGCCATGGTCTCGGTGTGGCGCAAAAGTTCGAGCGCGGCAGAGGCCGCCGCCGCTAACTTGCCCTTGCCTTCATGACCGGCTGCAGCGCCGCGCATGGCCCGCGCCACGCCCGACAAATCTTCGGTCGCGAGCGCCAGCAGCAAGTCGTCTTTGCCGGTGAAGTAGCTGTAGAGAGCCGCAGGCGCAAAACCCGCTTCGGCGGCAACGCCGCGCAGCGACAGATCACGGGCGCCGTCACGGGCGGCTACACGCCTGGCTGCTTCCAGAATGGCAGCGCGCGTCGCCTGATGTTCGCGGGCGCGCCGCTCATTCCGTTTCAAGGTCATTCCGGGTTGACTCATACCACCTATGATAGATGATTCGAGTCCTCCCGTCTCAAGCTTTAAGACTTACTATTTCGGCTTGGCGCAACCGGCCAGGCCATCGCCCATCTTGCAATACGCGGTATGGGCATTGGAATAATCGGTGACAACGGCGGTTTCGGTATCGACCGTCTTGTCATAGGCGGCCTGAATCGCGTCGATCTGTTCCTGCACAACCTTCTTGGCCTTGTCGTCCTTAGCGGCGGCAAGAGCGGTTTTCTGGGCCGTGGTCTGGGTCACGAGGCATTCGCGGAAGGTGCTGAGCGTCGCCTGGTAGGCCTTGACGCTCTTGAGCGCGCCGAGCACAGCGGTGTGCGCATCATCGGTCGTCTTGCCCGCGAGGTCCGCGGCGCTGACAACCACCGGTGCAAGCGGAGCCGTACCGCAGTTGGTATCGGCAAGCGCAGTGCCCGCCATCATCGCAACGGCGCCAATCAAAAGAACGCTCTTGAACATGATCCTGCAACTCCCCTGGGTCTTGGTGGTGATCTATTCCCAACCTCGCCCGGAGATAAGCACAGTTTCACCGAACGAACAAAGCGGCCAGCCGCGTCACGTTACAGCGGACAATGAGACTAGGTAATCATACGGGTGGGGCGGGGTCGTATTCCATGGCGCGCTTCACGCTGCGGGCAAATTCGACGCCCAAAAGCTCGGCAATCAGCCATAAAGCCATGTCGATGCCAGCCGATACACCAGCGGCGGTAACCACGTTTCCATCGCGCACATAGCGGGCATCTGCCACTACTTCCGCGGCTTCACCCCTCGCGGCCAAGGTTTCCACGAAAGCCCAATGGGTTGTCACCCTTTTGCCGCGGGCAGGACCGGCCGCGGTGAGCAGCAAAGCGCCCGTACACACTGACGTGATCCATTCCGCTTTTGTCGCAATCTGTGTGATCCAGGACAGGAGCGCCGGATTGGTGGCCTCCCGCCGCGTACCAATGCCGCCAGGCACCAGCAAAATGTCGAGGTCGTCCGTCTCGGCCGTAGTGCGATCGGGCAGCACCCGCATAGTTTTGGCGCAGTAGACCGGATCGCTGCGTTCGGCAATGAGTTGCACTGTGAAGGGCGGCTCCATCGCGAAATGCGGCGCCACCTCATTGGCCATGGTGAAGACTTCCCAAGGGCCGACGAAATCGAGCTCCTCAACACCGTCAAAGAGCAAAATGCCGATGCTGCGGGGCATGGGGGTCTCCTCAGTTTATTTTGCGCAAGGCCACGGCGAAGCCGGGGACGGGAACGCCCGCTTCATGGCGGGGCACGCAGGTCATGAAACCGGCAATGTCGAAGCCATGCCGCGCCGCCAAAGCGCGCAGATAGGTTTCGGAATGACGCCAGCGCCGTTTGGGGCCGAGTTCGAACGGCAGATTGTTTTCTTGGCCCTCTTTGGCTTCGGTGGTGAAGAGAAAAAAGCCGGAGGGCTTCAGGGCCGTGGCGACGGCTGTCATCGTGGCCTCGAGATCGCCGAGATAGACCAGCGTGTCGGCGGCAATGACGAGATCATAGAGGCCCTCCCCCAGACCGCTTTCGATATCGCCGGTGATCAAAGCGTCATAACCGCCGCGGGCGCGAGCCTTCTCCAGCATGGCGGGGCTGAGGTCGAGGCCGGTGAGATGCTCGGCACGATCACGGAACGCCGCCCCCGAAAGCCCGGTGCCGCAGCCCAGATCGAGTACCGCAAGACCAGTCTCGCCCGGGATGACGAACTGCGCCAACTCGCGCAAGGTTTGCGGCGCGCGATAGGCCAGCTGGCCCACCATACGCTCATCATAATCGCTGGAGAATTGGTCGAAGAGGTGCCGCACGTAACCGGCATCGGAACGCGGGCGGGCCTGCATGGCCTCGGCCTCCGCAATCCGCTCGCCGAGCAAAGGCATGTCATCGGCCAACAATTGGGCGAAGGCGGCAAGCGCTTGGGCGGGTTCACCGGCATCCAGCCAAGCACAGCCCAAGAGATAGCGCGCTTCGCCGCTTTCGGGATCCAGTCGCAGGGCGCGCTGCAATTCGCCGATGGCATCAGGCAGGTTTTCACTGCTGAGGAGCACCGCGCCATAGGCCAGCGCCGCTTCGCCAATATCGGGATAGAGCCCCGCGGTTTCGCGCGCCTGTGCCACGGCCTCGTCCAACAGGCCCTCGGCATCGAAGGCGCGCGCCAGCAAGAGACGGGCGGCCAGCCCCCCACGGTTTTGCACCACTAGCGGCGCTAGCAGCGCTATCGCGTCGCCCGCCCGCCCCTCTTCCAAGAGAAGGTCAGCCGCATCGAGCGGGTTTTCATCGAAAGGGCCATCTTGCATTGTTTAAAATCCGCAGTTTACGCGAGCGTCCTGCAGGATTTGGCAGGAATTGGGGCGGCATACTAGGCCCTAAACTAAGACGAGCGTCAGGGTTGCGGCAATCGCGGCGCTGCGCTTAGGCTGCAGGAAAATGTCATAAGGGAAGCGATGGAAGCCTATAGCGAAGAACAGAGCCCGCGCGCACCGCATCACGGCTGCCTGTGGGGTTGCCTGGGCGGCTTCGTCGCCGTTGCCATCGTGCTGATGGCGGTGTTCGGCTATGGCGCCTGGTATTTCTACAAAGGCTTTTCGAACGATTCCCGCATCGCCTTGATCGTCAGCACCATGCGCGAAAACGGCCAAGCGGTCGCGGTGCTGGGCAAGGACATCAAAGTGCGGGAAGTGCAGCTGCACACCTTCGATTACGCCACCGGACGCGGCGGCACCGCCAGCTATGTGCTGAACGTGGAAGGCTCGCGCGATCACGGCAGTGTGAAAGCCGATCTCGATATCAGCCATCAACCCAAGATCACATTGCTGATCCTCACCGACAGCGAAGGGCGCAGCTATTACCTGATCGGCGCCCCGCCACCCAATCCGATGATGCAGAACAGTATCTGAGGCGCGGCTTCAACCCAGATTTTCTCGTCACGACCGCTCTCGAGGCAGCTATCCCCTCGGCGAGCTTTCCCGAGCAGTGAAAAAATTTGGATGGCCGGGTCACGCCCGGCCAAGACGAAGGGAGGGCGGCAGACCGTGTTTGTCGATGTGCTGGGCGGTGTAGGCGTAGCCTTCGGCGACGGCACGATCGAAGCTTTTCCAATCGAGCGGGTTGAGGCCCTCCAGCGGCGGTTCGATCAGAACATCGGCTTCATCGCGAACCAAGCGGCGCTGGGCTTCCGAGCCCAACGTGCCGGCGCGGGTCAGGATGTCGAAGATCGACGGCATGCCCGCCACCTTCTGCCACAACATGCGCCAGATTGGGCGTTCGCCGTAATTGCGGTCACGCACGGAAAAATCGATCACGCCGGTGACGTCGCAAGCAATCAAAGGGCCGATGCGGCGCTTGCGCATCAGATCGACCGGCAAATTGTTCATCACCCCGCC
>JARLIR010000018.1 GCA_031291635.1 Rhizomicrobium sp. | reverse complement strand
GCCGTCGCCGCCAGCACGTAACTGCGCCACAGCTTCTTCCAGCATCTCTTGGTACAGCTCGATGCCGACTTCCTTGACGTGGCCGGATTGCTCCTCGCCCAACAGATTGCCAGCGCCGCGAATATCCATATCGTGGCTCGCCACCGTAAAGCCCGCGCCCAACTGGTCGAGGCTTTGCAGCACTTCCAAGCGCCTTTCCGCCGTCTCGGTCGGTTTGCGCTCTGCGGGGGTGGTCAGATAGGCATAAGCGCGCTGCTTGGAGCGGCCGATACGCCCGCGCAATTGGTAAAGCTGAGACAGGCCAAACATATCCGCGCGATGCACGATCATCGTGTTGGCGCTGGGAATGTCGAGACCGGATTCGACGATGTTGGTGGAGATCAGCACGTCGATCTTGCGATCATAAAAGGCGTTCATGATCTCTTCGAGGGTCGAAGCCGCCATCTGGCCATGCGCCACCGCCGCCTTCACTTCCGGCACATTCTCTTTCAAGAATTCTTCGGCTTCCTTCAAATCGGCAATGCGCGGCGCCACATAGAAGCTCTGGCCGCCGCGGTAATGCTCGCGCAGCAAAGCCTCGCGGATCATCATCGGATCGAATGGCGTCACGAAGGTGCGCACCGCCAGGCGGTCAATTGGCGGTGTGGTGATCAAGGACAGATCGCGCACGCCCGATAGTGCCAATTGCAACGTGCGCGGGATCGGCGTCGCCGTCAGCGTCAGCACATGGACATCGGCCTTCAGCGATTTCAGCCGCTCTTTGTGCGTCACGCCGAAATGCTGTTCTTCGTCGACAATCACCAGCCCGAGATTGCGGAACTCGATGGTCTTGGCGAACAGAGCATGAGTGCCGACCACGATATCGATATCTCCGGTCGCCAGCCCAGCCTTGGTCTCTTTGGCCTCTTTGGCATCGACGAAACGCGACAGCTGCCGCACCTTGACCGGGAAACCGGCAAAGCGCTGGGCGAAGCTCCTATAATGCTGGCGTGCCAGCAGCGTTGTCGGCACCACCACCGCGACTTGCGTGCCCGACATGGCGGCGACGAAGGCCGTGCGCAGCGCCACTTCGGTCTTGCCGAAGCCGACATCGCCGCAGACCAGCCGATCCATCGGACGACCTTTGGCCAAATCCTCCACCGCATCGGCGATAGCTTTTTCCTGGTCTTCGGTTTCCTGATATGGGAACCGCGCGCAGAATTCGTCCCAGATGCCTTGCGGCTTTTCGATTTCCGGCAACGTCTTTAATTCGCGCGCCGCGGCAATGCGGATCAACTCGCCCGCAATCTCGCGCACGCGCTGGCGCGCTTTGGCTTTGCGTGATTGCCACGCCCCGCCGCCCAGCTTGTCCAGCACCGCATTGGCATCTTCGGCGCCATAACGGGTGAGCAGTTCGATATTCTCGACCGGCAGAAACAGTTTGCCGCCATCATATTGCAGCTCGATGCAATCATGCGGCGCACCGGTGACGTCGATGGTCTTGAGTCCCAGATAGCGCCCCACACCATGATCGATATGGGTGACGAGATCGCCTGCCACCAGCCCCGCCGCTTCGGTGAGGAAATTCTGCGCTTTGCGCGCCCGCTTGTGGCTGACCATGCGGTCGCCAAGAATGTCCTGCTCAGCCACCAGCGCGAAATCGGGGCCTTCAAAACCATGCTCGATGCCGAGCACCGCAAGCCCCACGGCGCTCGGCGCCATCTTCACCGCATCAGCCCAATCGGTGACCGGGCGCAGCGCCTTTAAACCGTGATCCGACAGCACGCCGCCCATACGTTCGGCAGAACCTTCCGTCCACGCCGCCACGATGACGCGCTTTTTCGCCTTTTGCAGCTCAGCGATATGTTCGCCTGCAGCTTGGAAGACGTTGCAGTTGGCTTGGCGCTCCGGCGCGAAATCGCGGCCCAAATGACCGTGCGCATCGACCGATTTGAGCGATTCCGGTGCCTGAAACGGCGACAGGTCGCGCACCGGATGCTTCTTGAGAATCTCGTCCCACTCTGTCGTCGCAAGATACAGCGTGGCGGGTTTCAGCGGCTTATAAGGCGGGGCCTTCAGCGCGCTTTTCTTGTTCGGATCATCGCTGAGGAACTCGCGCCGCGACTGGTAATAGTCAGCGATCAATTCCAGCCGCGCCTTCTTGGCTTCTTCCAAATGATGCGCCAACACCAGCAGCGCTCGCGGCGCATAATCGAACAGCGTTTCCAGCGTTTCGTAGAACAGCGGCAGCCAATGCTCCATGCCCGGCGTCTTGCGAGCAGCACTGACGGATTCGTACAGGGGGTCATCCACCGCGGCGCCGAAAGCGGCAACATAGCCAGAGCGAAAACGGCTGACGCCCTTCTCATCCAGCGGCACTTCGGAAGCCGGCAACAGATCAATGCTTTTGACCTCGCCCGAGGAAAGCTGCGTCTCGGCATCAAAGGTGCGGATGGCGTCGAGGCGGTCACCGAAGAAATCGAGCCGCAGCGGCTCCATACCCGGCGGCCACAAATCGACGATACCACCGCGCACGGCGAAATCACCCGGCTCACGCACGGTGGAAGCCCGCGCATAACCATTATGGGCGAGGAACCGCGCTAGCCCATCCAGCGAAACCGTGTCGCCCTGCTTGGCGACGAAACTGGCTGTCTCAATCACCGACCGCGGCGGCACCCGTTGCAGCACGGCGTTGACGGTCGTCACCACAACGGCTGGCCCGCTATCCTTGCTGCGCCGCGCCAGACTGGCGAGCGTCGCCAGCCGCTGGCTTTCGATGTCTGGGCTTGGCGACATGCGGTCGTAAGGCAGGCAATCCCAAGCCGGAAACTGCAGAATCTGCACGCTGGGCGCGAAGAAACGGATGACCTCGGAGGCGTTGGCTGCCTTCACCCCATCTTGGGTGACGAACACCACCAGCCCGTTCCGGCTTTGCGCCGCGCCTGCTGCCAGCCAAGCGTCAAAACCTTCCGGCGCACCCGTGACCGTCAAGCGGCCGTCGGCGCGGGCGATATAATTTACACGTTCCAACTGGGATCCTTACGCGCACAGAGCGCCTTCAAGCGCTGGAAAAGCGCCGTGTCGAAGGCGGCGGGGAGCGGAATCTCCCCCTTCAGCCAAGCGAAAACGTCTTGATCCGGTTGCTCCAAAAGCGCTTCCAGCGCCTCCAGCCCCGCTTCGTCCAAGGAATCGATCTCGCGGGCGGCAAAGGTTCCGAAGATCAAATCGACCTCCTTGAACCCGCGGCGCTGGCAACGGAACAATAGCTGTTTGCGGCGGACCCCTTGGGACCCTCCGTCTGATGCAATCGTCATGGGGGTGATATAGCGCGCAGGAGGGGGCACTTCCAGAGCCCGGAAGCTGCCCCTCTATCTATTCGGCGCGGCTCACGCCTGCGGCGGGAAATACTCGATATAGCTGTCGGCCCGACGGCCGAGATAAAGGGCGCGCCGCCCGCTGAGGGAGACGAAGTAGCTGGTACAACCGGCGGCAGCGATGCGCTTTAAGAACTCTGTGTAGCTGATGCTTGCCGCTTGGCTGGCGCGTATGGCGGCAGCGACCGCGGCAGGATCGAAAAGATCAGCAATCGCCCCCTCGACGGGTTCGGCCGACGAAATATGGCTGTCGCCGTCCGGCATGTAATAGGTCTTCTCTGCGCGAAGGAGATCGGCGTGATACTGGTCGACACCAGCCGCCAACAGGCGTGAGACGATTGTCGGGAAGGCACCAGTGGCGCCCTGCGACAAGCGCGTGCAAGCATCGAGTTCGGCAATCAAGGTGGCATTCATGGGCGGTCTCCAGGTTTTGGCGATCAGTCGGTGGGAACAGAAGCGAGTTTTCGCCGCTGCACGATGGCTTTCAGGAGAGTTTCCAGCGCGGCGTGTTCGTCAGGCGTCAAACAGCCGAATACGTCCGCATCATTGGCGTCTGCGATGGCGGCCAGCACCGGCACCACTGCCCTTCCAGCCTCGGTCAAGGCTATATCCTGAAAGCGGCGATCGCCTTCCAGCTGCGTGCGAGCAATCAGTGCCTTGGCTTCCAGCCGATCGGCAAGCTTGGAGATCGCCCCACGCGTCATGGCCAGATCGTCAGCGACACGGCTGGGGGCAACGCGCTCATAATCCCAAAGCTGGCGCAGCAGCACCCATTCGGCGACCGTGACACCCTGCTCTGCCACCTTGGCTGCGAAAGCCTGCGAGACGTGGTTCGAGACCTGCCGCATGCGATAGCCGAGATGACTTTCGAGGGTGCTGATGACGGGGTAGTCGGGCATGTTTGCTTTCTTTTGGTTTCCTAGGAAACTAAATGCATACAGTTTCCTTGTCAACTACCTTTTGAACCCACGGCGCGCATCGCCCAGAACGGCCTTTTGCCCCTATCTTCTCTCCCATGCGCCCCGCGATTCTCTTTCCGCTTTTTGCCGAGACCCTCAGCCTTCCGGGGGTGGGTCCGCGGCTGGAAAAATTGATCGCAGCCGTTGCGGGAAAGCGGCTGAAGGATCTCGTCTTCCATCTACCCAGCGGCGTCATCGACCGTTCTTACCGACCCAAGCTCATCGCCGCCGAGGCTGGGCGCATCGTCACCGTGACCGTCAACGTGCTCGATCATCTGGAGCCGCGCGACAAGCGCCAGCCCTATCGCGTGCGCTGCACTGATGACACGGCGTCGATGGAACTTGTCTTTTTCCATGCCCATCAAGACTGGCTGAACAAATCCCTGCCCGTCGGCAGTCAGCGCGTCATCTCGGGCCGCATCGAGCGCTTCAACAACCGCTTGCAGATGACCCATCCCGATTACATCGCCGCGCCTGATGAAGCGATGCCGCTGCATGAGCCGGTCTATGGCTTGACCGAAGGCTTGTCCGGCAAGGTGCTGGCCAAGGCCATCCGCGGCGCGTTGGGAAAAGTACCGGTGATGCCTGAGTGGCTGGACCCCGCCTATCTGAAGGCGCGCGGCTGGGCGCCGTTTCACGAGGCGATCAAAAAAGCGCATGCCCCGGTACATGAAGAGGACTTGCAGCCGCTGACGCCGGAACGCCAGCGCCTCGCCTATGACGAGCTGCTCGCCAATCAGCTTGCCCTGATGCTGATCCGCAAACAGCTGCGGCTCACCAACAAAGGCCGGGTGCTGAAAGGCGAAGGCAAGCTGAAGGCCAGGGCACTTGCGGCACTGTCCTTCACGCTCACCGATGCCCAGAACCAGGCCATTGCCGAGATCGAAGCCGATATGGCCTCGCCCACCCGCATGTTGCGGCTGCTGCAAGGCGATGTCGGCTCGGGCAAGACCGTGGTTGCCTTCATGGCTTTGCTCGATGCGGTGGAAGCCGGTGCCCAAGGGGCCTTCATGGCGCCTACGGAAATCCTCGCCCGCCAGCATATCGCGGCGCTGGAACCGCTCGCCCAGGCCGCGGGCGTGCGTATGGCACTCCTGACCGGCCGCGAAAAAGGCGCCCCCCGCGAAGCGCTGCTCAAAGCCTTGGCGGCGGGCGAGATCAACATTCTGGTCGGCACCCATGCGCTCTTTTCCGAGGATGTGAATTTCCGCGATCTGGGGCTCGCCGTGGTCGATGAGCAGCACCGCTTCGGTGTGCATCAGCGCATGACCCTGCAAGGCAAAGGCGCCGATGTGCTGGTGATGACGGCGACGCCCATCCCGCGCACCCTGGCGCTGACCGCTTATGGCGATATGGATGTCTCGCGCCTGCATGGCCGCCCGCCAGGACGCCAACCGGTGGAAACCCGTGTCCTGCCCGCCGCCCGCCTGGAGGATGTGGTGGAGCATTTGCGCGGCGCCATGGCCAAAGGGGCACGCGCTTATTGGGTTTGCCCGCTGGTGGAAGAATCCGAAAAAATCGATCTGGCCGCTGCTGAAGAGCGCTGCAAGGAATTGCAGGCTTCACTCGGCCCCATGGTCGGTCTCGTCCATGGCAAGATGAAACCAGCCGAGCGCGACAGCGCCATGGCGCGCTTCAAGGCGGGTGAAATCACCCTCCTCGTCGCCACCACGGTCATCGAAGTCGGCGTCGATGTGCCCGAAGCCACGATTATGGTGGTGGAACATGCCGAACGTTTCGGCCTTGCCCAACTGCATCAATTGCGCGGACGCGTTGGGCGCGGCGCAGGCAAATCGAGCTGCCTGCTCGTCTATCACCCGCCCTTGGGCGAGACCGCCAAAGCCCGCCTCGCCACCTTGCGCGATACCGACGATGGCTTTGTCATCGCCGAAGAGGATTTGCGCCTACGCGGCCCGGGCGAGCTTCTTGGCACCCGCCAAAGCGGCCAGCTGGAATTCCGCCTCGCCGATATATCCGTGCATGGAGAGTTGTTGGCTGCGGCACGCGATGATGCCGGGCTGATCCTCAGCCGCGACCCCGATCTCAAATCCGACCGCGGCGTCGCCTTGCGCGTGTTGCTCTATCTCTTCGGCCGCGATGAAGCGGTGAAGTATCTGCGCACCGGCTAAATTTTGCTCTGTTGTTCCGGCAGTGCAATACGCGCGAAGGCCAGCACCCATACCGCTGCTGCCTCCAACCAAGCCGCAGCCGGCGACAACCAAACGGGATCAGTGACACGCGGCAGGAACAAGGCCTGACCAGTTCCGTATTGCAGATCGGCGATGATCGGCGGCATCAAGCCATAGAGCAGCCCGAGCACCGCCAGCGCCAGAAGATCGCCGCCGCGGCGCCGTGCCGCCATATTCATCAGCACCACAAGACCCATATCGCGCGTCATGAAGCCGAGCAGCGCACCGATGGTGGCTTCATCCGCCGCCCAGTTCAGGACTGCAAGCCGCGCCACCAAAACGCCGCCCAAAAGCAGCGCAGCCACGCCGGACATCATCCAGCATTGGAAGCGCGAGACCGCTCCGCCAAGATGAAAATGGGCAAATTCCCCGCCCAGCCAACGGAAAAACACACGATCCTTGGGCTCGAGGAATATGGTCAGGTAGGTCAGACCAGCGGAAACCACGCCTGCCAGATAAAGCCGCCGCGCGATAGCATCGGCATGAATGAGATTGCTGCCACCCCAGGCATCAAAGCCGGCAACATAGACAATCATGAACAGCAGAAAACCAAGCCAAGCCGTAGGGCCGTTGCGCAGTTTCAGTTCAAGCCGCATCAGCCGGTAATTGCCAAGCAGCATAAAGCCCGCGAAAGCGGCCAGCGAGACCAGCAGGAAAGGCTGAGTGGGAAGCATCAACCCCCACCACGAGACAAAATCCGTATGCGGAATGCCGCCAATCGTCGGCCCCGAAGGATCGGCGATGGCCCACACCATGATAGCCGCCGCGATGCCGACGATCTGGTAGGCAAACACCTCGAATTGCGAGCGACCCTGGCGGCGTCCGGCGGCAATCAGACTGGCGAGCAAGCTTGCACCTTGTGCGATCACACCCAAAGCAATGTAATAGGCTCCTTGCAGCACGGCCGCAGCAGCGCCGCTGCGCTGGACAACATCCGCCATGATCACGACCAGGCAAATCGCCCCGCCGATCCAGGGGAACACCGTAGAGCCGAACAGTTTGCCCCACATCATGGTGCTCGCTCTCAGCGAGGAGAGGCGTTGGCTATCCCAAGTGCGGTCACGGATTTCGCCGACCACACTGCGGGCCGCATTGCGCGTGCCCCAGACCACGACCAGCACATAATAGGCCCAACGCGCGATAGAGCCGGGCCCGGTGAAGCCTTCGGTCAGAGCCGCCGAGAAGAAGGCAAATAGCAGCACAGCCACCAGCACGACCAGCCTGAGCGGCACCAATTCGAGCCAAACGTTACGACGAAATTCCGGGTTCATCGCCCCTGCCCCACCTGGCTAAAATAGGCATCTTCGAGGGCCCGTGTGGACTCGCCAAAGCCCGACACTTCAAATCCTGCCGCCAGCAGATCGCGGATGAGCCGGGCTCTAGACGCCGCGCTGCGCGAATGGGTGATAAGGGCGTGGTATTCATCGGCCTCGATGACGTCGATCCCGGCGCGGGCGGCGAGAAAATCGCGCAGATCGCTGCGGGCCGTGGCGATTTCCAGGATATAACGCGGCCGGGCGACATCCTTCACCTTGATCGGCTTGCCGCCGACGATCATCCCATCTTCGATGATGATCATTTCGGAGCAATAGTCTTCGAGTTCGGCCAGAATGTGCGAAGACACCACCAGTGTCATCCCTGCATCCTTGAGTGCCACCATCAGAACGGAAAGATCGCGTCTGGCTTGCGGATCGAGCCCTGCCGCGGGCTCGTCTAGCAGCAGCACTTTGGGCTCATGGACAATGGCCTGCCCAATGGCGAGGCGCTGACGCAGCCCCCGCGACAAATCTCCGGCTTTGACATCAATGCGATCGGTCAGCCCGACCCGGAGCACGGCCTTTTCCACCGCCGCCGCCGTCAGCGCAGGCGCAATCCCTCGCGACCGGGCGGTATAGGTGAGCACCCGTCGCACGCTCAAACCATCATACAGACCATAGAAATCCGGCAGATAACCAAGCAAAGCGTGGATCGCGCGGGGGTCGCTACGGGTGTCGAAGCCACCCACGATGACCGATCCCGAAAAAGGATCTTCCAGTGCCGCGAGGCAGCGCAAAAGCGTCGTCTTACCGGCGCCGTTGGGCCCGACAAGAGCCGTTATCGTCTGCGGCTCGACATGAAGGGAAATCCCCTTCAGCGCCCGCACCGTGGGGTACTCATAAACGAGGTCGCGAACGTCGATCATGGCCAAATGCGTTGGAGGTCGACAAGACATTACTCGGTAATTGTCAAAGAATGATAAGATTCGTGACCGCGGAAGCGAAATTCGCTGCCAACTTCGCATTGCAAGCGGTGGCGCGGCTTGCCACAACTTGCGGCCTCTAACCACGAGGGTAAGCCATGCGCATTGTGATGATCGGATCAGGCTATGTCGGTCTGGTTTCTGGGGCGTGCCTTTCGGAATTCGGCCACCATGTGGTCTGTGTCGACACCGACAAGGCGAAAATTGAAGGTTTGAAAGACGGTATCATTCCGATCTACGAACCTGGCCTCGATGAGGTCGTCGCCACCAGCGTCAAATCCGGGCGGCTATCGTTTACAACCGATCTAGCCACGGCCATGGCTGGCGCGGAAGCGGTGTTTATCGCCGTGGGAACACCCAGCCGGCGCGGCGACGGCCATGCCGATCTCAGCTATGTGTTCGCGGCGGCGGAAGAGATTGCACGCCACCTGAAGGCCTACACCGTGGTGGTGACCAAATCGACCGTCCCGGTCGGTACCAACGCCAAAGTTGCCGAGATCATTAAACAGGCCCGCCCGGATGCGGAATTCGATGTCGCCTCCAACCCAGAGTTTTTGCGCGAAGGCTCGGCGATCGAAGATTTCCGCCGTCCGGATCGCGTCGTGGTGGGCTGCCAGACCGAGCGCGCCCGCACGGTAATGCGCGAAGTCTATCGCCCGCTTTATCTCAACGAGACGCCGATCCTCTTCACCTCCTGCGAGAGTTCGGAGATCATCAAATACGCCGCTAATGCCTTCCTCGCCGCCAAGATCACGTTCATCAATGAGATGGCCAATCTTTGCGAAAAGGTCGGCGCCAACGTGCAGGATGTGGCCCGCGGCATGGGGCTGGATGGGCGTATTGGTGGCAAATTCCTCCATGCTGGCCCCGGTTTCGGCGGCTCCTGCTTTCCCAAGGATACGCTGGCGCTGCTCAAGACCACGCAGGAATACGGCGTCACCACCAAGATTATCGAAGCGGTTGTGGCGGTAAACGACGCGCGCAAAGTCCAGATGGGCGAAAAGATCGAGGCGGCTTTTGGCGGCGTTGCAGGCAAAACCATCGCCGTGCTTGGTCTCACCTTCAAACCCAATACCGACGACATGCGGGATGCGCCGAGCTTGGTGATCGTGCCGTATCTGAAGGAAAAGGGCGCCAAAATCCGTGCTTTCGATCCCGAAGGCATGAAAGAGGCCAAGAAGAATTTCGAGGTGGAATTTTGCGGCGACACCTACGAAACACTGGACGGTGCCGATGGCGTGGTCATTCTCACTGAGTGGAACGAATTCCGTGCCCTCGACCTTTCGCGTGTCAAAACACTGCTGAAACAGCCGCTGATGGTCGACCTTCGCAACATCTACAAAGCCGACATGATGGCTGAAGCGGGCTTCTCCTATGTCAGCGTAGGGCGGCCGAGCGTTCCCTAGCGGCCTTGCCGGTGGTTTCCACCGCCGCCTTCCGCTCGGGCCCCACTTTGGATAGGCTTCCTCCGTCGCGTTGGACGGGGGCTAGATAAAATGGGGAATTTCGGCATGGGTGCGTTGATGGTGATTGCACCGCTGGTGATCGCGGGGCTGGGTTTTGTGACGTTTCTGTTTGGCGCCGGCCATATGGTGCACGGACGCTTTGCGCGGGCTGGATTCGGGCTCGGCGGCGGCGGAGCAGCCACCATTATCGGATTGGCTGCGGGCCTCATCGGCCTTAACCTGCAAAGCTATCAGCGCCTGACCTATGAAGTACCCCTGGCCGAAGTGAGCGTAAAGGCCGTCAATCCCTCCTTACGCATCTTCACTCTGTCCGTGCGGCGCCTGGATGGCACCAATCGGGTGCAGAATTGCACCCTGCAAGGCGATGCCTGGGAAATCGGCGGCCGCTTCCAGAAATGGAAACCCTGGGCCAACGAACTCGGCCTCAACGCCACCTATACGCTGGATCAGATCACCAACCGCTACAACACCGCGCTCGATGGCAACGGCCGCAAGATCACCGCTTGCGATATCCAAGGCCCAGCACCCGAGGTCAATCAATATCTGCCCAAGGAATGGGTGGAATGGATGCTGGGGCACATGCTGCTCAAGGAACGCCAATTCGGCTCCGCCAGCTATATGCCAATGGCCGATGGCGCGACTTACACCGTGATCGCGACGCAGTTCGGCTTCAACGCCCAACCCTCGAACGAGATCGCCAATCAAGCCAATAACGGGCGCTCCTTCTAAAGGCACCGCCTGCGTCGTCGCCGATACGAAAAACCCCGGACCGTTTCCACGATCCGGGGTTCTCTTTTACTTCTTCGTCTTCGCGAGGCCGCGGTAATACAGATACGGCCCGATTTCCGGGTCCTTGCCATAGAAGGCGCGGAACATCTCGCCGTAATCCATGGTGTGGCCCTTGGAGAGGATCATATCGCGGAAGCGTTGACCGTTCTCACGCGTCAGCCCGCCATGGTCCTCGAACCAGGAATAGGAATCGTGGTCGAGCATCTCAGCCCATTGATAGGCGTAGTAACCAGCCGAATAGCCCAACGTCCAGATATGGGTGAAGTAACTGGAGCGATAACGCGGCGGCACTTCGGCAACCGCCATTCCGGCTGTCTTCAGCGCGTTGGCCTCGAAGGCGTCGACATCCTGCTTGGGTGCGCTGACCGGCAGGGCATGCCATTTCAGATCGAGCTCAGAAGCCGCCACCAATTCCGTCAGCGAATAACCTTGGTCGAAGCTCGCCGCCTTCTTGATCTTGGTAACCAGCGCGTCCGGAATCGGCTCATGGGTTTTGTAGTGATGGGCATAGTTCTTCAACACATCGGGATAAAGCGCCCAATGCTCGTTGAACTGCGAGGGGAATTCGACGACATCACGTGCCACAGCCGTGCCTGAGGTGGTGGGGTATTTCTGGCTTGCGAAGAGACCGTGCAAGGCATGGCCGAATTCGTGGAAAGCCGTCGTCACATCATCGAAGCTCATCAACGCCGGTTCGCCGGAAACAGGCTTGGCGAAGTTGCAGACGTTATAGGCGACCGGTTTGGTGCCCAGCAGGCTGGATTGGTCCACAAAGGTGTCCATCCAAGCGCCGCCCTGTTTGTTATCGCGCTTGAACCAGTCGAAATACATCAGGCCGAGGGTCGAGCCGTCCTTATCGAACACCTCGAACACGCGCACATCCGCCTGATAAACCGGGATGTCTTTGCGCTCTTTGAAAGTGATGCCGTAGAGCTTGTTGGCAGCAAAGAAGACGCCATCTTCCAGCACGGCCTTCATCTCGAAATAAGGCTTCACCTGGGAATCGTCGAGGGCGTATTTGGCCTTGCGCACTTCCTCAGCGTAACGCTCCCAATCCCAGGGTTCGAGCTTGAACTTACCGCCGCTCTTTTTGATCGCCGCCTGAATTTCCTTGGCTTCCGCCTTGGCCTTGGCTTTAGCCGCAGGGGCAAGCTTGCTTAAGAAAGCCAGCGCCGCTTCGGGCGTCTTGGCCATCTGGTCTTCCAGCGTATAGGCCGCCCAATTGGGATAGCCGAGTAGCGCCGCCTTTTGCGCGCGCAGCTGGGCAATGGTGGCGATGGTGTCGCGCTCGTCGTTGGCATCGCCTTTTTCCGTACGCGTCCAGGAATTATCGAAGAAGGCTTTGCGTACGTCGCGGTCGGCGAGCGATTGCAATGCCGGTTGCTGCGTGGTGTTGCGCAGCGGAATAAGCCATTTTCCCTTCAGGCCACGCTCTTCCGCTGCCTTTGCAGCCGCTGCGATGTCGCCGTCGCTGAGACCGGCAAGCTTAGCCTTGTCATCCACGATCAGGGCGCCCGCCTTGGTCGCGGCCAGCAGTTTTTCGTCGTAGGCGGTCTCCAAATTCGAGAGCTTCTGGTTGATCTCCATCAACGTCTTCTTGTCGGCCTCGCCGAGCTTGGCGCCAGAGGCGACAAAGCCGTGGTAATAGACCTGCAGCAGCATCGCTTGCTCGGCATCGAGATGCAGTGCGGTCCGTTGATCGTAAAGCGACTGCACGCGAGCAAAGAGTTTCGGGTTGAGGAAAATCGCGTCGTGATGGGCGGCCAGTTTGGGCGCCTCGTCAGACTTCACCTTCTGCAGAACGTCATTGGTATTGGCCTGCGACAAGGCAAAGAACACCTTGGAGGCGCGGGTCAGCATGGCGCCGGATCTTTCCAAGGCTACGAGTGTGTTGTCGAAAGTGGCAGCTGCCGGGTTGCTGGCGATGGCGTCGATTTCGACCAATTGGTCCTTCATGCCCTGTTCGAGCGCCGGCTGGTAATCGCTGTCCTTAATGCGGCCAAAATCGGGAGCCTGCAGCGGTAGATTACTCGCCTCAGCAAAGGGATTCGGTGGCGGCGGGGGCGGCGCGGGTGGCGGCGGGACCGGTGTTGTGGAACAGGCCGAAAGCGTCAGCACAGCTGCTGCGCCGAGCAGCGCGGAACGGAAATTGGACATGACTGGGGCCTCCCAAAGCCGCGTCGAGGCGCGGAAATCACAATTGCCAACACTGTATAATGAGCCGTCGCCCTCTGTCTTCACGTTTGCGGGACGATTGACAGGGCCGGAGCGCT
>JARLIR010000164.1 GCA_031291635.1 Rhizomicrobium sp. | reverse complement strand
TGGGATTGGGCGGCGGCAGGTTATTCGGTTGGTCAAGCTATGGCGCAAGACGGGGGATGAGGGGCTTGTATCCAAGCAGCGCGGGCGTGTTTCTCCGAGGCGGACGCAAGCGGAAAAACGGGAAAAGATTGAAAGGTTGTTGAGAGAAAAATATCCCGATTTTGGGGCGACTTTGGCGGCGGAAAAACTTGCCGAGCTTGACAAGATAACGGTGTCGCACGAAACAATCCGGCAGATTCAGATAAAGCTAAATCTGTGGAAACCCAAGCTTCGCCAAGAAAGATATATTCACCAGCCGCGAGAAAGACGGCCTCGGTTTGGCGAGCTGATTCAAATCGACGGCAGCCCGCATGACTGGTTTGAAGGGCGAGCGCCGCGTTGCAATTTGACGGTGTTCATCGATGATGCGACGAGCCGTTTGATGGCGCTGCATTTCTCGCCGACAGAGACGACTGAAGCGTATTTGACGGCGTTGAAGCAGTATCTTTTAGCGTATGGAATCCCGTTGGCATTGTATTCCGATCGCCACAGTATTTTTCGTGTAAATGCAAAAGATGCAATCAGCGGCGATGGAAAAACAGAGTTTAACCGCGTGACGGATCGTTTGAACATCGAGCAAATCTGTGCGCATTCACCTCAAGCGAAAGGTCGCGTTGAACGGGCCAATCAGACTTTGCAAGATCGGTTGATCAAGGACATGCGGCTGAAGAATATCGCAAGCATCGCCGAAGCCGAGGCGTTTTTTCCGGCGTTCATTGCAGCGCATAATAAGAAGTTTGCTGTGCCTGCGAAAGACAAGACAAACGCGCATCGTCCGTGGACAGGCTCGGAGAAAATGTTGGACGATCTGTTGACCAGACGAGAAACGCGCACGCTGTCCAAGGCTCTGACGTTCTCCTGCGCGGGCAAAATATATTGCGTGAAAACGGACGGCGTCGGGCTTGCTTTGCGCGGCGCAAAAGTGATGCTGTATCACTTTGTAAACGGCGCGATGGAGGTGCATTACAGGGGCAGAATTTTGCCCTGCACAGCCTTCAAAACCTGTCTCGCCCCACCTCCGACAGTGGACGAAAAAACGCTGGACGCCCATGTCGATGCCTGCATCGCCAAGCGGCATCCCCCTTTTCTGGCAACGACCTTTCTGACCCAACCGCCTGTGCGACAAGCCTGTGGATAAGGGCGGGCGCCGCTAGCGCACGATCTGGGGGTGCGCGTCGCCCGCCCTTACCCACAGCCACCCAACCTCAAGCCAAAAAAGTGACATTCTCACGTTGCGGGATTAGGTGACATTTTAACTTTGCGTTGACAAAAGAAACATTAGTGTTGTTTTTTGTACCCCTTTATGGTACTTGTATATTGTTATTGCTTCAAGAATGGATACCCCAAAAGGGTTATTTTAAAAGGAGACAGGAAATGCAGGATTTTCACAAATTTCTCATGCGCCACGGTGAATCTTGGATTCAAGACATTATCGAACGGATCGAGCGCAACGAGGGCATCCGCCACACTATCCCCCTTTGTTTGGAAGATCGCTGGGAAGCTTTGATGCGGGAATCTTCGATCCAACCTTCCCAAATCGCGGCGTGAGGGCAAAAATTATGTCGCGCGTCACCCATCAAAAACTGGTCGAGCGTTACGGGCAAAAAATGGCCTGCGGCTGGCTTCTGTTTGTGGGGGAGTCGGCCGAGATTAAAGGGGCTGCCCCCTTGCAGGGAAGAAAAAACCGGATTGCAGGGGTGTTTGCTCTTTTCGGTGAACAAAACTGTAGCGGCGTGAAGCA
>JARLIR010000163.1 GCA_031291635.1 Rhizomicrobium sp. | reverse complement strand
GTGGAGACCGGGCTGACGGCCTATAACGTGCTGACCTCACCCTATGCCACGCTGGCGGTGCAGCAGGACGCCGACAAACGCTCCGCCGAAGACATCGCCGACCGCATCCGCCTCGATCTGGCGGTGTGGTTTGCGGCACAGACGAAGAAGTGAGCTATTCCGTTATAGCCGGGCTCGAACCGACCATCCAGTCGCCGAACGTCTGAGAGGCGGATAAACTCTGGATGGCCGGGTCGAGCCCGGCCATGACGAATTGGGGTTAGACCGCACACCATGATCATCAAAGCTTCCGATGCTGACCGCATTGCGAAAAACCCGCCCAAGGGCGTGATCGCCGTGCTGGTCTATGGCCCGGATGCAGGGCTGGCGCGCGAGCGCTGCGAAACCCTGATGAAGACCGTGGTCGACGATCTGACGGATCCCTTCCGCGTCTCCGATCTCGATGACCAAACCCTTGCCGCCGATCCGGCGCGGCTAGCCGATGAGGCGGCATCTTTCTCGATGATGGGCGGGCGCCGGGTGGTGCGGGTGCGCGGTGCCGGCAATGGCCTGGCCAAACTGTTTGAAGGCTTCCTGGACGATCCCCGGGGTGACGCGCTGGTGGTGGTGGAAGGGGGCGACCTCGCCAAGGGCGCCGGCCTGCGCAAGGTTTTCGAGGAAGCTGACAACGCTGCCGCAATCCCCTGCTATCCCGATACCGCCCGCGATCTGCCCGATGTGGTGCGGGAATCCTTGAAGGCCGAAGGGCTGTCGATTTCCGGCGATGCCTTGGCCGATGCCATCTCACGCCTCGGTTCAGATCGCGGCGTCACCCGTAAGGAGCTGGAAAAGCTCGCTTTGTACTGCAGCGGCCAGAAAGAGGTCAGCCTGGAGGACGTTCGCGCCGCCATGGGTGATGAAGCCGAAGCGCGGGTGGATGAGGTTTGCGATGCCGCCGGGACGGGCGATCTGAAAAAGCTCGACCGGGCGCTGGAGAAGCTGTGGACCTCGGATATGTCGCCAATTGCCGTGGTGCGCCCGACTTTGGGCCATTTCCAGAAGCTGTTGCAAGTCCAAGCCGAGATTGCGCGCGGCGACAATCCCGATTTCGCCATCAAGAAACTGCGCCCGCCAGTCCATTTTTCGCGGGTGAACAGCTTTAAGTCCCAAGCCCAGCGCTGGAGCGAAGCAAAACTGCTAGATGCCCTCGACCTTCTCTTCGAAGCCGAGGCGATGTGCAAAACCACCGCCGTTCCCGCCGAAGCGGTGCTGGGAAGGGCTCTCTTCAATGTCGCGGCGATGGCGCGGGGGCAGCGCTAATTACGCCTCGCCAGGGCCGTACCACCGAGCTAAAACCTACCCATGCTCAAAGTCCGCATCATTCCTTGTCTGGACGTCAAAGACGGCCGTGTCGTCAAAGGCGTCAATTTCGTTGGCCTGCGTGATGCCGGCGATCCGGTGGAACAAGCCATCCTCTACGATGCCATGGGCGCCGACGAGCTTTGCTTCCTCGACATTACCGCCACCCATGAAAAGCGCGGTATTCTGCTGGATGTGGTGCGCCGCACCGCCGATGTCTGCTTCATGCCCCTGACCGTGGGCGGGGGTGTGCGCACCCTGGACGACATTCGCAGCCTGCTCCTGGCGGGCGCCGACAAGATCTCGATCAACACCGAAGCGGTGAAACGGCCCGATTTCGTCCGCCATGCGGCAGAAAAATTTGGCAGCCAATGCATCGTGGCAGCGATTGACGCTAAGGAAACTGTGCCGGGAAAATTCGAAATCTTCACTCATGGCGGGCGCACCGCCACCGGCATCGACGCCGTAGCCCATGCCGTCAAGCTGGTGGATTATGGCGCGGGCGAGATCCTGCTCACCTCCATGGACCGCGACGGCACCAAGGCGGGCTACAATATCCCCCTCACAAGGGCGATTTCCGACGCCGTGCCGGTGCCGGTGATTGCCTCAGGCGGGGTCGGAACGCTCGATCATCTGGTCGAAGGGGTCCGGGATGGCGGTGCCAACGCCGTCCTTGCCGCCTCGATTTTCCATTTCGGTCAATACTCTATCGCCGACGCTAAAAAGGCCCTTGCCAGCGCCGGGATTGCGGTGCGTCAATAGCCGACAAAGACGGCGAAGCCGGGTTTTGGCGGGGATAGTAATGAGCGAAGCGGCGCCAGCGCGCCCATTGCGGAAAGCTGTGACTGCCCGTGCACCCCTGCTGGACGGGCTGGTGCCGACCGAAGAGGCGTTTTCCGTCATCCTGTTTGAATGCTTGGCCCATGCCAGCGCCAATATTCCGGCGGTGGTCGAAGGACACGATAGCGAAGCCTTGCACCAATTCCGCGTCGGCCTCCGGCGTCTGCGTACGGCACTCGGCAGCTTTGGCAAAGCCTCACCCGAACTGATGGTCCTCAGCGAACGCGCCAAGGAGATCACCTTGCAAGTGGGCCCGGCCCGCGATCTCGACGTCTTTTTGGACGAGCTTTTGGCCCCTGCGGTGGCACAACTCGGGCCCCAAAACGGGTTCGCCGTTTTGCGTTCGCGGGCGGAACGCGCGCGCGAGCGGGCATGGGTGCAAACTTTCATGGCGCTGACCGATCCCGCTATGCAGCTCTTCCAGGATGATGTCGCGGCAGCGGCTTCGGCCAAATTGTCGGACGGCGATGGGAGACTTTGCGCCGTGGCCCCTCGCCTGCTGGGCCAGCATTTCAAGCGCGCCAAAAAACGGGGTCAGACGCTGGAAACCGCGCCAGAACGTCATCGCTTGCGCATCGCCCTGAAAAAGCTGCGCTACACCAGCGAGTTTTTCGCCCCGCTCTATAAGGACAAACGGGTGGCCCGTTTCATGGCGCCGCTGAAAGAACTGCAGGATTTGCTCGGCCATCTCAACGACACCGCCCAGCTGCGCGCCATCGTCGGACGGCTAATGCTGGAAGAAGCAGGCGAAGCCGGGATGCAAGCCGATCTCAGCCATGCCGCAGGTCTGCTGCTCGGCTGGCATCAAGCCAGCGCCGAAACCAAGGCCGCCAAAATGCACAAACGCTGGAAAGCATTTCAAAAGGCGGGGGTTTTTTGGATTTGATCAGCGCGCCCGCAATGGCACATTCAATTGGGCAATCGAGGGTATGCCATTGGACGCTAAGGCCAGCACCAGCACGGCTTTGAGATCGAGTTCCGAGGGATAAGGTCCCGACAAATCCCAACCGGTCGAAAGCGCGTAGGCCGCGCGCATGACGCCCGCATGCGCTACCGCGACAGCGTCTTCGCCGCGTTTAGCAAGATCGGCAAAAAAACTGGCTACACGGGCATGGACTTCGCCCGTGGATTCGCCACCAGGCGGGCGAAACTCAAGCCCGCGTAAGCTGCCTGCTTTTTCAAACGCGTCCTCGCCATCGCGCGCCCGCATCTCGTCGCGCGTCAGACCTTCCCAATCACCCCAATTTTGTTCGGCAAGGCGTACGTCAATGACAGGATCTGGCAGTCCCAAATACGCCGCCGTCTGCACCGCCCGCAGCTTCGGACTGCAATAGACACGAGCCGTGTCGAAGCCTTCCGGCAGCAACAGCGCCGACATTTTGGCGAAACCTTCGGCGCTCAGCGGCGTGTCGACACTGCCTTGAACGCGGCCTTGGGCATTCCATTCCGTGGGACCGTGACGGAGAAGCGCAAGTTTCATGGTCTAAAGATCGAATTCGGCGATTACCGGCACATGGTCGGAGGCTTTTTCCCAACCGCGCATTTTCTTGACGATGGTTTGCGATTTCAGCGCGCCTTTCAAGGCCGGGCTGACCCAGATGTGATCCAAGCGGCGACCTCTGTCGGAGGCTTCCCAATCGCCCGCGCGATAGCTCCACCACGAATAAATTTTTTCAGAGGGCGGCACGAAGGCACGGGTGACATCGATCCAGCCAAACGCCGCCTCGGCCTTCTTGAGCAGATCCGTCTCGACCGGCGTGTGGCTGACGACGTTCAGCAACTGCTTATGGCTCCAGACATCGTGTTCCAGCGGCGCGACGTTGAGATCACCGACCAGCACCACAGGCGTCTTGGCACCGTCTTTGCGCTTGCCGAAAAAGGCCGCCATACGCTCCAAGAAATCGAGCTTATGGGCAAATTTTGGATTGGCCTTAGGGTCGGCAACATCGCCGCCCGCGGGGACATAAAAATCGTGCAGCTCGACGCCGTTTTCAAAGGTCACCCGCAATTGGCGGCAATGGCCTTCGCGGCAGAAATCATCCAGGCCCGTGGAGCGGATCGGTAGCCGCGACAAGACGGCGACGCCATTATAGCCTTTTTGTCCGTGTACAGATTGATGGATATAACCCAGCTTTTCAAATTCCTTGGCCGGAAAGAGTTCGTTGGGACATTTGGTTTCCTGCAAGCACAACACATCGGGCTCGTGCTCGCGCAAAAAACGCGCCGCCAAGGGCGCACGCAGGCGGACCGAATTGATGTTCCAGGTGGCGATTTTCATAACACCTCAGCGGCGTAAAGCGGCCAACGGGCTTTGGCCGGAGCATCAAGCGGATCGAATTTGTTCAGCGCGGCGCGCTCGATTCCGGCCCATGCGATCATGGCGGCATTGTCGGTACAAAGAGGAATAGGCGGCACGGCAAAGCCAAACCCTTCGCGGCTTGCCAGCGCGGCCAGGGCAGCGCGGATGGCGCTGTTGGCGGCCACTCCGCCAGCAACCACAAAAGTCGGCACTTCGGCGTGCGGAAAATCACGCCGGAACATGGCCATTGCCGCCTTGCCGCGATCGAGCAAAATATCGACCACGGCCGCTTGGAATGAGGCGGCCAGATCAGCGGTATCGACGGGTCCCCCCAAAGTCACTTGGCGCACCGCCGTTTTTAGGCCCGAGAAGGAAAAATCGGCGCCTTCACGCCCCTTCATGGGCCGGGGTAACGCGTAACGGCTAGGATTGCCTTCGCGTGCCAAGACTTCGATACGAGGGCCGCCGGGATAAGGCAGGCCGAGCAGCTTGGCGGTTTTGTCGAAGGCTTCGCCTGCCGCGTCATCGATGGTGGTGCCGTAAAG
>JARLIR010000162.1 GCA_031291635.1 Rhizomicrobium sp. | reverse complement strand
CCGAAAGTCTGGATCACCAGACCTTCCCTCACGAGATCGAGATTGGCTTTGCAGACCGCTTGTTTCAGCTCTTCCAGCATCTCAGCCTCGCGCCTGTTCGCGAATGTCGATCAGCTGTTTCATCACCGTCGCCAGATTGGTGGTGCCGGTGGTGGTGCCGAAGGCGTCATGCAGCGTGCGGTAAATGGTGTAGAGCTTCGCATAAACCGCATGGGCAGCGCCATCGGGCTGATAGACCCTATCTTTCAGGCCCGTCATCGCGGCTTGGGCGGCGGCGAAGTCTGCGTAAACACCCGCCACAACACTGGCCGCAATGGCGGAACCGAGCGCCGGGGTCTGCGCCGAACGCGACACTTTCATCGGCCGCCCGGTGACGTCGGCATAAAGCTGCATGATGAAAGCGTTCTTCTCGGCGATACCGCCGCAGTTGATCACCTCATCGATGGTCACGCCGTATTCTTCGAAGCGGTTGATGATGGTCAGCGCCCCGAAGGCGGTTGCTTCCACCAAAGCGCGATAGATCTCGGCCGGTGTCGTATACAAGGTCTGGCCGAGGAGAAGGCCGGTCAGGCGCTGGTCTACCAAGACCGTGCGATTGCCGTTGTTCCAATCCAGCGCCATCAGACCGGATTCACCCGGCTTCAGCTTATCGGCTTCGGTGGTCAGTTCGACATGACCAAGACCCGCGGGCTTCACATATTCGACGAACCAATTGAAAATGTCGCCGACCGCCGATTGTCCCGCTTCCAGGCCGAAATAGCCCGGCAGCACACTGCCATCGACGACCCCGCAAACACCGGGAACATCGGCGAGCGTATCGCTATTGGCTTTGACGGTGATATCGCAAGTCGAGGTGCCGATGATCTTGACCAGCACGCCTGGCTTCACACCGGCGCCGATGGCGCCCAAATGGCAATCGAAGGCGCCGACCGCAATTGGAATACCCGCTGGCAATCCCGTCTTGGCCGCCCATTCCGACGACAGCCCGCCAACCGCGGAACTGACGTCCTGCACGCGTGGTGTCAGGTGGTCGCGCAAGGCCGCCAGTTTGGGATCGAGCGCGTTGAGGAATTCTTTATCCGGATAGCCGCCCCAAGTTTTGTTATACATCGCCTTGTGACCTGCGGCGCAGATACCCGCGACGAATTTTCCAGGCGCCAGCGTGGCGCTCAGCGCCGCGGGAACAAAATCGGCAAGCTCTATCCAACTATAGGCCGCATCGAAAACCTCCGGCGCGGTGCGCAAGCAATGCAGGATTTTCGAGTAAAACCATTCGCTGGAATAAACCCCGCCGATTTTGGCGAGGTATTGCGGGCGCATCTGCGAAGCCAGCTTGGTGATCTCGGCCGCTTCTGCCCAGCCGGTGTGGTCTTTCCACAACCACGCCAGGGCGTTCGGATTCTCGCTCCACTTGGGATCGAGCGCCAAGGGCACGCCGTCGGCATCCACCGGCATCGGCGTGGAACCGGTGGTGTCGACGCCGATGCCGATCACTTGCGACGCCGCAAAGCCCGGCACCGCTTCGGCGGCAATGGCCAGCGCTTCGACCATGGTGCGCTCGGCACCCGTCAAATAATCGGCGGGATGCTGGCGGGCGAGGTTGGGGTCTTTGCCCAAAACCACACCTTGATGGCCATGGGCATAGGTCCAAATCGCGGCAGCGATTTCGCGTCCATCCGCGACGTCGACGATCAGTGCGCGGACAGAATTGGTCCCATAATCGAGACCAATCGCATAACGATTGTCCATCTTCGTTCCTAACCTGTGTTAGATGGCCCAACCGCGGCTGAGGGCGTAGTAAACTTCGCCCAAGCGCAAGTCCTTCTTGAATTCCGTCACGTCGGTCTTGGCGTTGATCGAGACGTATTCGATGTCCGCGATGGTGGCGAAATCTTCCAGGATTTCGCCGGTGACGGCTTGGCTGAAGGCGGTGTGATGAGCGCCGCCCGCATAGATCCAGCAAGCGCAGGACTCTTCCAGAGTGGGCAGCGGCTTCCACATCGCTTGGGCGACGGGCAGCTTCGGCATGGCATGCGGCGGGTCGATCACCTCAAGATCATTGACGAGCAGACGGAAGCGATTGCCCAGATCGATCAGGCTGGCGCCGACTGCCGGTCCCGCCGGTGTGTTGAAGACCAAGCGGGCAGGGTCGTGCTTGCCGCCGATGCCAAGCGGATGGGCTTCCAGCTTCGGCTTGGCGCTGGCGATAGAGGGGCAAACCTCCAGCATATGGGCGCCGAGCACGCAGGGATTGGCCGGATCGAGATGGTAGGTATAGTCCTCCATAAAGGACGTCCCGCCCTTGAGGCCGGTCGACATCACCTTGAGGGCGCGCAGCAAGGCGCAAGTCTTCCAATCGCCTTCCGCACCGAAGCCATAGCCGGATGCCATCAAACGCTGCACCGCAAGGCCGGGAAGCTGTTCAAGCCCCCAAAGGTCTTCAAACGTCGTGGTGAAGCCTTTAAAGCCGCCATCCTGCAGGAAGCTGCGCATGCCCAGCTCGATACGCGCCTGTTCGCGCACCAAGGAGGCGCGCGATCCGTTGCTGCGCAGATCGCTGGTGATGTCGTAGCTGTCTTCGTATTCCGCGACGAGGCGATCGATCTCTTTTTCGGAGAAGGCATTGATGACCTTCACCAGATCGCCCATCGGGTGATAATTCACGGCATAGCCGAACTTGAATTGGGCCGAGACTTTGTCGCCTTCGGTCACCGCGACTTCGCGCATGTTGTCGCCGAAGCGGGCGAATTTGGCGTCCTGCCAATCGGCCCAGGCACTTGCCGCGCGGGCGAAGGCGCCGATCTTTTCCTGCACCTTGGCTTCTTGCCAGTAACCGACCACGACTTTGCGCGGCAGGCGCAAGCGGCTCCAGATAAAGCCGTGCTCGCGATCGCCATGGGCGGCTTGGTTAAGATTCATGAAGTCCATGTCGATGGACGCCCAGGGGATATCGCGATTGTATTGGGTGTGCAGATGGACCGCGGGCTTCTGTAGATGCTTGAGGCCGTTGATCCACATCTTCGAGGGCGAGAAGGTGTGGCACCAGGTGATGAGGCCGATGCATTGGGGGGCGTTGTTCGCCGCCCTCACCAGTTCGCTCACCGAATCCGGCGACACCAGAACCGGTTTGAACACCACATTGACGGGAATGGCCGCGGAAGCATCGAGCGCTTTGGCGATTTCTGTGGAATCGACCGCGACCTGCTTCAGGGTCTCTGCGCCATAGAGATGCTGGCTGCCGGTGACGAACCAAAGCTCATAATCCGCAATTTTGGGCATGGAGCACTCTTCGGGCTGAAAGCTGCCCGGCCCAGATAACACAGACAAATGGCGACGGCTATGTGAAAATCAGACAAATAGGCGGGAGCGCAGCGGCTGCGATTCCGCCTCAGCCCTGGCTGTGGGAGGGGCGGCGCGCCCGTGCCTTGGAACGCTGCGGAACCGGGGTGTCCTGCCGCGCCAAATGGATCAGGGTACTCATTTCCTGCTGGGCGCGGGGCGCGTCGCGATCGGCAATGGCTTGGAAAACCCGCAAATGGTCGGGCACGGGATCGCGCGGCAGCGGCCGTTCGCGTTGCTTAAAGACCGTGGTGGCATTGACGGCGGCATTCACGCCGGTGGTGAGCGAAATAATGTAGGGATTGCCGGTGGCGGCCAGCAGCGCGGCATGAAAATCCTGGTCCCCTTGGCGACCTTCCGGGGTGGCCAGGCTATGGTGTGCCATCCGTTCGATACCGTCCCGCATGGCGTCGAGCTGTTCGGATGTACGGCGGCTTGCGGCCAGCGCGGCCGCCGCCGATTCGACGATATTACGCAGCTCGAACAGGCTTTCGAGCAGCTCGAGATCGGGTTCCCCCTCGAAGGCCCAAGCCAGCACGTCGGGGTCAAGCAGATGCCAACGGTCGCGCGAGGTGACTTTGGTGCCAACCTTGGGCTTGGATTCGACCAGACCTTTGGCTGCCAGAATGCGCACGGCCTCGCGATACGCGGTACGGGAAACATCAAGTTTTTCGCTGGACTCGATCTCGCCGATGAGAAGGTCGCCGGGCAGATATTCGCCGGCCGTGATGGCGACGCCAAGGTCACGCGCAATGGTGCCGTGGAGCCGCAAGGCCTTGCTGACCGGACGCGTTTGTCCGAACGGAACGAGTCGCTTCATGCTGATCCCCTTTCGGACATTATAGGCTTCCGGCCGCCGCTTCCAACGGGGGGTAAGCGCAATCCGCAAACGGATGCAGCGCGCGGCACCGGTCCCACCAGCGACCGCGCTTGGGCAAGGTGGGCCAGCTATTTCGCGGTGCCGAATTCCAGCACAGTTTCGCTACGATACGTCTGGCCGGGCCTCAGCACGGTCGAAGGGAAGGTGGGCTGGTTCGGCGAATCCGGGAAATGCTGGGTCTCCAGACACAATCCGGTGCGATGCTGGTAGACCGTGCCTTTGCCCGCAGGCTTTCCGTCCATGAAATTGCCGGAGTAGAATTGCAGGCCCGGCTCGGTGGTTTTGACGGTCATCACACGCCCGCTGGAAGGATCCTCCAGGATCGCCGCCGTGGCGAGTTGGCCGCTGCCAAAATTGAGCACCCAATTGTGGTCGTAGCCATGGCCGAATTTGAGCTGTTCGTCGTTTGCCTCGATACGCGCACCGATGGCTGTGGCGCGCGTGAAATCGAACGGCGTCCCTTTGACAGCCCGCAGCTCGCCGGTCGGAATCAGAGTGTGGTCCACAGGTGTGAAGCGGCTGGCGGGGATCGTCAAACGATGCTCCAGAATCGTCGCGCCAGGCTTACCGGTAAGGTTGAAATAGGTGTGATTGGTGAGATTGACCACAGTCGGTTTGGTGGTGGTCGCGTCGTAGCTGATCGATAGAGAATTGTTGGCGTGAAGGGCATAGGTGACGTGTACCGTCAACTGACCGGGATAGCCTTCTTCGCCATCGGAACTGACATAGGTTAATTTGAGCGCAGGGCCGTCCTTGGTCTCGCTCGGCTCGGCCGTCCACAAGCGCTTATCAAAGCCCTTGCCGCCATGCAGGCTGTTGGGGCCGTCATTAAGCGGGAGCTGATAGCTCTTGCCATCGAGAGTGAATTTGCCATGGGCGATGCGGTTGCCGAAACGCCCGATGGTGGCGCCGTAGAAGGGCACGCCTTGCACATAGGGTGCGGCAGAGTCGAAGCCGAGCACGACATCGGCAAACTTGCCGTTCCTGTCGGGAGTCTTCAGCGAGACGAGGGTCGATCCGAGCGTCGAGATTTTCGCCTCGAAGCCGCTCTTGTTCGCCAAGATATAAAGCTCGACGGGCTTGCCGTCTGCGTTTTGGCCGAACGGCACTTTGGTTATCGCTGCGCTGGCGCTGCCCGCCAAAACGGCCAGCGATAAACAGGCTACGATCTGTCTGAACATCTGGCTATTCCCCTTGCTCCCGAAGAAACGCTGTCTCTCGCGGCGTCTCCTTATCCTGTAGTTATGTCAGACAATATGCCGCTCTTCCAGAGGCCATTTTAGCGCGCCGCAAGCAGCTGCATGCGCTGACAGGCAGGGCCCCTTGCCGCTGCTGCCTGCCCGCAGGCCCGCGTGCCGTTTCCCGCTTCGGGTTTGAGTTGTCTTTTTGTTACAACTGTGTACCGAGACCGTGCAGACTTGCCGCACAAGCTGGCACCGGCGATGGCTTCGTGTACGATGACAGATCTAAGCTTTGCGAAATGTCGCTTCGCGCTCGGCAACCGGGCATTGAACGGAGCGATGGGAGACTTGCGGACGTGACCCGTACCGGCGGCAACACTATTCCAGGCCATATCGCCCCCGCGGCTGACGGCGCGACGGTTCCGGTCGCGTGCCCTGGCGGCTTTCATTTCGCTCGAAGCCCGTTTGTGCCAGCCGATGCCTTCGCCCTTTAGACACACGGAGCAGACATTGCAGCCTATACGGGTCGGCGTTGTAGGGCTTGGCAAGATCGCGCTGGAGGAGCACGTCCCGGCTTTGCTGGCCGATTCCGCTTACAGCTTGGCGGCCTGTGTCAGCTCTTGCGCGCGGCTCGAGGGCGTGCCGCACTTTCCAACCATCGAAGCCATGTTGGACAGTTGCCCGGACATCGATGCCGTTGCGATTTGCACCCCGCCGCAGGCCCATTATGAGGCTGCCAAATATGCCCTGGAGCGCAACAAGCATGTGCTCCTGGAAAAGCCGCCTTGTCCGACGCTGGAAGAGTTCGACGATCTCGTCGATATCGCCCAGCGCAATAACTGCACGCTGTTTCAAACCTGGCACGCGCGCGAGACCGTCGCGGTCGATGCGGCAGCGCGCTGGGCGGCAGAGCGGCAGCTGCGCAGCGGCCAAATCCTCTGGAAAGAAGACGTGCGCCAATGGCATCCGCAACAGGCGTGGATCTGGCAAGAAGGCGGTTTTGGCGTCGTCGATGCGGGCATCAACGCGATTTCGATCCTCACCAAGATTCTTCCGGGTGCTATATCGGTGAAGACCGCCCATCTGCTGGTGCCGGCGAACTGCGAAAGTCCCATCGCCGCGAGCGTGGTGTTCGGCACAGCGGCTGGTGCCCTGATCAACGCCGAATTCGATTTTCGTCACCGCGGCGCCCAGGTGCGCTCCATTGCTTTGGAGTCCGGCAGCGACACGCTCAATCTCGTGCTCGATGGTGCCAAGCTAGACCGTGACGGAACCCCGCTCAGCCCGGAATCCCAGCAGCACGAATATGCTGTGCTCTATCGCCGCTTTGCCGAATTGGTTGGGCGCCGAGAATCCGATGCCGACAAACGCCCGCTGGCACTCGCCATCGCCATTTTTCGTCAGGCGGAACGCTCCATCATCGAGCCGTTCCAGGAATAGCGCTTTCACCGCAAACCACAGCGCGATCAAGCCGGCGCCGCAGGGCAGCGCTATCGCTTCGCCACTTGTCATGGCCCGCAAAAGCGGGCCAGCCAGCTCTCGTGGCGCGACACCCTCCGAAAAATACTTGAATTAACACGCTTACAGCAGAGCAACACCACCTGGATGACCTGTTTTAACGGGCCATGACAAAGTGGATTGACGCCGAAGCGATAGCTCTGCGCCGCAGCGAGGGCTTATTACCCTCACGGAAATCCCTCCCACAGATCTTTGTCCCTTGGCGGAACAAGGAGGCGCTAACATCATTAATTCTTCCGAGATCCGGGCGGCGAAAGCGGGCAGTCAGGTAACGGAGGTTGTTG
>JARLIR010000161.1 GCA_031291635.1 Rhizomicrobium sp. | reverse complement strand
GGCGCCTGGCCCGCGATTTCGAACGCTACACTTCAACCGTCGCCGCGTTCGTCCGCCTCGCCATGATCAAGATCATGCTGCGACGCTTGACCAAGTCATCTGATTGCGCCTGAATCCCAACTTCTTGGATCGGCTCTAAGGGGGCTAGTAGAACGCCGTCGATACGTTGACACCTTCGGGGATATACTATGGCGCGATCTGAGGCCTCCACACGCACCCATCGGATCGTCGAGGCGCTCGGGGGCGCCATCGTTTCAGGCACCTACTCGCCCCAGCACCCGTTCCCGATCGAAGCCGATCTCTGCATTCAATATAGCGTCAGCCGCACGGTCCTGCGCGAGGCGGTGAAGATGCTGACTGCCAAGGGCTTGCTTTCGGCACGTCCCCGCCATGGCACATGGATCCAACCGGAAGCCCACTGGAACCTTCTTGACCCGGATGTTCTGCGTTGGTTGCTGGAGCGCAAGATCACCTTTTCGGCCTTGCGTGATTTTGCCCAGATGCGCCTCGCCATTGAGCCCCCAGCAGCGGCTTTGGCGGCCCGTGTCGCCACGGCTGATGCCAAAGCCGCCATCCGCGCGGCTATCCATGAGATGGCTCTGGCCGAAGAAAACGAGACCGATGCCCTCGTTAGTGAAATTGCCTTTCACAGTGCGATTTTGCGCGCCAGTGGTAATTGTTTCTTTGCGCAGCTAAGTGGGGTAACGGAAACCGCGCTGCGCTTCAGCCTTCGCATGCAGGACTGTTATCATGATGGTCGCAAGCGCCGCACGCGGGATCACCAGCGCATTGCCGACGCGATATTCGCCGGCGATCCGGTCGCTGCCGAAGAGGCAGCGCGCCTCTTGCTCAAGCAAGCGCTGAATTTTATCGATGAGGCGGACGATACGGCCGAGCCCGCATTGCGTAACGCGAGCTAGTTCTGCCGCTAGCCTTGCGGCGCCCAATAGGGTTCCGGCATTTCGATGAAGCGTACCGGCACTTCGGGCACGAAGCCTTTCAGCCACTCGGCGCAATATTCCATACCCCATTGTTCGGAATTGATGTGGCCGACCACGATCAGGGCTTTCTTATGCCCCGCCGCGACGAGATCGGCAGCATATTCCTGCAGCTCCCATTCCCAGGTCTCGCCCACGATCAAAACCTCGATGTCTTTGTTGAGGAGGGCGATGCCGTTCTGCTTCATGGCATAACCCCAACTGGCCTCGACCTTGCTGACCGCAAGCGACGGATCGCCAATGACGCGCATGGTCTTGGCATTCAGCCGGGCCTTCAGAAAACGCGCCAGCCCTTCCAGGGTCGTCGGTGGCAGGGTGAAATTGTGGGGGTCTTCGGCGCTGACGGCGCTGTTCCAACCGAGACGCCGGATCATGCCTTCGGCGATACCGTCGCGCGGTTTCAGCGCATGCCAGTGGTCGTGGAAATGAAAGCTGACGAGATTGTGCGCTGTGATGAAGGCGCGCTTTTCCTGATACAGCGCTTCGTTCTGGACCCCTGAAACATCTTCCTGATGTGACCAGAAGGTCGGCTCATGGGTGATGATCAGGTTTTGCTTATTGGCGACAGCGATCTTGAGGACGGCGAGGGTCGCCATCATGACCGTGGCAATACCGGTGACAGGCGTGTTCGCATCGCCCGCCACGATGCCGTCCACCGTCTTGTCGGCCCATGGCACACCGATATGGGCTTTGATCCGATCCACCACCGTGCCCGCGGTCAGCCTGGCCTCTTGGGCAAAGGCGGTTTCACTGGCGGCGGTCCACGCCGCGCTGGCCAATGCTGTGGTGATGAAGGTCCGGCGTTCCATGGCATTCCCCAATTGCGACGCGGTGGGGACGATACCGGTTTTTGCACGCAGAGGGCTGCACTTTCTTGTGATGGCGATTGTCGCAGGCAGTGGCCGCTTTCTGCGGTCCTAAGCGCTCATCGCTTTGGCATTTCGCCTGCAGAGGGACTAGGCCCTCCGTGGTAACAGTTTACGCGCTGACCGAGACAGTGCTGGTCATGGCGTTCAGCGCCGAAACGACCGCGCTATAAGGATTGCTTGCAACGGCGCCTTCCATCTTGCTCACGGCTGCGGTGAAGTTTGAAGCCGTCAACGAGCCTGAACCGCTCGTATCCAAGGCCGAGAAGATGTTGGAAGCGTTGCTCGACGTTCCACCATTGGCGGTGACGAAGCTCGACAACTCGTCCTGCGAGACGCTGCCGTCGTTGTTGCCGTCCAACAGACTGAGGAGGTCGTTCCCGATGCTGCTGGCGGAGGTGGACGATGACGACGAAGATGATGAATCGCCCGATGGCGGTTGTCCGCCATGAACATGATGACCATGGCCGTGGTGGTGGGTCGGCATGGCACTGGCAAGCTGATCTTCGGTGATCCCCGATGAGCTGCTTGAGGTGGAGCTAGCAGTACTACTGGCAGAGCTGCTGGACGAGGTCAGGTTACTAAAGAGGTTGTCGGCTTCGGACGAGGTGCCGCCAAGGTTCGTGATATAGGATTCCATCTCGCTCTGGCTGATCGCGCCGTTGCCATCGGTATCCATTGCCGCAAACAGCTTGCTCGCGGGATCGCTCTTCGCGCTGGTGGACGAGACGGAGGTGGTTGACGATGAGGCCGTGCTCGCCGTGTTGTCTGTAGGCGTGCTGGAATCATCCGATTGTTGCTGCATCTGCATCAGCATTCCCATGATCATGCTGGAAAGGCTGACAGTAGTGCTTCCGACTAGGCCGCCATCGCTGGCGGGGGTTAAGGTGGTGGATTGGCTCGAACTCGAACTTGAACTCGCCGAACTGGTCGACGAAGCTGAAGTCGGGTCCAGCCGGGACAGGAGGCTCATCAGCAGCGGGTTTGTGCTACTGGACGAGCCGATACCGGCTATGGACATGGTTGGGTCTCCCTTTTGCGCGCCCGGCCAAGTGGCAGGGCCCTCCAGCAAAAGCACCCCTCGTGCCAGAATCGGGCTGAAGAAACAGCGGAATGCGGGGTCATCCAATTGTCCCCCGTACAATTGGGGGATAAAGGCGGCATTTCTTGCCGCACTGGGCACATGCTGCCGGTTCAAACTTGCCCTGTGAGCGTGATCACGGTGCCGACAACGGCGGATTTCTTGACCGCGGTGGCCCGTGCTTGGTACGGCTTGTTACAATTGCTTCTTGGCCGACGAAGAGTTCATGAATTCCGGGATTTTTCCGGTTTATGACAGCATTACGAGGGGGTGGTGTCTGGCTTGCGGCAGTCGGTCCGCAGATAACTGGAGAACCACGTATGCATGTCGTATGTTCAGGGGCGGGACCGGCCCTTCGGTGTTGTGTTAATTTCGTGATGGTCGTGAAAAGAGGTGTCCTGTGATGACGCAACAGGTCAGTGGGCAAGACGCCCCTGTAAAGCCGGAAGAAGGCCACCACATTCTGCTGGTAGAGGACGAGCGCAGCGTGCGCGATCCCTTGGGTCATTACCTGCAGCGCAACGGCTTTCGCGTCACCATGGCGAGCCACGCCCTGGAAGCGCGCCATATGCTCAGCCGCTACAAATTCGATCTCGTCATCCTCGATATCATGATGCCGGGCGAAGACGGGCTGAGCTTGTGCCGTTCCATACGCGAAAAATTCGACATCCCGACGATTCTACTCTCGGCCAAGTCGGAAGAGACCGATCGCATCATCGGTTTGGAGATGGGCGCCGACGATTATGTGGTCAAACCTTTCGCCCCGCGTGAGCTTCTAGCCCGCACCAAAGCGGTGATCCGGCGCGCCCAATCGGTGCCGCGCTCGCGCCGTCTGCCGGTGCAGAAAACCATCCAGTTCGGCACCTGGAAATTGAAGACCGGTGCCCGCCAGCTGGTGGGTGATGACGGCGTGGTGGTGCCGTTGTCGACCGGTGAATTCAATCTGCTGCTGTCGTTCCTGGACCGGCCACACATCGTGCTGTCGCGCGACCAATTGCTGGATCTGACCCAAGGTCGCGAAGCTTCGGCCTTTGACCGCAGCATCGATAACCTGATTAGCCGGGTGCGCCGGAAAATCGAACCGGACTCCAAAAATCCGTCCTACATCAAGACGGTCTGGGGCGGCGGCTACAGTTTTGTGGTGGAAGTCAGGGTGGTGTGAACAAGCTCACCGCTGTGGCGGCGAAGGCGTCCGCATCGGCGATTACGCGCGGGACTTTGTTCTGCCCGCCGAGCTTGCCGCGGGCTTTCATCCAGGCCACAAAGCCGCCAGATCTGACAAAGCGCACCTGCGGCTGGCCCATGCCGAATCCTCCTTTGCGGTGTTCGGCGTAATCGACGTTGCGGGCGCAGAGGGCTGCGTCGATGGTTTGGGCGAAGAGCTCGGCTTTTTCCGGCGCGACGGCCACACCTTCGATCAAATAAAGATGATGGCCGGGACCGCTTGGTGCAAACACTGGTCCCACCATGAAATCGGTCACCGCGATATCGGTCGCTAGCGCTGCAGCAGCAATGGCGGCATCGATTTCTTCCCCAATCAGATGTTCGCCAAAGGCTGATAGCCCATAAGAGGTGCGTCCGGTGACGATGAGGCGGGGAGGGAATTTCTCCAGGAACCGTACCGTGTCGCCGATGATGTAAGACCACAGCCCGGCGCAGCTGGTCAGCACTAGCGCGTAATTGACGCCGGTTTCGACGGTTCCCAGCCAATGGCGCGTCGGTTCGGTGCTGTCGAGCTCTTCCATTGGCACAAATTCGAAGAACAAGCCGTTGTCGGTGAGGAGGCGCAGGCCCTGGCGTGGGCCTTTGTCTTGCAGCGCGATGAAGCCCTCACTCGCCGGATAGACTTCGCGCGTCTCGGCATGGCTGCCCGCCAGAAGCTCGGCGAAACGCGCGCGATAGGGCTCGAAGGAAATACCGCCATGGACCAGCATTTCCAACTCCGGCCAGTGCTCCACAAGGCGGCCGCTGCTCCCCGGCGCTGCCTGCTTCATTTCTTCGAAAAAAAGCAGCAGCCAACTCGGCGTGCCGGAAAGCGAGCGGATATCTTCGCTCAGCGCGCGGCGGGCCAAGACCCGGCTTTTCTCTTCCCAATCTGCAATTTTCGCATCGTCGCCAGTGGGGAAATAAAATCCTTTCGCCCACCACGGCACTCGCGCCGCGGCGATACCGGAAAGATCACCTTCCATTACATCTGGTCCAACCGGCGTCAGCGCCGCGCTGCCGCCCAGAAAGAAGTTCTTTCCGCCCAACACGCGGCTGTTGGGTTTGTTGGCGCTGTGGTGCACCAAAAGATCGATGGCGGCACGGCGATTGGCCTTCGCCATCGCGGCGGAAACGGGAATGTGTTTGGTGACGCCGCTGCTGGTTCCGGATGAATTGGCGAAGAAGGGGATGATGCCCGGCCAGGTGACATTGTCGAGCACCGGATAGGCTCTGCTCCAATAACCATCCCAAAAAGCGTCGTAACGGCGCAACGGCACTGCGCGCTGATACTCCTCGACCGAGTGAATACCGGCAAAGCCGTACTCGCGGCCAAATTGCGTGTTCGCAGCGCGCCGCAGCAGCGAGGTCAGTTGCTGGCGTTGCGATTGCACCGGCTCTTCTCGCGCCAGCGCGCGCAACCGAAAACCAGCATAGGCGCGCAAGGCAAAGGTGAGATCGAGCATGACCGCGCCGTGGAAAGATCGTCGGGAATGACTTTTTAACTGTAATCCCCTTTATGCGGTTTTTGAAATCCTCCGGCCGTGGCGCCCTGGGGCAGCCGGGACCTTCAGTCTGGACATTCTCTATAAAACTGATAGAGTAAATATGAAATTCTCGGTGTGGTCACATGCCTGTTCATGCTTCGTCGCGTCTTCTGTCGGCAGGCCTTGATCCATTTGCGGCGCGCGTCATCGAACGTCTATCGCGCAGTGGCTATGCACCGTCGCAAGATGTGGATGCTATTCGCCGCCATTACACCGTCGCGCGCACGCCGCTACTGGCGGTCGAAGAGGAAATGGCCAGCATCGAATATATCGCTGGCCATCCATCTCTGATCATCTTGCGACCGCAGGCCGACACTGGGTTGCGTCCGGCGGTGGTGTTTTTCCATGGCGGCGGCTGGGTGCTGGGCGGTTTCGATACTTATGGTCCGCTGGCCCGGCAATTGGCCCATTCCACGGGGCGCGTCGTGGTCTTTGTGGATTATCGGTTGGCGCCGGAGCATCCCTTTCCCGCCGCGATCGAAGATGCCTTTGCTGCGCTGGAATGGGTGACTGCCAACGCCGCAGCGCTCGGCATCGACAAAACTCAGATCGCTGTTGGCGGTGACAGTGCGGGGGGCAATCTGGCCGCGGTGGCAGCACTGGCGGCACGCGACGGGCTGATCGAGGCCGCGCCGCAATTCCAGCTTTTGATCTATCCTTGCCTCGATCTGACGGCGAGCCAGCCTTCGCATGCGGAACTGGCCAGCGGGTATCTGCTCACGCGCGAGATTTATGCCTGGTATCGCGGGCTTTATGTCGGCGCGGCCGGTGATTTGAGCGATTGGCGCTTGTCGCCACTGGCTGCCCCCAGCCTGCGCGATGTCGCGCCCGCCATTGCGCTCTATGCTGGTTTCGATCCTTTGCGCGACGAGGCTTTGCTCTACTGCTCGCGCTTGGTCGATGCAGGTGTAGCGGTGGAGCCGATTTTCTATCCCGGCATGATCCATGGCTTCATGACCATGGGCGGCGCCATTCCGGCCGCCAACGACGCTGTCTGGCGCATCGCCACAGCCATAAGAAAATGGGAAAAATATCCTCGCATCTCTCCGGCGTTGACGCGAGCGGATGCGGCAAGGGCCGCAAATTTGTAATGAGGCTCTGGACATCCGGGCAAAACCGCCTACATTTGCATATGAGAATAAGTTGCAAATGACCGGCGCCCATGACTGTCCTGTCTCACACCATCAGCCTTTCCGAGCGCACTGCGCTCGACATTGGCGAGGTTTTGTCCGGCCGCCGCCGGGGCTTGCGCACGGCGTTTCTGTTTGCCGGACCTGCCGTCATTTCCTCCATCGCCTATATGGACCCCGGCAATGTCGCCACCAATATCCAGGCAGGGGCCAAATTCGGTTACGCCCTGCTGTGGGTGGTGCTCGGCGCCAATTTGGTAGCGATGCTGTTTCAGTCCCTTTCCGCCAAGCTCGGCATTGTCACGGGTAAAAACCTTGCCGAATTGAGCCGCGAACAATTTTCCCGGCCCGTCGTCATGGTTATGTGGGGTGTCAGTGAGGTTGCTGCAATGGCAACCGATCTGGCCGAATTCTTAGGCGGCGCACTGGGCGTATCGCTGCTGTTCCACGTGCCGTTGCTGGTCGGTATGGCCGCCACGGGCGCCGTGACTTATGGCTTGCTGTCGCTCGACAAAGGCGGCTTCCGCCCGATGGAAATCGCCATCGCGGTGCTGATCGCGGTGATTGGCGTCTCCTATGTCTTCGAGCTGAGTTTGGCACCGGTGGCGTGGGACGAGGCGGTGCGCCATACGCTGTTGCCGTCGTTGCCCAACGCTGCCGCTTTGACGATTGCCGTTGGTATCGTCGGTGCCACCATCATGCCGCATGCCGTTTATCTCCATTCGGGTTTGACGCAAGCTCGCGCCCCCGCGCGCACGCAGACCGAGCGCGCCAAGCTGGTGCGCTTTTCCAATCGCGAAGTGATCATCGCGCTCTCTATCGCGGGGCTGGTGAATATGGCGACCGTGGTGCTGGCATCGTCGGCCTTTCACAGCGGCCATTCCGATGTGGCGGAGATCCAGACCGCTTATCACATGCTGACGCCGCTGCTCGGCCCCGGCGCGGCGGTGGTGTTTTTGATCTCGCTGATTGCTTCGGGCATTTCCAGCTCCACCGTCGGCACGATGGCGGGGCAGATGATCATGCAAGGCTTCACCACCTACCGCATTCCGGTCTGGCTGCGGCGTCTAATCACCATGGCGCCCGCCTTCGTCGTCGTGGCGCTGGGCGTCAATGCCACCATGGCGCTGGTCCTCAGCCAAGTGGTGCTCTCCTTCGCCTTGCCGGTGCCGATGCTGGCGCTGATCTGGTTCACCCGCCGCCGCGATTTGATGGGGGCGTTCGCCAATTCCCGCTTGACCGATATTGCCGCCATTGCGGGTACGGCGCTGGTCTTGGCCCTGAACGCGGTGTTGCTGGTGCAGCTCGTGTGACAAGGCTGGCATTGGCGGCCAAGGCCGTGTATCGAGCGGCGTCGCATTGACCGGTGTCCGCCATGACCTTCCCTAAGCCCCACAGCGCCCAGATGCTGGACGAACTCGCCCAGTACGTCATCACCGAGCCGTACCCTTTCGTGGTCGATCTGGAAAAAAGCTCCGGCATGACCATCGTCACAGTCGATGGCGATAGCATCACCGATTGGGGCGGCATCTATGGCTCAAAGCTTTTGGGCTACAACCATCCGCGGCTGTATGAGCCGGCTTATGCGCGCGCCATTCTGATTGCCGCCAATACCAAGATCGCCAATCCCGATATTCTGACGCCGCAATGCCTGGCCTATTACCGTTTGCTGCATCGCCTAGCACCCAAGGTGATGGGTGATACCGGGGTTGAGGTTTACTCGGTCAATTCCGGCGCCGAAGCGATCGAGAACATGATGAAGTATTTCATCAACCTGTTCCATCATCGCCGCAGCGCCGAAGGCAAGCCGCCCGCGACCCCGCGCTTTGTCTATTTCGATCAGGCTTTCCACGGCCGCACGATCTATGCGTTGAACGTGACGCGGTTGAAGAATGATCCCATGGCGACGCGGGATTTTCAGGGCATCATCGCAGGCAATCTGCAGCTCGAATTTCCCGCCATCGACACCCGCCAGACCGACGCCTTCAACGAAGACAAAGCCAAGGCAACGCTGGCGACGCTGGAAACGCTGTTTCAAACTTATCAGGGCGAAGTCGCGGGCGTGATCCTGGAGACCATGCAAGGCGCAGGCGGGCAGCGCTTGGCCCATCCCGCATTTTACAGTGGCCTCTCGGAACTATGCCATACGTACAATGTGCCTTGGGGCTTGGATGAGGTGCAAACCTCGGGCGGGCAGACCGGCGCCGTCTTTGCCATCGATCTCTTCGATGTGCCTTACGCGCCGCAATCCGTCGCCACCGCCAAGAAGTTCGGCAATGGCGTCGTTTATATGAAGAACTCCATGGTGGATGTCGGCGTGCTTGATTCCACTTGGGGCGGCGCGCTGGTCGATATGGTGCGCTTTGTTGCCGAATGGCAGATTGTGGAAGACGAAAAGCTGATCGAAGCGGTGCCGGCAAAGACCGCGCTGCTGCTGGAGGGTTTGCACGCGTTGGTCACGCGCTTTCCCGCCAAGATCGGCAATGTCCGCGGGCTGGGGCTGTATCAAGGCTTCACCGTCTGGGGCAAAGGCAACAAAGGCCGCCTGATCGAAATGGCCTTGCAAGAGGAGAACTATCTGCTCCTCGGCGCTGGCGTCTACAGCATCCGCTTGCGCCCGCCGCTGGATGTGAGCGAAGCCGATATCACGCAATTGCTGGCGATGCTGGAGCGGTTGCTGGAACGGTTTTGAGCTAACGCCCTTTATGCAAAAGGCGGCAGGACATTTGTTCCACCGCCTCGGGCGCGAAGCTACGGCAGGCAGGCGGCGGCGCGG
>JARLIR010000160.1 GCA_031291635.1 Rhizomicrobium sp. | reverse complement strand
GCGCGACTTCCTTGTGCTCCACTACACGACCTCGGAACGTGACGACACGGCCTTCTGGCGCCACTGCAAGACCATCGCGCAACCCGACAGCTTGAAGGACAGGCTGGAGCTCTTCCGCGGTTATGGTCGCATTTTGCCCGAGGACACCGACCTCTTCCCGGCGCAAAGCTGGCTCAATCTCTATACCAGCCAGGGTGTCACGCCGCGTCAGCACGACCCCTTGGCCGACACCCTCGATCCTGCCGTGGTGGCCGCAACACTCGAGAACATCAAGAACGTGGTGAGCGAGTGCGCTCGGGCTATGCCGATGCATCAGGAGTTCATCGCCAAGAACTGCGCGGTGTGATCCCGTCATAAGGAGTGGCCGCTGCGCGAAGGCGCGCCGCAGCGGTCCCCACCCAGCTAAAAAAGGACACTGGTCCTACACAGGCCGCAGCGATGGCGCTCTCGCTGCCCGCGGGCGGGCTTCCGAGAGCCCAGACGAGGGTCTCGGAATTTGCCGCAATTTTACAGAGGAAGTGGTAGCAGCGGAGGGATTTGAACCCCCGACCAAGGGATTATGATTCCCCTGCTCTACCACTGAGCTACGCTGCCACGAGGGCGGGTGATGTAGGTGGCAGGCACGAGGCTGTCAAGAAGCTCACCGCCTTCCTGGTCGCTTTGTCCCCATTTTGCCGGGGACGATTAAGGCTTGGTGATCCAGCCGCCGCCCAAAACGCGCGTTTCCTTATAGAAGACACAGGCTTGGCCGGGTGCCACCGCCTCTTCCGGGGTCAAAAGCGCGACAACAGCGCCGCCATCGGCCAAAGGCGTGACCTGAGCCGGGACCGGCGCCCGCATGGAGCGCACTTTGACCGAACAATTGACCGCTTGCCCCGGATCAGCCAGCCAATTTAGGTTCTGCAGGGTGAATTCGCGCACCGCCAGCGCCGAGCGTGGCCCCACCACCACGCGGCGCGCGGCCGCATCGATGGTGACGACAAAGAGCGGGTCTTCGTTGCCGGAAAGCCCCAGACCTTTGCGCTGGCCGATGGTGAAATGCATCACCCCGGAATGGCGGCCCAGCACGCGGCCCTCGAGATCGACGATGTCGCCGGGCTCGCCCGCTTCCGGGCGCAACCGCCGCACCACATCGCTGTAATCGCCCGCGACAAAGCAGATGTCTTGGCTATCGGGCTTTGCGGCATTGGCCAGGCCGAGCTCGCCGGCAATTTCGCGCACTTTGGTCTTGCTCATGCCGCCCAAGGGAAAGCGCAAAAAATCCAGCTGCGCCCGCGTGGTGGAAAACAGGAAGTAGCTCTGGTCGCGGCTGTCATCGACGGCGCAGTGCATCTCGGCCCCGTCAGGGCCCTCCAGACGCTGCACATAATGGCCGGTGGCCAAGGCCTCGGCGCCAAGTTCGCGGGCGCTCACCATCAGATCGGCGAATTTCACACGCTCGTTGCACCGCACGCAGGGAATGGGAGTCTCGCCGCGGGCATAAGTGTCGGCGAAATCGTCGATCACCGCTTTTTTGAAACGCTCTTCGTAATCGAGCACGTAATGGGCGATGCCGAGTTTGTCAGCGACGCGCTTGGCGTCGTAAATGTCCTGGCCCGCGCAACAGGCGCCTTTGCGCTGCTGGGTGCCGGAATATAGCTGCAGGGTGATACCGACAACTTCATAGCCCGCGCGCTGTAAAAGCGCGGCGGTGACGGAGGAATCGACGCCGCCCGACATGGCGGCCACGATCCGGGGACGTTTTTCGGAATGCGGCATCATGGCCGCGTCTTATCGGCTTGCCGCCAGCGCTGCAAGCGCGGCCACAGCTTGCCTTACTGCGACGGCATAAAATTCAGCAAACTGAGGTTGTTCAACTTGGAGGTGACGGTCAAGACCGCCTGCAGGGCGGTCTGGTCCAAGCTCAGCTTGGCCAGCGCCGTCGGCATATCCACTTGCTCGATGTCCGAGACAAAGCCGCTGTACATTGTGTTGATGGTTTGTTGGCTGGTAACCGCTGATTTCAGGCTGTTGTAGGTGTCGCCATTGAGTGCGGTCGCGGCATTGAGGTCGGTTGCAGCGGTGGAGGCTGTCGGCAAAACCTGGGTCGACAGCGCGTCAGTCTGCGTGGCGGTGAGCGATCCTTTATACGCGTCGGTGCCGGTTGGCGCCACGGCGATGTTGTACAGCGATTGCAAGGACGTCATCAGCGTGGTGCCGATATCGGAGGCCAGCACGCCGATGGACTGGGTTTGGCCATCGCCGACCTGCACCGATTTCTTGATGGTGTCGTTCTGGAAAAATGACGAGATCGAGGGGGTCGGCGTCGGCGGCGAGGGCGCCAGATCGGACAGCTTGGTGGCGGTGAAAGGCGGCTTATCGGTCACCGATCCGCCATAGATATAATTGCCGTTGGCATCGGTGCTGTTCAAGATCGCGGCCGCTTGCTGAAAAATGCCGTCGGCCGTGCTCATCAAATTGGTGCCGTCGGAATTGCCGATGGCGCTCGTCACCGTCGATTTGAGCTGCGAGGCAAGACCAGAAAGAGTGGTGAGCTGCGTATCCTGAAGATCGGTCTGCGTCACCGCCAGATTGGTGTTGTCCTGATAGGCTTGGGATTTTTGCGCCGCCGCGCGTGCACCTTCGAGCGCCGCCGTCTTGGCGCCGTAACCGGCATACGTGTCGGAAACCTTGCCGGATGCGACCTGCGTTTCGGACTGCTGTAGATTCGCGTTCGCCTTGCCGATCTGCGTCAGCATGTAATTGGTTTGGCTGCTGGTTGCTACGCGGTCAACGGACATAGCCTATCCTCACTTAATGCTCAGAAGCGTGTCGTAAAGCTCGCCCACCGTGGTCAAAAGCCGAGCGCTGGCACTGTAGGAGCGCTGGTAGATGATCATGTTGGACAATTCTTCATCGAGATTGACGCCTGAATTACCCGACATGCGCGATTGCGCCTCGGTCAAACGGTCACCCTGGGTGGTTTTGTTGCTGGCAGCGTCAGACGATTTCGTGGCGACGTCCTGATAGACCGCGCCGGCATAATCGCTAAGAGATGATGTCTGCGCCGCAAGACTTCCGGCCTTGCTAAAGCTTTGCTTGCTGCTGGCCAGCGCTTGCAGCGCCTGCAAACCCGCCGAATTGCCCGAACCGATAACTTGCGTGCCGGTCGTCGCGGCTTTGCCGAGCGCGACGAGGCTGGGGTTGTTGGCAATCGCGGTTTTGACCGAGAAGTTGTCGGCTTGCTGACCGACTGTATTGGCACCAATACCAAAAAGCTCCGTCAGACTGACGCCGGTGGTGCCACGCGAAGTGGTGTCGCTGGCGACCAGCAGCTGATAGCCGCCATTGGTGTATTTGGTGGCCAGCGTGGTGGTGATGGCGCCGTCGCTGCCGAGACTCACCGAGCCGCTACTGCCGAGCGCGGTATTGATGGCGGTAACGGCTTGGCCGACCGTCATGCCCGCGGTGATCGGAACACTCACTTTGGCGGCGACAGCACCAGCAGCATTCTTGAGCACGAAGTTGACTTGGCCGTTGGCCGCAAGTCCGAGATTATCGCTCGCCACCATGCCGGTCGTGGTGATGTTCGGCACCGAGGTGGTGAAGAGATCGTTAAGGCCGAAGAACTGGGAGAAGCCGGTGCCCGCTCGTTGACCGCTGTTGGCGGTGGGATTGGTCATCACCAAGCCGCTGCTGCCGCCGCTGAGCGACATCTGACCATCCGTGAAGCTCGCCGAGCCGCCCACAGAAGTGAGGGCACTGTTGAGCTGGGTGGTGAAGGCGCCAATCGAATTGGTGAAGCTGTAGGACGCGGAGCCATCGACCGTGATGGTGCCGGCGCTGAAATCGATGGCTGCGGTGTGCTGCAACGTGCCCGACGAATCAGTCAGCGAAATCGTCGTCTGGCCGGAGAAATTCAAGGAATCCGAAGCCAGCAGCCCCGTATCGCTGCCCGTCATCGTGGTGGGCGCGGGATAGGAGCTGTTGGCATTGTGCACTTGGTTGAAGGACTGCGCCACGGTTTTGGCAAAAGTGCCGACTTCGGCCTTCAAGCCGCCGATCGTGGTGTCGCGCATATCGATCAGGCCGCGCATCGTGCCGCTGGTCAGATGCGAATCGAGGGTTTGCGCGGCGCCAATCGGATTGCCCGAAGTGCCATTGGTATCCTGCGCCGAAATAGTTCCATAAACGCCGTTGCTGCCCGGCGTATAAGACAGCTTGGCATAGGAATCGCCGACCAGATTGAGGCCATCCTGGGTGGTGACCAGAACCGAGCCGTCATCCTGGGGCGCGACTTTAATATCCATCTGCTGCGCCAGGCTGTTGAGGGCCGTGTCGCGCTGGTCGAGATAAGTCGTATCGGTATTGCCGTGGGCGCCCGCCGTCTTGATCAACTGGTTGTAATCGTAGACCTGCTTGATCAGCGAACTGGCCTGCTGCACCGATTGGCCGAGCTGGGCGTCGGTCTGGTTGCCGAGCGTATCGAGCGAGCTGGACAAGGAAGAGATCGACGAAGCTAAGGACTTCATCGAACTGACGACACTGCCCTGGTTGACCGAGGAGGTCGGCGACAATTGGGCAGCACCGAGGGCGGTGAAGATATTATTGAGCTTGGTGGTCAGCGCCGAGCCGTCGCCGGGCGAACCCAGAAAGGTATTGATCTGGTCGAACGCGGTGCTTTGCGCATCACATTGATTAGAGGTGGAGGTCGCTGTCAGCGCTTCCTGCGTGAGATACTGATCGGTGACGCGGCGAACATCTTCGACCGTCACACCTACTGGTGAACCAGCAGCACCGAGATTGCCGAAGTCGACCACGCGACGGGCATAGTTCGCGGTATTGAGGTTCGCAATGTTCTGCGACGTGACCTTTAGCGCAGACGTATTCGCCTGCAACGAGGTCAGTGCGCCAGAGAGGATGCCGTTCAGTCCCAAGGTTGCGCGTCCATAAATACAGTGTCGCCGCTGAACTGATCGCAAGGCCCGTGCCAGTATTTGCGCTGGCTAGAGGGCGGTAATTCGCGGTTTTGCTGAGGCGGCACGCGGCAGAACTTGCCGAGCAGGGCAGAAGGTGCCGCACCGATTTTGCCCTAGCCCCCCACTCTCCAGCAGCAGAATGCAGGATTTGCGCGCCTGAAAAACTTGGTCCGGCCTTTGCTACAGGAGCTAGGCAATCTGGATGGACCGCTCACGTGGTGGATGTCGTAACAGTCAAGAGTGTGATGCCCGCAGCCCATCAGGCTAGCGTGGCAACACCGGCGAGCATCGATGCGGTGTTCGGCGCGCTGTTACAGCAGATCACCGATGCCGGCACGTCGGGCGTGACGCTCGCTCAGGCCCAACCGACCACAAGCGCCAACACCACTATGATGGCGCTGATGCAAAATCCCGCTGCCGCTGCTCTGAACGCCAGCAGCCCGGTCACCGTCGCGAACAATGCCATCCTTCCGGCGACCTCGCTGATGACCGATACCGCCTCCAATGGGACACCGTCCGATATCGCTGCTTTGCTGGCGCGCTTTTCGGCCTCGAAGGATGCCACCACGCCTGCTGACACCAGCACACCGGTTTTGCCGGGTGTGAAGACGCCGGCCAGCCTCGCGATAACCGCCGATACCCTCGCCGCCTCGACCACCACGGCGACGCCGCCCGCGGCAAACGATCAGACAGCCCCGGCCAATACTCCGGCCAATACGAAAGAGACCGCCAGCGGTGACGCCGCGGCCAGTGCTGCCATCCTTTTCGCGGCGCAGTGGTCGGTGGCCCCGCAGGCACAACAGCCGGCAACGCCCGCCCAACCCACGTCCCAGCCCGCACCCGCGCCGACTGGTCCGCAAACAGTGGCAGCGAACGCCACAACGGCCAACCAGCCAGCCGTTAGCCCGGCAACAACCGACACACCCCAGCAGGCACAGATTCTGGCCTCGCAGAGCTTAGCGCCGACGGCAACGCCGAGTGCTCTGGCGCCAACCGCCCCCCAGAACACCCAAGACGCCAAGGCGTCGCAGGCCGCTTACGCATCGCAGACCTCGCAGATCGCTCAGGCCACGCAAGCTTCGCAAGCCACTCAGGCTTCGCAAGCCACTCAGGCTTCGCAAGCCACTCAGGCTTCGCAGGCCACTCAGACCGAGCAGGCTTCACACACGGCGCAGGCCGCTCAGACTTCGCATACCGCACAGGCAAAGACGGCAAGCCACAAATCGGAATTGCGCCAGAACAACGCGACCGCAGCAGCACAAACCGCTGCGACGGCAGCCAACACAAAAAGTGACAACCAGATCGCGGCATCCCAGCCCGCGCCGACCGTTCCGGAGCAGCCGGTAACGGATCAGGCGGCGACGGATCAAGCGGTGAAAACCGCGGCCGCGAATGACGATGCCGCCGCGGCGCGCACCGATGCTGCCAGCACAGCCGCTGCGCCGGCCGCAGACCCGAACAGCGCGCAAACCGCTCAAGCCATGATGGCGGCCTTCGCCGCCGCTCCGATCCCGGCCACACCGGCCGCCCCGGTGACTGGCACAGCGGCCAACGCGATGGCGGTCAAAGCGGTCGCCCAAACTGGCATTCAAGCCGGCACGCAGGCCGCGGCGCAGGCCGCGAACCAGGCTAGCGACCAAGCCGCTGGCACGCCTTCGGGCGCCAAAGCCGATCCGAAAACCAAACCCGCAGCGGCAGCCAAGGCGCGCACCGCCTCCGACAAGTCATCCGAGAGCGGGCCAAACTCGACGCCGATGGGCGATGATCGCCCAGCCGCCGCGCAGACCTCCCCAGTGGTCGCCACGGCCGACGCCAAACCGGTCCATATTGATAGCGTCCGCGCTGCTGTGGTGAGCCCCGAAAAGCCCGCCTCGCCCGATGGCAGCACCGTGACGCCGCCCGCCAATCCTCTGGCCCCGGTTGCTCCCGATACTGTGACCGCCAAGGTTGAGGTTACGGCGCAGAAGCCCGATAGCGACGCCGCCACGCCATTCGACAAGCTTGGCCTCACCATCGCGGCGCGTTCGGCCGAAGGCTTGCACCATTTCGATATTCGCCTCGATCCGGCGGAGCTTGGCCGGGTCCAGGTTCGCTTGACGGTAGACGACAGCGGTCAGGCGCAAGCCACGCTGGTCGCCGACAAGCAGCAAACGCTCGATCTGTTGCAGCGCGACTCTTCGAGCCTCAATCGCGCCCTGCAGGATGCCGGTCTCAATCTTTCGAACAACGGCCTCAATTTCTCGCTGCGCGAACAATACCAGCAGCAAAACGAGGCCGGGGGCCAAGCGCGCCGCCGTTCTCTATCGGCTGCCGCCGTCCTCGCAACCGATGCTTCGCAATCCCGTTCCTCTCAAGGCAGCTATGCACCCAATTCCGTGCGGCTGGACATCAGAGTCTGAGGTAGATCATGACAACCGCCGTCGGCAGTACCCCCACAACCAATACCGCCAGCACCACGAGCTCGAGCACGTCGGCTGCGCGCACCTCGCTGACCTCTAATTTCCAGACCTTTCTGACGCTGCTGACGACGCAGCTGCAGAACCAGGATCCCACCTCGCCGATGGACTCCAACCAGTTCACCCAGCAATTGGTGGAATACAGCCAGGTGGAGCAGCAGCTGGATACCAATACCAAGCTGGACTCGCTGATCTCGCTGTCGAGCAACCAATCCAGCAATCTGGCGATGAGCTATCTCGGCAAGAACGTCACCCTTACGGATGGCTCGGGCACACTGGCGAACAGCAGCGCCACTTGGGCCTACTCCAACGACAACGCCGCGGCCGCCACCACGCTGACAGTCAAAGATTCGAGCGGCAATGTGGTCTACTCCGCGGCCGGCGATGCCACCTCGGGCACGCACAAATTCACTTGGGACGGCAAGGACGCGCAAGGCGATGTCCAGCCGGACGGCCTCTATACAATGACCGTCTCCTCGCAAGATAGCGCCGGTAAGAAAGTCACGACGTCGGTGGCTTCCTCGGCAACAGTTTCCGGGGTCGACATGTCAGGGTCGAGCCCAATGCTTGTCATCGGTAACGCCGAAGTCCCGCTCACCAGCGCGACGATGGTCACGAATTAGAAAACCGCAACTGAAATCGCGGACGAGAAACGACCGCACTGAGATGGGGATCGGCCAAGCGGCGAAGACCGCGAAAGCTGACCAAGGAAAAGGAAAATGTCTCTCTACGGTGCAATGATGACTGGCGTCGCGGGCCTCAGTGCCTACTCGAACGCCCTTAGCGTGGCCTCCGCCAACATCGCGAACGTGAACACCGTCGGCTATAAGACGGCCACGAGCAATTTCAATACGCTGCTCGCCTCGGCCGGAACCAGCGGCAACGCCGGTAGCGCCACGGTGGTGTCGAATACCGGGCAGAACGTCTCCGAACAGGGTCTGTTGCAGGCGACCACATCGACCACAGACATGGCGGTCTCCGGTAACGGCTTCTTCGTGGTGTCGGCTTCCACGGACAACACCACGGCCCGCGCTTATACCCGCGCTGGTAACTTCACGCCGGACTCGGCGGGTTACCTGAAAAATTCGGCTGGTCTTTACCTCTTGGGCTGGCAGCTCGACTCCAACGGCAACGTGCCGTCGGATCGCAATGACATGACCTTGATCAACGCCTCCTCCCTTACGGGCAAGGCCGACGCGACGACAACGGCCAGCGCCAAGATCAATCTGCAATCCAGCACCACCACCAACACTGCCGCCGCGACATATAGCGCGGATGGTACGACGCTGCCCTTGACCGGCGGCGCCGCCAGCGCGGTTGCGAGCGTGGCCAATGGTGGTGTGACGGCTGATTTTCAGCGCACCTTGAATGTTTATGACACCCAAGGCGGCCAGCAGCCTCTGCAGCTGTCCTATGTGAAGACGAGCGCCAACACCTGGCAGTATGAAGTTTCCTATCAGGGTGCTGCCAGCAAACTGAATTCTGCCTCTGCGCTGGTCAGCGCGACGCCGGCCCTGGTTCAGTACGGCACCGTCAGCTTCAATTCCGACGGCACCCTCGCCGGCGTCACCTCGCATGACAGCTCGGGCGCCCTGGTCACCTCGACCGACGGCAAATTCAATGTCTCCATGCCGTGGGATCCGACCACCTCAGGCCTGCAGCCGCAGAGCATTGCGATGAACTTCGGTTCGCTGAACAGTTCCGACGGCGTCACCCAGTTCGACAATTCGTCGAATATGGCGTCGTCCAGCGTCAACGGTGCCCTGTTCGGCAGCTTGGCGGGTGTTTCCATCGACAAGGATGGCATCATCACGGCCCAGTTCACCAACGGTTTGTCGCAGAAGGTCTACAAAATTCCGCTGGCAACATTTGCCAACGTGGACGGCTTGACGCAGGTCTCGGGCGACGCCTTCACCACCTCGGTGTCCTCCGGCTCGCCCACGATCAACGAAGCCAATCTCGGCGGCGCCGGAACAGTCGAATCCAAGAGCTTGGAAGAATCGACGGTCGATCTGGCCACCGAATTTACCGATTTGATCACCACTCAGCGTGCTTACTCAGCGGCATCGAAGATTGTCACCACCGCTTCGACGATGCTCGATGAACTTCTGCAAATGGCGCGTTAACACAAATTTCCGGCGTCTTTACTTCATGAAGGCGCCGGGCGCCGTTGTATAATCGAAAGTGTACGGATGATCTTGGCAAACTGTTTACCGCACCTATTGCCCAAAGTTTTAAGGCGGCACGGTTACTTTGGGCGTGTGTTGTGGAGTGAGGAGTAACATGATCATGGGCGAAGACCGCAGGGGACGCGCAAGTTACGTCATCGGGCCGGACGGCAGCCCTTTGACTATGGCTGATCTGCCCCCGCCCAACACCAAACGTTGGGTGATACGCCGCAAGGCGGAGGTTGTCGCTGCGGTACGCGGCGGACTTTTAAGCCTGGACGAAGCCTGCCGCCGTTACACGCTAACGGTAGAAGAATTTCTGGCCTGGCAACGCGCCATCGACCGTTTCGGTCTCGCGGGTCTCAGGGCGACGCGCGTTCAGCAATACCGGAACTAAGGCTGCACCTGAATGGTGTGCTGGCGATCCGCCCGGTCCCGCAAGGGGCCGGGCTTTTTGTTTTGCGGCGCGCTGCCGCACGCCCGCATGAATTGTAAAAACCGCTGGTAAGGTTTTGTTAAGCGCAAAAAAGCGGACGGGCTAATACTGATTACCACGCTCGTTAAGCGGGCCTTTACTCCCAGGGCGGCAATGTTTGCCTAGCAGGGCCGGGGACACACACTCCCAGCCCCAGGCAGGGAGTTGGCATTGCCGGATTTTATCAAAGCGATCGGTGCTGCACGCTTCGGCGTCATGGCGGGCGTAGCGGCCGCCCTCACCGCATTCTTTCTCTATACGGCGGGCGTGTTGTCCACTCCGCCCAAGGCCATCCTGTTTTCCGGGCTGGAACAGCGCGAGGCTTCGGCCGTCGCCACCAAGCTCGATGCCCTCAATGTTCCATATGAGCTGAAAGCCGATGGCGGCACGATCATGGTGCCCTCCGATCAGGTCACCAAGCTCAGGATGGATCTGGCGCAGGAAAATTTGCCCTCGGCCGGTGTCGGTTACGAAATTTTCGACAAGTCGGATGCCTTCGGCACCACGGCCTTCGTCCAGAACATCAATCGCCTGCGCGCCATCGAAGGCGAGCTGGCCCGCTCCATCCAGACCATTGAAGGTGTGGAATCGGTGCGTGTTCACTTGGTGGTGCCGGAACGCCAGATTTTTTCGCGCGACCAGCAAAACCCTTCCGGCTCTGTGGTGTTAAAAACCCGCGGCACCATGGGCAAAGGCCAGGTTCAAGCCATTCAGCATCTGGTCGCGGCCGCGGTGCAGGGCCTCAACCCCGAACGCGTCGCCATCATTGATGACAAGGGCAACCTGCTCGCGGGCGGCACCGAGCGCTCAGACCAGGACGCCAACGCCACGGCGCAAGAACAGCACACCACCGATTTTGAGGACCGCATCCGCCAGCGCGTCGAATCCATGGTGTCGAGCATCGTCGGCCAAGGCCATGTCCGCGCTCAGGTGACGGCCAATATGGATTACAACCACACCAACGAGACCAGCGAGACCTTCGATCCCGATTCCAAAGTGGTGCGCTCGACCCAGACCGTCGAACAGAATGCCACTGACAGCAATGGCGCCGCCGCCCCCGTCTCGGTCGCCAATGCCTTGCCCGGCCAGCAGCAGGCTGGTGGGGATGCCACCAAATCCAATTCCGGCCGCAACGAAGAAACCACCAACTACGAAATATCCAAAACCGTCAAAACCTCCGTGGTCGATCAAGGCACGGTGAAAAAAGTTTCGGTGGCTGTGGTCGTCGACGGCGAAGACAAGCTTGGCAAATATGCGCCGCGCAGTGCCGAGGAAATGAAGCAGATCGAGGGGCTGGTGCGCTCCGCCATCGGTTATGACGCCGCCCGCGGCGATATGGTGCAGGTCGTCAACATGCCCTTCGCCCGCGTCGATACCACCGTCGGCACCGCTGCCCCCACCCCGCTTTTGGGTCTCGACAGTGCCTCCTGGTTCAAGATCATCCAGGCCGGCATCTTCTCGCTCACCGCGCTGTTGATTGGCCTCTTTGTTCTCAGGCCGCTGACCAAGCGCATGTTTGCCCCGCTTTCGGGATCCACCGTCACCTTCTCGCGCACGGCCTTACCCAATCAGTCCGCCGCTGCGCAATTGCCCGCGCCCAGCGATGAGGATGGCAACGAGCCCGGGGTGGTGAACAAGGTTGAAAATATGATCGACATCTCGCGCATCGAAGGTCAGGTGCGCGAATCCTCGGTCAAAAAAGTCGGTGAAGTCGTCAACTCTCATCCCGAGGAAGCGCTGGCGATCCTGCGCTCCTGGCTGCATCAACCGGTGTAATCGATGGCCCGCCCCACCAAATCCGCCAAAGACGATATGCGCCAACTTTCCGGCGCAGAGCGGTCCGCCATCCTGATGCTGGCCTTGGGCGAAGAGCATTCGACCAAGCTGTGGCAGATGATGGATGACGACGAGATCAAGGAAATCTCGCAGATCATGTCCAATCTGGGCACGATTTCCTCTGCCTTGGTGGAAAAGCTGCTGGTGGATTTTGTTGGCCAGTTGTCGGGCACCGGCTCCTTGATGGGTTCCTACGAATCCACCGAGCGCCTTTTGAACCGGATGATGCCGCAAGAACGCGTCGCCACCATCATGGAAGAAATCCGCGGCCCGGCCGGCCGCACCATGTGGGACAAGCTTGGCAATGTGAACGAGACGGTGCTGGCCAATTACCTCAAGAACGAATACCCCCAGACCGTTTCGGTGGTGCTGTCCAAGATCAAACCTGAGCATGCCGCGCGCGTCCTCGCCGCCCTGCCGGAAGAATTTTCGCTCGAAGTGGTGCAGCGCATGCTGCGCATGGAAAGCGTGCAGAAAGACATTCTCGACAAGGTCGAGCGCACCTTGCGCGTCGAATTCATGTCCAACCTGGCGCGCACAGCCAAGCGCGACGCCCATGAGTTGATGGCCGAAATCTTCAACAATTTCGACCGCCAGACGGAAAATCGCTTCGTCACTGCCTTGGAAGAGCGCAATCGCGACAGCGCCGAGCGCATCAAGGCTTTGATGTTTACCTTCGAAGATCTGGGCAAGCTCGATCCGGGCTCGATCCAGACCCTGCTGCGGCATGTCGAAAAAGACAAACTGGCCCTCGCCATCAAAGGCGCCACCGATTCCCTGCGCGACGTTTTCTTCTCCAACATGAGCGAACGCGCCGGGAAAATCCTGAAAGAAGATATGGAAGCGATGGGCCCCGTGCGCCTCAAGGACGTCGACGAGGCGCAAATGCGCATGGTCAATGTCGCCAAGGATCTCGCCAACAAGGGTGAAATCATGATCGCCAGTAAACAGGGCGAAGACGAGTTGGTGTACTGACCATGGCGGAGATCACAAAATTCAAATTCGATACCGAGTTTCGCGTCGAAGGCGATCTGGTCTCGAATGCTGCCCGCGCCCGCCAACGCAAGGTGATGACGCAGGAAGAGCTCGACCACATGCTGAACCGCGCCCGTGAAAGCGGAATGAAAATGGGTCAGGTTCGCGCCGCCGAAGCCACCGCTTCCGCCGTGCAGCAGCTTTGCGCCATCGTTCAGGATGCCATGGGGCGGGCGCAGGACCAACTCGAAATCATGCGCCAGGAAGCCAGTGAGCTTGCCCTCGTCGCCGCCAAAAAGCTGGCGCATGTCGCCGTGCGTCTGGCGCCCGAAGGCGATGTCGAACTGGTGTTGCGCGAAGCCATGCATCAAGCCATCGCCGAGCCCCGCATCACATTGCGCGCCGCACCGGCGGTGGTCGAAGCCATCAAGGACAAGCTCGAAGAGCTGTCTTTGGATGTCGGTTATGAGGGACGGCTGGTGGCCACCTCGGACGGTAGCATCATGGGTGCGGATTGTCGCATCGAATGGCGCGGCGGCGGTGCCGAACGCAGCATGGAAAAATTGGAAGAGGCGATAGAAGAAGTGATCTCTCGCCACCTGTCGCAATCCGGTTTGAGCAGAAAAGGATAACCCATGGCAGGAATCGATGACGTGGATCTGCCCGATCTCTCGCACGAGTCGAATGACGCCGGCGCGCCCGCGCTCCTGACCGGAGCCAATACCAGCGAGGCCGAAGTCAAACATACCGCCCAGGATCTGGAAGCGGTGTTCGACGTTCCGGTGACAGTCTCGGCGGTGCTCGGCAAATCGTCCATGGAAGTGAGCCATCTGCTCAAGCTTGCCAAAGGGACGATCGTGGAACTGGACCGCAAAGTCGGCGAGGCCATCGACATTTATGTCAATGATCGCCTGGTGGCCCGCGGTGAAGTCGTGCTGGTCGAAGACCGGCTCGGCGTCACCATGACAGAAATCATCAAGGCCGGCGCAAACTGACCTGGACCGTAAGGATAAGGATTTAAACCATGCGGCTACTCATCGTCGGCTCCCTCTCGGGTCAGATCGGCACGGCCACCAAGATCGCCATGGATCGCGGGGCCAAGGTCACGCACGCCTCCACCATCGATATGGCATTGGCCATTTTGCGCGGCGGCTCTGGTGCTGACCTCGTTTTGTGCGATGTCATTCTCGATATCGGCGTTTTGGTGCGCGGCCTTGCGGCGGAACATATCTGCACCCCCGTGGTGGCCTGCGGCGTGGGCACCGATGCCCGCAAAGCGGTCGACGCGATCCGCGCCGGCGCCAAGGAATATCTGCCCTTGCCGCCCGATCCGGAATTGATCGCGGCTGTGTTTGCGGCGGTGGCCGACGAAAGCCACCAGATGATCGCCGAAGACGAGTCGATGCTGGCTGTCATCACTTTGGCCGATCAAGTGGCACCCTCCGAAGCCTCGATCCTGCTCACCGGCGAGAGCGGCACGGGTAAAGAAGTGCTGGCCCGCTACGTTCACAAGAAATCGAACCGCTCGGACCGCCCGTTCATTTCCGTCAACTGCGCCGCCATCCCGGAGAACCTGCTCGAATCCGAACTCTTCGGGCATGAAAAAGGGGCCTTCACTGGCGCCATCGCCCGGCGCATCGGCAAATTCGAGGAAGCCAATACCGGCACCCTGCTGCTCGACGAAATCAGCGAGATGGATTCGCGCCTGCAGGCCAAGCTGCTGCGCGCCATTCAGGAGCGTGAAATTGATCGCGTCGGCGGCACGCGCCCGGTGCGGGTCGATATCCGCATCATCGCGACCTCTAACCGCGATCTGGCCGAAGCGGTCAAAAAGGGTACCTTCCGCGAGGATTTGCTCTACCGCCTCAACGTCGTGAATTTGCGCCTGCCGGCCTTGCGCGAACGGCCCAAGGATATTTTGGCCCTGGCGCGTCACTTCGCGCGCAAATATGCCGAAGCCAATGGCGTCGCCTTCCGCCCCATCGCCCATGCCACCGAGCGGGTTTTGATCCAGCATCCCTGGCCGGGAAATGTGCGCGAATTGGAAAACACGCTGCATCGCGCGGTGTTGCTCGCCAATGGCAACGAGATCGGGCCGGAAGCAATCCGCTTGCCAGATGGCAAACAAGTCGGCAGCGCCACTTTTGCTGGCGGTTCCACCGATCTGCCGCCGCCGGTGCGCACCGCCGTGGAATCCGCGGCTGCGGTGACGCGCGGTCTGGTCGGACGCACTGTTGCCGATGTCGAGCGCGACCTTATTCTGGATACGCTGGATCATTGCCTGGGCAATCGCACCCATGCCGCCAATATCCTGGGTATTTCCATCCGCACCTTGCGCAACAAGCTGCGCGAATATTCGCAGCTTGGCATGCCGGTT